>JANEIH010000047.1 GCA_024513425.1 Sulfurimonas sp. | reverse complement strand
AGATATGAGAGTATTAACTGGTATTCAACCATCAGGTGATTTGCACATTGGAAACTATTTTGGATCTATCAAGCAGATGATCGATGCACAAAAGGAGAGTGATACTTTTGCTTTTATAGCGAACTATCACGCAATGACAAGTGTCAAAGATGGAAAAAAACCAGCAGAACTTACTATGCAGAGTGCAATTGACTTTTTAGCTTTGGGCATTGACCCTAAAAAAGCAATTTTTTGGGTGCAGTCTGATGTAAAGGAGGTATTGGAGCTCTATTGGGTACTCTCTTCTTTTACGCCGATGGGGCTTTTAGAGCGTGCTCACAGCTACAAAGACAAAATTGCCAAAGGCATCACTCCAAACCACTCACTCTTTTCTTATCCTGTCTTAATGGCAGCTGATATTCTACTCTACTCTCCAGATATTATTCCAGTTGGAAAAGACCAGATTCAACATGTGGAGATTGCTCGTGATATCGCTTTGAAATTTAACAATGAGTATGGAGAGATATTTAAACTTCCAACATTCAAGATAAAAGAAAATGTTGCAACAGTTCCCGGAATTGATGGTCAAAAGATGTCAAAAAGCTACGACAACACAGTAAAGATCTTTGATGAAGAAAAAAAACAGCTTAAAACTATCAAAAAAATTGTTACTGAAAATGTTCCGATGGAAGCACCAAAAGAGTATGAAAACTGTAATGTTTACAATATGGCAAAACTCTTTTTAAATGAAGATGAATGCAGAGAACTTCAAGAGCGCTACAAGCATGGCAAAGAGGGTCATGGACACTTTAAACTCTACCTGCATGATGTCATCTGGGAGTATTTTAAACCCTACAGAGAAAAAAGAGCTTACTATCAGGCACATCAGGATGAAGTAAGAGATATTCTTGATTTTGGTGCAACAAAAGCCAAAGAATTTGCCCTTCCAATGATAGAAAAAATAAGAACTGTCACCGACATAAAATATTAACTAGTCTCTATGCCGATCCAACCAGACCATCAAACCTTTTTGTGCATGAAGACGATTTTCTGCTTCAGAAAAAACTATCTCTGCGTGAGACTCTAAAATCTCCTCACTAACTTCCTGACCACGATATGCAGGCAAACAGTGTAAAAACTTCGCATCTTTATCTGCAAGAGACATCTTTAAATCATCTACCATAAAACCTGTAAAATCTTTTATACGCTGTTCTTTCTCATCCTCTTGACCCATAGAAGCCCATGTATCTGTTGTTACGATAGTTGCCCCAAGAACTGCTTCTTTAGGATCATTTGAAACTTTAATGACAGCCCCACTCTCTTTTGCAAATGCAAGTGCCTCTTGTAGTACCTCAGCTTCTACTTCATACCCTTTTGGTGTTGCAATATGCAATTCAAAGCCTAATTTAGCGGCTAAAAAGAGCCATGAATGTGTCATATTGTTTCCATCACCAATATAAGCAACCACGTCATTCTCTGCTATACCATACTCTATCATTGTCATATAATCAGCCAAAAGCTGTACAGGATGATAAGAATCTGTCAAACCGTTAATGACAGGTACTTTTGAATAGCGTGCAAACTCCTCTATCATAGAGTGCTCGTATGTTCGTATCATTACCATATCACACATACGCGAAATAACGCGTGCCGTATCTTTTACAGGCTCACCGCGTCCTAAGTGAATATCACGATTAGAGAGAAAAAGTGCATGCCCACCAAGTTGAAACACTCCTGTCTCAAAACTCACGCGAGTTCGTGTAGAAGATTTCTCAAAAATCATCGCTAATGTTTTATGTTTTAGCTCTTCTTTATAAATTCCGGCTTGCAGATCTTTTTTTATCTCAAGGCTCAGATTTATTATCTCTAAGATTTCTTCTTTTGTATAATCTTTGAGTGTTAAAAAATGTCTCACGATACAATCCTATCTTTTATTGTCAGTAATTTTAGTATATTTTTCTTTAATTTGTCTGTTTTGTAGCATTTTTGCCACTTCTTTGGCGTGGTAAGAGATGATGATATCTGCACCTGCTCGTTTAAAGCTCACCATTGTCTCCATAACTACTCGCTCATAATCTATCAAATCATTCATTCCGGCAAACTTAAGCATCGCATACTCACCACTTACATTATAGACTGCCATTGGAAGTGTTGTGTTATCTTTTATCTCGCGTACAATATCAAGATATGCAAGAGCTGGTTTTACCATAAGTATATCAGCACCTTGAGCTTCATCACTGATAGACTCTGCAATCGCTTCACGACGGTTAGCCGGATCCATCTGATAAGAGGCCCTGTCGCCAAAGCTTGGAGTCGATTCTGCTACATCACGAAACGGTCCATAATAACCCGAAGCAAATTTAGTCGAATATGCCATAATAGGCAGTTCGCTGTATCCTGCCTCATCAAGTGCCTCACGCAGAGTCTCAACTATGCCGTCCATCATTCCACTCGGTGCTATCATATCTGCACCTGCTTTTGCATGAATAACTGCCTGTTGCCCTGAAATATCTAGTGTTGCATCATTGAGAACGGTCTCTTTTTCTTCATTGATAATACCACAATGCCCATGGTCTGTATATTCACAAAAACATAAATCTGTCACAATAAACATATCGGGATGTGCTTGTTTTATCTCACGCACAGCAGATGCTATGATACCGTACTCACAAAGTGCATCACTTCCGATGGAGTCTTTTACATCAGGAATACCAAACAGTATAATAGAGTAAAGCCCTAGAGATTTCAACTCTTCACACTCTTTTATAGCCATATCAATACTCATCTGATAAACACCCGGCATGGATGCTACTTCTGTTTTAATATCCTCTCCACTTCTAATAAAAAGCGGATAGATAAAATCATCCGCTCTTACATGCGTCTCACGCACTAATGCACGCAGATGCGGATTGAGCCGAGTGCGACGGAATCTTTGAAACATTTTTAAACCCTTTTTTACTATATTTGATTATAATAGTGTTTGAAGAAAAGATTTTACCATTTTAAAGATTAATTAATGAATATAAAGATTTCAGAGGTAGCAAATTTGCCATCACGATTTGGCGATTTTAAAGTAAAAGCATTTAAAGAAGGTCAAAAAGAGCACCTTGTCATATATGTAGAAGAGTTAGATGAGATACCTGCCGTTCGGGTTCACTCAGAGTGCCTTACAGGTGATGCGATAGGAAGCTTAAAATGTGACTGCCGTGATCAGCTTGAGTATGCCCTTTCTCTCATTAATGAAAAAGGCGGTATGGTTATATATTTGCGTCAAGAGGGTCGTAATATCGGCCTATTAAACAAGATAAATGCCTATGCTCTACAAGATAAAGGTTACAATACCATAGAAGCCAATCATCAACTTGGCTTTGCAACAGATGAACGCACATATGAGATCGTCACTTTTATACTGCACCATTTTGGCATTAAAAAGATCAAACTACTTACAAATAATCCAGATAAGATAAGTGCTTTTCCTGATATTGAAATTGTTGAGAGGTTACCGATAATTATGAAAGCCAACCAACACAATAAAGGTTATTTGGATGTAAAACGCGATGCCATGGGTCATCTTCTTTAAAAAAGCATCCAAGTTTTTTTCCTCTACTCATTTAGATGACCTTTTGTGCCAAAATGCTTCTATTTTCTTTTGCATATAGGTTATTTTGTAAATCCTGTACAAGGCTCTCAATATTTTCTTCTCTATGGTCATAAAGCGCTACAATAATCTCATCACCAGATGCCAAAAAAGTACTCTCTCCATAAGGCGTATATCGTGTCGCACCAATACTGATAATAAGCTCCGTAGGATTATCGCAGGATGTGATATAATATTTGATATCTTCAAGCGGGTCAAAATCTTCTTGGATATTGATTTGACGGACTATCCAGTCTGTTAATTTCTTATAAAAATAGCTATAGCCATTTAACTCTACATCTTCCCCGTAAGCATGGAGCTTACCATCGCGACGCAAAAAACTACAGATACTGTAGTTGTCTATAATGCCGCCCTCTGAAAATATATCAATTTTAATGAGCTTCTCTGCAAATCCTTTGGAGTTCTCACCCCAATTTTTCTTATCGCTGATCTTTACGGCACCCCCAACTCTGATGGAGCAATCATTATATGCGCCAAATTGTTTCGGAGTGATATTTTTTACTTTGTCGTCTTCATACTCTATCTCACATATTAGCCCAACTTCAGGTTCTGCTTGTATATTGACATTTTCTTTTGGTAAGTTAATAGTAGTTGCTGAGAGTGGATAAGTAGAGAGAATTTCACGCGGGCGTTGAGCAGATGTTGTTTTTGCATATGGCAGATAAAAAGGGAAGATTCCCTTCGGTGCCGTCTCATCTTCAGTGATAACATCTTTAAAATCTTCAAGCTCTCCGGCTTGCATAAGATGCAGGGCAAAATTGCCCGCAATTCCAAGTCCTAAAAAGTTACGGTAAGCAGGCATAACTAGATCTTGCCAGCCTCTTTAGCCTCAACAAACTCTTCATAACTGCCCTGAAAGTCAACATAAGTGTGATCCTCACGCAGCTCGATGATACGCGTTGCAAATGCATCAAGTAGCTCTCTATCGTGAGAGACACAAATAACATTTCCGTCAAAGTTGTGCAGTGCTTCACCAAGGGCTACAATCGCTTCAAGGTCAAGGTGATTGGTAGGCTCATCAAGAACCAAAAAGTTTCCACCCTCAAGCATCATTTTAGAGAGCATCATACGATGTTTTTCTCCGCCTGAGATAGACTCTATAGATTTCTCCTGCTGTTCACCGTTAAAAAGCATACGACCAAGACAGTTGCGAATCTCTGCAATTTCGCGTTTTGGATCAAATGCACGCAACCAATCATAGAGTGTTCCGTTGTCTTTAATGATATCTGCTGTATCTTGTGGAAAATAAGAGTTCTCAATTGTAGCACCCCATTTTACTTCTCCACCACAGCTTGGCTTCATCTCTTCTATGAGGATTTTAATTAGTGTTGTTTTGCCCATACCGTTACCGCCGATAAGTGCAATTTTCTCACCTGGATTTACTTTAAAAGTGATATCTTTGAGTACCTCATTATTGCCATAAGCGTGGCAAATATGGTTAACTTCAAGTGCTTCATCACCCATGGTGCGTTTTGCTTTAAATACAATAGACGGATCACGACGAGAAGATGGTTTAATCTCTTCAATATTGAGTTTTTCAAGCTGCTTTTGGCGTGATGTTGCCTGTTTTGCTTTTGAAGCATTTGCAGAGAAACGGCGAACAAAAGCCTCAAGTTGTTCTTTTTCTTTGAGCTTTTTGGCATTATCAAGCTCCATCTGTTTCGCCATTACATTTGCTGCAATATACCAATCATCATAGTTCCCTGTAAACTCACGAATTTTTTGATAATCAACATCCATGATGTTTGTTACAACGGCATTTAAAAAGTGTCTATCATGTGAGATAACAACCATAGTTCCCTCATGACGCTGTAGTTCATCTTCTAACCAACTAATAGTCTCAATATCAAGGTTATTTGTTGGCTCATCAAGGAAAAGCACATCGGGTTTTGGATAAAGCACCTGTGCAAGAAGGACTTTGAATTTGTCCGCCGAATCAAGTGTACTCATGAGTTCGCTATGCTTCTCGGCAGGAATTCGGACATTTTCAAGTATCTTTGCAATGTTTACATCATACTCATATGTTGGGTCTTCTTCAACACAGATAGTCTCTAGCTCTGCAAGACGATTGTTCACCGCGTCATCTTCAAAATCCCCTGTCATATAGATCTCTTCTTTTTCTTTGACAGCATCATAAAGTCGTCTGTTTCCATAAAGAACCGCATCTGTAATAGTAAAATCTTCAAAAGCGTATTGATTTTGTCCTAAAATACCAACTCTATTTTGTTTAGGGATGATAACTTCACCCTCATACTCACTGATTTGACCTGAGAGGATTTTTAAGAAAGTTGTTTTTCCGGCACCATTTGCACCGATAAGTCCATAACGCTTATGACGGTCAAGTTTTAAGTTGATATCTTGAAACAGAACTCTGTTTCCGTATCGCATTGTAAGATTTTGTACTGTTACCATTGCAAACTTCTCTTAGATAAATTTTTCGCGATTATATCCAAGAGTTGTTTAAAAGATGATTATTTTGGCTAAAGGAGTATCTAAAGTTAGGCAAATCCAACGGAAAATAGGCTCAACAGCTGTTAGTATAACTTTATTAAAAATCGCAGGTTATATTTAAATATTAAAACAACATCAAATTTACAGTAGGAACTAACCATGCTGTATCATTAGGTTGAGTAACTATAACTGTTTTATCAATCAATCCATATAGTAATCTATTAGGAGTATTGGCTCCAAGATTACTAATTTTATTTTTAGTACTGCTACTAATTATAAAATCTGAAACTTGTTTAGGTGTCGCATTTGGATATTTTTCTAAATATTTTGCAACCACACCCACTACATGTGGTGTTGCCATTGATGTACCGGAAATAGTATTTGTATTATCATTTCCATTTATCCAAGCAGAAGTTATGGAACTGCCAGGTGCATATAAATCCACAGTACTTCCATAGTTTGAATAAGAAGCTTTACTATCATCGATAGTTGACGCACCGACAACAATTGCATTTTTTACATTTGAAGGAGAAGTTCTTGATGCATCAATATTAGAATTTCCTGCTGCTATGACAAAAACGATCCCGTTATTTATTGCACTATTTATTGCGTCATTCCAAGCAGGGGCAACGGCAATTTTTCCTAAACCGAGACTCATATTTACTACTGCCGGTTTTTTATGGTTGGCAATAATCCATTCAATACCTGCGATTACATCATCAAGGCTTCCTTCGTAATTTAAAACTCTTACGGGGTGAACAACTGCATTTTTTGCTATACCGTAATTTGTTCCCAGAATTGTTCCCGATACATGTGTGCCATGACCATACTCATCATCTGATATAGTATCATCTTCCAAAAAATCCTTGCCATTGCCTATTCTATTTTTGAATTCATTGTGACTATAATTGATTCCGGTATCAAGCACATAAACATGGACTCCTTTACCTGTATAGTTATAGTTATACTGTTGATTTAAAATTCTATCTTTTTCATCTATTCTATCCAAACCCCAAGAAGGTGTCGGATTTTGAGTTGAAATCGGAATTACTTCATAAGATTTTTGAACTGATTCCACTTCTGGATTATTTTCTAAATTTTGAAGTGTTTCAGGATTTAAATCTGCTGAAAATCCATTTAATGCTTTATTGTAAATATGAACAACTCTATTTTCATTATTTTTTAATGAAGAACTCATTGATATTTTAACTTGCGATATATTTAATAATCTATTGGCTATCTCTCTTGTGGTCTCTCTTGTGGTCTCTCTCTTCTTTAACGAAGCAATACTTGTTTTTATAGAACTAGATTTATTTTTATCTTTTAAGATAATAATATATCTATCATTTGCTTGTGCAATTATTGCTGATAAACATATCAATAATAATATTTTGAATTTTGTTTTCATATTAATTAGTTACTGAAATTCTGCTTATCGTACAACGATCCCCAAAATATCTATCATTTTCGTTAAGTAGAACACTGATTTTTGTTTTATTTGCTATAGCTAACATAATAATACTTATTAAAGGTTTATTATTTTCACTATATCGAACTGCGGCAAATCTTTGGTTGCAACTACCTTGACGAAAACCGCCTTTAATTTGAATTTGAACAAAATTTATATGTGTAGGATCTTGATCACTCGTGAAAGTATAGTAGGTAATTTTTCCTGATCCAGAAGGTGGTACCTCAAGAAGTGGTGGCATATAAGTCACATATGCAAAAGCAACTGATTGTAACAATAAACTCATAAACATAATTTTTTTAAACATAATTTTTCCTCGTATAATATATTTATTAATCATTACATCCTAAGAAGTAATGGTTTGATAATTATTATTATAGTTTAAAAAAATAAAATTAAATTAAACTCTATAACACTCCTCAAGAGACTCTGACTGCCACCTCTCTATTTTCCATCGCAAACTCCACTTTAGAACCCTCTTTTACAGTGCCTTTAAGGATTAAGTCTGCTAAACGATCCTCCACGATCTCATAAAGCGCACGCTTTAGTGGGCGAGCCCCATAAACAGGATCAAATCCAGCTTCTGCGATATATGCTTTTGCCTCCTCAGAAAGAGAGAGATCAATATCACGCTCTTTAACTTTGTTTTTAATATCATTAAAGAATATTGCAACGATTCCTTTAATTTGTTCAGCACCAAGTGCATTAAAGATTACGACATCATCAAGTCTATTCAGGAACTCTGGTTTAAATGCCTGTTTTAACTCAGCCATAACCATATTGTCAAGCTCCTCACCTTGAGGGTTATCAATAATCTTATCACTTGCAATGTTGGATGTTAAGATAATAATAGTATTTGTAAAATCTACCGTCACGCCTTTGTTGTCAGTTAAGCGTCCGTCATCCAATACCTGCAAGAGGATGTTAAATACATCTGGATGTGCTTTTTCTACCTCATCAAATAAAATTACAGAATATGGTTTACGCCTTACGGCCTCAGTAAGCTGTCCACCCTCTTCATAACCTACATATCCTGGGGCTGCACCCACTAAACGAGATACTGCATATTTCTCCATATACTCACTCATATCAATACGAATCATGGCATCTTCGGAGTCAAATAGGAACTTTGCGAGTCTCTTGGCTGTTTGTGTTTTACCGACACCTGTTGATCCTAAAAACAAGAAACTGCCAATCGGTCTGTTTTTATCACTAAGACCCGCTTTGTTGCGTTTAATAGCACGCGATACTGCGTGAGTAGCTCGTTCTTGACCTACAACAGTTTTATTTAACTCATCTTCAATATGTAAGATTTTATCTTTCTCACTTTGAAGCATTTTGTTTATTGGAATTCCTGTCCAACGACTTACAATAGATGCAATAGACTCTTCATTTACTGAGTTTTTGAGCAGTGTTCCACTCTCTTGCATTCTTGCCCACTGCTCATTGAGTGATTTCTCTTCTTTGAGGAGCTTTGGAATCTCACCATACTCAATCTCTGCAGCACGGTTAAAATCAGACTGTGCTTTTGCAAGGTCTGCTTCACGGCGTTTTTGCTCTGCTTCACCTTTTATTGAAGAGATTTTCTCAAAGACCTCCTTTTCAGTCTGAAACTGAGACTCTAAAGTTCTTACCTTTTCTTCAATGTCGGCGAGTTCTTTTTCTATCTCTTCAAGACGCTTCTCATTTGAAGGAGTTTTCTCCATTTTAAGCGCCTCTTTTTCAACCATAAACTCAGATAATTTACGCTTTGCGGCACTAAGCTCATTTGGTTCGGACTCTATCTGCATCTTGAGCTCAGCCGCTGACTCATCTATGAGATCTATGGCTTTATCTGGTAAAAACCTGTCTGCAATATATCTCTTGGAGAGTTTTGCAGCTGCAACAAGTGCAGAGTCTGTAATGTTTACATTGTGGTGTGCTTCAAGCCTCTCTTTAATCCCACGAAGGATTTGCAGAGATTGATTTACTGTCGGTTCATCAACACTAATTGGTAAGAAACGGCGTTGCAATGCAGTATCTTTTTCAAAGTATTTTCTATACTCTTTGAGCGTTGTTGCTCCAATGGTATGCAACTCTCCACGAGCAAGTGCCGGCTTTAGGATATTTGCCGCATCCATCGAACCCTCACTTGCTCCGGCTCCTACAATTGTATGAATCTCATCAATGAAAAGAATAATATTTCCGTTTTCTTTTACTTCGTCAATTACTGCTTTGAGCCTGTCCTCAAACTCTCCACGATACTTAGCACCCGCAATAAGTGCGGACATATCAAGTGCGACTAGGCGTTTATTTTGGAGCGATGTCGGCACATCTCCCTTATAAATTCTCTGTGCAAGACCTTCAACGAGTGCAGTTTTACCAACTCCCGGTTCACCAAGCAACATCGGGTTGTTTTTTGTTTTGCGAATTAAAATCTGCATCGTACGAGCGATCTCTTCATCACGCCCAATTACTGGTGAAATCTTTCCTTCTGCTGCCTCTTTTGTAAGGTCAATGCCATATTTTGAGAGTGCCTCAAGCGTCTCATCTGCTGTTTGAGAGTCAATCTTCACGCCATCACGAGCAGACTCAAACTCTTTTGCAAGCTCCATTACATCAACATACTTCGGTAAAATCTCTGAAAATGGCGCTGTTTGCAAGTTCGCTAAGAGATATGTATCAATTGCCAAATATGCATCACCATTTTTAGCCATTAGACCTTCACCGTTTTGTAGTGTTTTTACAAATTCATAAGAGAGTTTAATGCTCTCTTTTGTCACAGATGAAGATTTTGGCAACTTTTCAGCTTGGGATTTGATATCAAGCTCCATTGCTACTTTTTCAATACCCATTTTGTTAAACATCTGATTCAAAACTGACTCAGAATTTGTTGAAAGTGCCCACAAAAAGTGTATTGATGCGACTTCTTGATTTTTATTATGAAGTGCTAAAGATACCGCACTCTCAATTGCTTCTGTCATATTGTGTGTTAATTTTTCAAAAATATTATTGCTCATTTGTAAATCCTTTTATTTTCTGATATAAG
>JANEIH010000004.1 GCA_024513425.1 Sulfurimonas sp. | reverse complement strand
CTCACAAAAATCTCTGAAATACAAAATGTTGTCAAGGATAATAAAAACTTTCTACAGATTATCGCTGTTCTCAGTGCTTATACGCAAAAAGAGCTTGGTTTTATGTGCGAAAGTTGAGTAACTAACATAAGGTGTTGTAAATTTTTATAATGTTTTTAATACTTTAGAAGCTAAACTCAAGGCTTTTGAGCGATGCGATAATTTTCTCTTTATTGCATTATCTAGCTCTCCAAGTGTCTTCTCAAACCCACTTGGGATAAACATCGGATCATATCCAAAACCACCATCTCCCCTTGCCTCTGTTAAAGCTGTTCCATACATCCACCCATGAACAGTTCGCTCTTTATCTTTTGTCACAATGGCTATTGCCGCTGTATAGTGTGCCGGTGAGCTCTCTACGCCTTTTGCTTTTATAGTATTGATAAGTTTGTAAAGATTATCCTTCTCATTTGCATCAACACCTGCATAGCGGGCGCTGTAGATTCCTGGAGCATTATCAAGTACGGCAACACTTATGCCACTGTCATCTGCAAGAACAACTGCATCCTTGTCACGCAAGGCTTCATACACTGCCCGTGCTTTTATAAGTGCATTTTCTTTAAAGGTATCTGCATCTTCAATAATCTCAAAAGCATCAATAATCTCCATATAGGGAATTACTTCATAATGTTGGCAAAGCTCTTTGATCTCTCTTACTTTTCCCTTGTTTGATGTTGCTAAAATTAACTTTTTCACACCACTTCCTTAAATTATCTTTTAAATTATTACTTTTATATTTTACAAATCAATTATAAATAGTAGTTGCTCTATAATTTCAAATTATATACTAATTTTACTTCAAAAAAGGCTTTTACTATGTTTAAAAAAGTTCTTCCTCTATCCTTAATTCTCTTTTTGAGATTTTTAGGGCTCTTTTTGGTTTTACCTGTTCTTTCTGTTTATGCGCTTGACCTAAAGGGTGCAACACCTTTCTTAGTCGGTGTAATTGTTGGAGGCTATGCCCTCACGCAAGCTATTTTTCAAGTTCCCTTTGGAAGTATGAGTGATAAAATAGGAAGAAAACCGACAATTCTTCTTGGTCTTTTAATCTTTTTAATCGGTTCTCTTATCTGTGCATATGCAACAGATATCTATGCATTGATGCTTGGTCGTTTTTTGCAAGGAGCTGGAGCGATTGGATCTGTTGTCACTGCAATGATAGCAGACCTTGTTGAAGAGAAAACTCGCGGTCACGCAATGGCAATTATGGGTGGGTTTATTGCAATGAGTTTTGCTTTTGCTATGGCTCTTGGTCCTGTTATTGCAGCACACTATGGTATCGGTTCTATCTTTGTTATCACTGCGGTTTTGGCACTTGTTGCGATTGTTGTTTTATTTGTCAGCGTACCAACACCACCAAAGATCAAACATATTTATCATGGTAAAACCAGCACAAAAGATATCTTAAAAGATTCAAATCTTTTAAGTATGATTATCATTAACGCAATGCAAAAAGGGCTTATGACGGCTGCATTTGTTATCATTCCTCTGTTTTTAACACAGCCTGAGTATGGATTTAACTGGGAAAAGAGTGAACTATGGATGGTCTATGCACCGGCAATGGTAGCTGGACTTATTGCAATGGGACCAGCTGCGGTGTTTGGAGAAAAACGCAATATTCCTAAACAGATATTTATGGTCTCAATCGTTCTCTTTAGTGCATCTTTTGTAATGATGGGACTTACAGACTCTAGTGGAGTTTTCATTACAGCGGTTATCTTTTTCTTTGTCGCTTTTAATATGATGGAGCCACTCGTTCAATCAATGATCTCTAAATTTGCAAAAGTACACCAAAAGGGTGCAGCACTTGGTATCGCAAACTCTGTTGCATACTTCTTTACATTTATCGGCGGTACATTTGCAGGGCTTTATCTTGATATTAACTCACGCGAGTCGCTTGGTCTTACTATTGGGGGTATTGCTTTTGCTTGGCTTATCTTTACAGCTGTGAAGATGAAAAACCCTATTGGCTATTCTCATCTTGTTATCTCTGAAAACAGAGTTGATTTTGACAAGCTAAACACTTTAGAGAGTGAACATATTGCAGAGTGGTTTATCAATGAGACAGAAAAAGTTGTCGTTATCAAATATATAAGTGAAAAACTGAATGAAGATGATTTAAAAGAGAAGATTTTAACTTGATTTAAATCATCACCCAAAAGTACATAATAAGATAAAATATATAAAAAAGATTTTATTATGAAACTGTTTATCTTATTATTGAGCCTCTTGTTTACTCTTTTTACCTTTACAGGGTGTGGGCAAGAGGCGAATATCAATGCCCGTCAAGTTCACTATGACAGAGATATGTGTGCACGCTGTGCCATGGTCGTCAGCGACAGACACAACACTGCACAGGTCATTAATCCACAAACAAATAAAGTCTATATGTTTGATGATATCGGTTGCGTGATACTCTGGTTTAATGAAGAGCATATTGGGTGGGCAAGCCGGGCAGTCATTTGGATTACAGATCTTGACACCGGAGAGTGGATAGATGCACGCAAAGCCCTCTATGATACAGAGAATATTACTCCTATGGCCTACGGATTCTCAGCACACAAATCAAAAGATATGATTAAAAAGGGTCAAGAAATTATTAACTACAAAGAAGTTGTTAGAAGAGTCAAAAAGATTGGTAGATAGGTTTTTTATCTACTAAAATTAAATTTGGCTCTATAAAAGGGGCTAGTTGTGAGAGAAAATTTAGCAGTGTCATAATTGGACTTGCATAAAAAAACTTCACTTTTTCGTTGTAGTGCCAAAGTGCGTCTGCGTATTGATAGACTTTATAAGGGGTATCTCCAACACCATCGTTATCTCTGTCAAACCCAGCATATCTATCCCAATAGTTATACTCTATGATATTTGAATCTGCAAAACTCCCGCTGATATCCTTGACAACATCATCAATATTTCCAAAAACTCTATTTCTTATTATCTTGTTATCTTTTATAGTGGCGTGAAAATGAAAAGCTTCGCCATTGTAAGCTATCTCATTGTTGATAATAAATCTTTTCATACCCCTCTCTTTCTCTCTGCCGTCTATATAGAGTGCTTTGGCATTATAACGCACTATATTATCTTGAAATAAAAAGTTGGCAACTGCACCTATCATCACAGCAATACCTGCCGCACCATTTGAACTCATTATGCTATTGTCAATGACTTTTGTCTCCTTTGTCCCCATAAGCATAATACCCACAGAGTTATATCTATAGCTGTTGCTTTTAAAAATATTTCCATGACTCATGGAGAGATGCGTTGCAAAACGATTAGCGGTAAACTTATTTTTTATGAAGCTGTTATTGTGTGAGTAGTTTAGCGTTATATCTCTGACTCTCTCAATAGTGTTGTTTCTAATGAGATTTTTACTGCTGTAATACATCTTTAGTCCATCGCCACGAAGTGGTATATCATAACTCTTTGATGTAATATAGTTATCTTCAAAGCGAGAATCAGTAACCATATCCATATCAATACCGTAGAGTACGTCCTCAAGTCTGCAAGCAACTATACTGCAGTTATGTACCTTGTGCATTGAGATGGCGGCATCAAGCGTATACATACACTCTCCACTGCTTTTAATTGTAAGATTTTTCAAGTGGACAAAAGCACTTGTAATGGTAATGACACTACCTTTACCATCCCCCTCGATTACAACATCCTCACCCACTCCTAAAATAGTCAAAGGCTTATTAATAGTAAGATTGCCTTTATAATGCCCGCTTTGAAGTTTAATGGTTGCGTGAGGGTTGGCTTTTTCTATCGCCTCTTGTAGTTGATTGGCACTTAAAGATAAAAGAAGAGGGAGGAGCAGGAGAAGCATTTTCATCTTTATCACTTTTGAAATTTTAGTAAAATTTACGAATCTTTTTCATCATATCCACAAACTCCGTATCATCTTTCTCTCCTATAGGCTGTCATTTAACCAGTTTATAAGCCCTCGGCTTATCTCTCTAAAACCAAAAATTCGCTTTGCGTTATGTAGTTTTGAAAACTCTTCGGCCCGCTTATAAGAACTAAACGGCACCAAATCATCGCCTGCGGGTGATGTAACACTGCCTCCAAAGACATAAAAAGCACCCTTTGCTTTAATTGTTTTTGCAGTAATATAGTCCGTTACATAGATATTTTTAAAGTCGCTCTCACTCTTGATATTAAACTCAGGCCATTTTCCCGGTCTAAAGTAGAACTCAAACATAGACTTAGGCGATATAAAATATATATCTTCTCCACTTGCAAGCTCTATCTTTGCAGCCCATCTTGGATACTTATAGACCTTCATATGCCGAACAAGCCCTGTTGTGTTTGTATCGTAATTCATTTCAAAAGAAAAAAGCAGACTGACACCAAGTAGCAGTAAGGTAGTTATTTTTTTCATATTTATCTCCTAAACCAAATCTTTTTTCTCAAAAATTTTATACCCAAAAAATGCAAAGAGCAAACCAAGTAGAAGCGGATACCCTATAGAGAGCAACATAAAAGTACTTTGCGATACCGAATCCAAAATATAAAATGCCACAGGTCCCATAACTGTTAATTCTGGATCAAAAAGTGAAATAGCAGCAACACGGAAAATCTCCATAGGGTTAATCAGACTGATAAAGATGATAAGCCCTTCATCAACACGCTGCTGCATCATCAATGAAATGAGCGCAATATCAATAAAGGCAAGCAAAAATATCCAGATAAAAAAAGCAATCCCCAGTGCTACTTCAGACGATTTAACAAATGAAGAGATGAAAAAAGCAATCCCTAAAAATGTTGCGCTCATCGCAAAAAGAACTCCTATATATAAGAAAAAAATACTCCATGGAATATCAGCACCCTTAAAAGCTCCATAAATTACAGCGATTATCATCGCAAAAATCACCGGCAGATAGACTGTAATAAAACGACCTGTAATTTTCCCCCAATAATACTGTTTGAGTGAGATTGGAAAAGAGAGCATATACTCTAAAATATTACTGTCTCTATCTCCTGATATTGAACGCACTGTTGTTATCAAAATAAATATAGGCAAAATCACAATAGTAATTTGAATATACATCAAAAGCAATCGGCTTAGACCACTAAAACCCATCACCTGCGATTCAGTTACTCCTGCTATAAAAAACAGAGCAATAAGTCCACCAAAAACCAAGGAGTAAACCAGAAACCATTTTGCCCGAATCGACTCTTTTAGATCAAGATAGGCTATTAAATATAAATTTTTCATCTAAAATCTCTCATCTGGAACTATTTTCCCAAAATCCATATAGATTTGACGGTTTACCAAATCTTTTACCTCTTCAAGCCTGTGCGTCACAAAGAGCAGTACCTTCTCTTTTTCATTCTGCTTTAAAAGTCTGTAAAAATCATCTCGTGCTTTTGGATCAAGGTTTGCCGTTGGTTCATCATAAATGATGATATCACTCTCTTTTGCCAAAGAAATAGCAATAAGCAACTTTTGTTTCATTCCTCCGCTAAGTTTAAAGAAAGATTTGTTTAGGTTTGCATTGATATTGAGTTTCATCTCATTGGCGTAGTGTTTCATAAGCTCTTTATCAACATTTGCGCTCACAGAGATATATTGCATCAACTCTTCAATATTGAGCTTGATTGGAGGTGGAAGCTGAGGAACAAAACTGATATGCTTAAGTACCTCAACACGCTGTTTTATAGGATTGAGCCCATCAATAAGCACCTCTCCTGCATCTAAATGATAGTAACCCATAATGGAGCGAATAAGTGTAGTTTTTCCGGCCCCATTTGCACCCATTAAAGCAATTGATTCATTTTTATTGAACTCGCAATTGATATTCTCAAGTGAGATATGTGAACCAAATTTCTTTGTTATGTTATTTACTTTTATCATATCTATACCAAACTTTTAAGTCTAAAATCAAAATTGAGAGCATCTTCATGACAGACATCGATACAGCGTCCACAAAGTGTACAATCTGCACCCGTAATATACTCTCTTGTTATCCCCTCTTCTTCTCTTTGTTTATCATATTTTGCCTTTGTAACCTCTAACACCTGATTCTCAAAACAGACATCATGACAGACCATACAGTGGTCACAATTATCATTCCATTCAACTCGCAGAGCTGAGATTTTTCCTATCATACCGTAAGTTGTTCCAATGGGACAGATATAAGTACACCAAGCACGGCGTGAGAAAAAGATCTCAAAAGCAAGTACTATAAAAACCCAAATAAGCACCAAGCTCCAACCATAGGTAATCGCACGGCTCATAATACCTACAATATTAAATGTCTCAAAGACAAGATAACCACTCGTTGCAGACAACACAAGGAAAATTATCCAGAATATATAACGAATACGATGGTCAAACTTTCTCTCTTTTATTATTTTTTTATCGACAAGCGTGTCGTGCCACTTCTCTCCAATCTCGGAGAGAATGCCATATGGACATACCCATGCGCAGTAAGTTCTTCCGCCGATAAGCAGATAAAATATAACTATTGTACTGACTCCGATAATGATGTTTATATGGAGGTGATGCTCAGCCATCAACATCTCTAAGGTTACAAAAGGATCAATCATATGAAAACCTAAAAAGCGTGATCCATTAAGAGTTCCTTCTAGTGTCTGTATATCAATAGCAAACGATAAAAAGAAAAGTAGATGGATTGCGATAACAAGTATCCACCGCTTCATACGATAACTAAAAACTCTTTTTCCATCTCTTGTTTTGTTGAAAAAAGTTGACCAGAATGTAGCTCTTTTTATCGTTTCTCTATTGTTATACTTATCCATCATTTTATCCTGTAGTCTCTTTTATTGTTCGTTTTTTAGTGCCTCTGCACGAGCCGGAAACTCTCCTATCTCATCAGCAAACTTTCTCAAATCATCTTTGGAAATATGCAGTAACAATCCCTTCATAACCATATTTTCTTTACGACCTGATTTAAAGTCATCTAGCTTTTTATAAAGCATCTCTGCATCTTGTCCAAAAAGTTTCGGTCCCATAAGTTTTTTTCCATACTGCATTCCGCTACCATCAACACCATGACATGAAGCACATTTGCTTTTGTAAGCATCACTCACTTTAAACCCTCCGATATTTCCAGCCTTCTCACGCAGGGCACTCAACTCTTCTGTCTCTTTTTCTCTATCACTTTTTTCTTCAACCACCGCAACTGTTTGTGCAGCTCTTCTGTTACCAAGATCCGCAATAACTTTGCCATGCTCTCCACCATTATAAGCACCGCCATTCATAGCTGTCCATGCCATCAGACCAAAAATAATCAGTGTTAAAATTCCTACGATTATATTTTTCATTATTTGTTCCTCATCTGTTTAATTTCTTTGTTAAAGTTGTATATCTCATATGCCATACTCTTTATCTCTTTGTCACTCATCATATTGACAAGGTCATTCATTAGGGGATTTGACTTTTTACCACTCTTAAAATCCTGAATTCTCCCATAGATAAAATCAGCATCTCTTCCTAAAAGTGATGGTCCGATAATCCCATTTGCATAATCATTATGACAAGGAGAACATCGCACTACAAAGTTCTTACTTAGTTTTTTTACAAGCATAGAGACTTTCACTTCTTCATAGGGGGAACGCACATTCATATTTGCATCGATGGCTGTTCTTGCCGGCTGTGCATTTTGATCATACTCACTCTTCTTACCGTAGTCATAATAGTATGAGCTTCGTTTTGTCTTATCTCCACTCTTTTGTTCTACTTTTATTGCGTGTGCATCACTATTTTGCATAATCTCTATCTTTGGTGTAGCCGATGTAGTTTGTGTTACTTTTTGTTTTTGTGATTTCTCCTGCGAGTTGTCACTACACGCACTAAGACCTACAATCAATACAAAAGACGATGCCAAATATAAACTCTTCATTTTTATTTCCTATGCTTTATTGTAATACTCTTCGTATGTTACTCGTGATTTTACAACGATTGAGGGTGTCTGTGTCGGACATATCTCTTCACACGCACCACAACCAATACAGCCATCATAAATCTCCGGTTTGTTTCCACCGCCACTATCTCTAACCATAGAGATAGCACTCAAAGGATTTGGAACAGGACAGATATCGGCACAGAGCGTACAGGCTTTTCCCTCATATCCACGCATTCTATCAAGCAGTTGCAGCTCTAATTCTGTTACATTGTTAACAGACTCTGTAAACTCCTTCATCGACTCAAGATAGTCATCAGGAACAGGCATATTGCTCATCGCTAGGCATTTATCAGGGAACTCTAAAACAGCTATACCCATCTGAATATCTTCTGCTTTTTCACAACTATGATCCAAAGCTCCACTAGGGCATGCTAAAACACATGGTACGGCATTACATGCGTAACAGCCTCGCTTTGTTGCATCAATATAAGGCGTACCGACGCCATGCCCTTGTCCAATATCTGCAAGTTTAATAGAGTGATAAGGACACACCTGAAGGCATTGTCCACACTTAATACAGAGTGCTAAAAACTCTTTTTCAGGTACTGCTCCGGGCGGTCGCAATCTATTTTCAGCATGAAATGCATAGGGGCTAAATACAACACCACCTCCTAATGCAACTCCTAGTATTCCCAAAGTAGAGTACTTGATAAACTCTCTTCTATCAGTTTGTACTTTTTTTGCCATACTATTTTCCCTTCTCTAAAATATTTTACTCACACGCGGTTTATCATCTTCCATCAAAAAGAGTGGTTTTGTAAACGGTGCCAATTTTGCTAAAAAATTAAGCAGAGAAATCACCGGTGAACCATAAAAAAACTTTACATTCGAATCATACATCCACAACCGGTCTGCATACTGATAGACCTTATGTGGCGTATCACCAATACCGTCACCGTTTTTATCAAAGCCCTCATAATTATCCCAGTAATTGGAAGTTATCTCATTCTCATTTGTTTGTGAGCCTCTACTGTCATTGACAATATCTTCAATATTCCCGGCAATGATATTGTTCTTTATAATATTGTTTTCACTCAATGAGTGAAAATGAATCGCTTCTGAATTATATAAAATCTTATTGTTCTCTATCTCGTTATGGGTGCCCGGCTCAAAAGGGCTTCTATCAATATAGATCCCCTGCGCACAGTACAAAACCGTGTTGTCTTTGATCGTAAAGTTTGAGACATCTTTGAGACCTATGCCCATTCCCGTTGCACCCTGAGAACTCTTAATGACATTGCCGATTGCAATAGAGTCTTGCGAATACATAAAGAAGATACCTACGGAGTTTAGCTCATACTTGTTATTTTTTATCAGGTTTTTTCCTGCATACATAAAATGCAAAGAGTATCTGTTGTTTTTGCCATAATTATCCACTATCTCATTGCCATGTGAATACCAAACAACCATATCGCGTGATTTTACTAATGAGTTAGCTCTAATGATATTATCGTTGGAGTACCACAAACGAAGACCATCTCCACGCAGACCAAGAGCTACATCTTTTGAGCTGATATAATTATCGGCTATTAAAGAGTTATGCACCATCTGCATATCAATACCAAAAAGACAATCATCAATAGTACAATGGCTTATCTCACATTGTGAAGCATCACTAACAGAGATTGCAGCATCAACTCTCTCATGTCTGTCACCGCTGTTTATAATCTTTAAGTTCTTTAATGTCACATAAGAACTTCTCACCTTTATAACCGTGCCCTTATCCTCACCATCAATAATGACTCCCTCACCCTTACCAATAATAGAGAGGGGCTTATCTATGACTATGGAACCTTTATAGACTCCGGCAGGAAGTTTTAAAATAGAGCCTTCCGGCGCTCTGTCAATAGCATCTTGCAGTACATTCTTTGCGCTTAATGTCGTAACAATAAGAAGTGAAAATGCAAGTGCTAAAAATCTCATCTTATCTCTCTGCTTCCAACTCTTTAAACGCTTTTTGTTTTGCGAAAAATGCAAGGATGCTAAGCAAACTGACCGCTACAAGCATATAAAAACCAATTGTTGGATAGGAGTGTGTTGTAAATTGTGCGATTTTTCCATCTCCAAAAACAGTAGGCATAAAAGGTTTTATCTTAAAGGCTCCCCAATCATGCAAATTATGTCCAAACCAATAGAGCCAATAGGAGTAATCGGCTATAAAAGCAAGTGGCAATAGAGCAGGAATAAGCATACTATAGTTCAAATATTTTTGATCATATGCAATGAATAAAACAATCCCCAAAGAGAGAAGCAGAAGTGCATAGATACCGATAGCACGCTCAAAATGACCACCAATCCACATTGGATCCATGCCAACATAGTGATTGATTGTATTCATCTCATGAACCTCTCCACTGTAACCGTCAAAATGAAAATAGACAGGAATTCCCTGTGGAAAAGCCTCTTTTGGATAGTTTGGCGCCTCAAGTGACACAGCCCAAATCGGCAGTGACGCTACACCAATCTCAGAGGCACTCTCTATCATCTTTTCTAAATTATTATGAGCCTCTTTTGGTACAGTAACACTCTTGTATCTTCCTTGATTATAGAGATTCCAAACTGTTTTGCTAAACAGTGAGATTTCATCAAATTTCTCTGCATCTATTTTGTTTAATGTTCCATGAAATGCGATCATAGGCAGTGTAAACGAAAATGTTAAAATGAGCAGAGCTAAAGTAGCAAAAATTTTAGCTTTGATTAAACTAGGGTGCATAGTGTTTCCTTGTATTAATTATAAACTTAACTATCGTACAGAGTTTGATGACTTTTAGCCACTATTTCTATGGTGTGAAAGTTAGGTCGTAAAGTTAATTACAGACTAAAATCATTGTATCGAAAGTCTGTATGAAAATTAATGATATATATCAATATATAACAAGAAAGGAGGGGGAGCCCTCCCCCGTGTAAAAGAAGTAGAACCTTACTCTATTTTAGAATAAGTTAGCATTTTTATCGACCCATTTAAGGTATTGGATGATATTTTTCACCTCTTCTTCACTCATATGTTGATTAGGCATTTTTAGATTAAAATAATCAATCATACTTTTAATATATGGATCTTTATATTTAGATGCTGGGTTCATAATAAAATCTTTTACCCATTTTTCTGCATTTTCATGTCTCATAAGAACACCTGTTAAGTCAGGGCCTGATGAAACTTTACCGATTACATGACATCCACCACATCCACCTTCACCAAATGCTCTCTCGCCGGCTGCTGCAGCAGAAGATTGAGGTGTTGCGACTTTTTTCACAAGAAGATCTTTAGCACGAATACCGACATCCGCAGTTTTAACCATATATTGCCAGATCATATTTTCAAACAAAATAGCTTTTTCATAATCACCAGCTTTTATAGCCGCATCAGATTTTTTCTTCTGTCCTGGAATTTTTCCATATTGATCAAGTGCATCAACTACTAGTGCTTTTACTGTTGGGTATTTTTCATAGTGATTCTCTTTTAAGAATTTCACAACAGACTGAATAACCGTATCTGTCGCATTATTTACCGCAACAGTTTTTTTATACTCAGCTTCCAACTCAGCTTTTGACATCTTTTTCATTTTTAATTTTTGTGCACTTACATATTTTTTATTAGGGTCTTTAACCATAAGGTAACCCATCATCTCCAAGTGAAGCGCAGAACAGAACTCTGTACAGTAGTAAGGAAATACACCTTCTATATCTGCTTTAAATTTCAACTCGGCAGTCTCTCCCGGTTCAAGCGATGCGTGAAGATCAAAGTTATCAATCGTAAAACCATGTGTCTCATCTTGTGCACGCTCAAGATTTGTTAAATAAATAGTTACAATATCGCCTTTATTCACTGTGATTCTCTCAGGATTAATATGAGATCTTACAAGTGTTGCATAAATAGTTACTTTGTTACCTTTTTTAACAATTCTCTCTTGACCTGCCAACGTTTTACCGATATGCGGTTTACCGGTTTTTGTATTTGTACCCATTTTATAGCGAACTGCAGGATGGAGTTTGCTTGCACGAATAGCTACTGCTTGGTGTGGTTCGCCTAATGGTAATGGCATATCAACAAGCAGATCCATCTTTTTACCGCTTATATCAATCAACTGGTGATTTTGTGGATGTAGTGGTCCGACAGGATCAAATCTGTCAATGGCAAGTTTATTTAAAGAGATAATATATTTACCTTGTGGGTCAGCAGATTTTCCCTCCATTCCACAGAGGTGTCCAACATTGTAGTGAACATTCACCTTATCTAAAACTTTAAGTGTTTTATAGTTCCATTTTACGATTTGTGAATCAACATAAAGTGAGGTATAGATCTCACCATCAACATTTGAGTATTGGTTATGCAGTGGCCCAAGCCCCAACTCTACTTGACCATGAAGCGATTTTTTCATATCGAGAATTGGAATTCCATACAGATCTTTACCGACATACTCTTTATTTTTAATAAGCTTTTTGATTTTACTCCATTTATAAACTGAAGCATGTGTATCTAGCTTACCGCAAACTGTAATATACTCACCATCTGGTGAAACATCAACACCGTGCGGTGACTTTGGCTCTGGAATCAAGAAAAGAGAGTTGTTTTTTACTGCCACATCTATTGGAATTACTCTAATTCCATTAACCATTTTATAGTTCTTTTTATCTTTAGCAAGTTGCGCTAGTTTTTTCCAGTTATACACATGCAAGAAGTCGGTATCATTTCTTGACATACCTGCTTCAAACGGAGGCATACCGACTTCGATACCACCTGTGTACATCTCCGAGTTAAATGAGTTTGTAAAGCCCCAACCATAAGAGGCACCTTTACCCGCATCACTTAAATCCTGCATATATGGAGGCAGTTCAAGCACAAAAGACTCTTTTGGCTTAATGCGTCCTTTTTTACTATCAAATTTCCATAGAGTTATACCCCCACGGTATGTCTCTTTATACTCTTCAATTGGATGGTAATTATTGTCAAATGGCGCAGCATATTGGCATGCCTCAATAATATACTCAGAATTAGGAGTAAAGAATGAACCGCCATGTTCTGATTTGAAAACCGGATTGACAACAATCTGTTTTGTTTCAAAGTCATGCAAATCAATAATAGCAATACGAGGATTAGCTTTATCGTTGATTGCCAACCATTTTCCGTCATATTTTCCATCTTTCTCAGATAGTCCAGGGTGGTGTGTATCTCCCCAGTTTATTTCACGCCCACGAATGTTACCTTGGCGTAAAACCTTTTTAGAATCTTCATCATATCCGTATCCCTGCCATGGTTCCGGCGTAAATACAGCGATATACTTTAAAAGTCTCATAGTTGGAACGCCGTAAACAATCATCTGTCCACTTTGCCCACCGGAACTAAATACAATAAACTCATCTCTCCCGCCTGATGGCGTATAAGTTTTTGCAGCACGAATTACATCGTGCTCGGTAAGTCCTCTTGCTTTCATTACTTTTTGTAACTCTCCCCCAGTAGCAGCAGATGCAACTGTTGCCGCTAGAGACACTCCAACAATAAGCGAAGCCAGTTTACTTAAATGACTAGACATTTTATTCTCCTTCTTTTTCATTTTAGAGTTTTCCTCAAATGATAAGAAAATAGTAATATAATAAAAAGTCTAAAAATTTGACTCGGGTCAAAATATAAAACTATAAATTTAAAGTTTTTTTGATCTCCCGTCTCTATCTGTGGCTTTATCAAACATACTTACCCTATAATCTATAAGGCTGTATTTATTGATTTTATACCATTTTCACTTCACGGACGCCCTCTTTAATTTCACCTATAAGATAAGAGTCTTTTGCTGTTGCTAAAACTTTTTCTACATTTACATCTTCTACGACTAAAATCATACCGACACCCATATTGAATGCTCGAAACATCTCATCGCGTGCTATATGCTCACCCATAAGCTCAAAGATAGGCAATACTTCAATAGCGTCACGCCGTACTTCTGCCATTAGATTTTCAGGTAAAACACGCGGAAGATTTTCTACAATTCCGCCACCTGTTATATGTGCCATTGCTACTATCTCACCTTTTAGTGCTTTAAATGTCTTTACATAGATATTTGTTGGTTGTAGCAGAGTCTCTATTAAGGGTTTGCCATTAAATTCATCATCAAACTTCATACCCATTTTTTCAAAAAGAACTTTGCGTGCAAGAGAAAAACCGTTTGAGTGCAGACCCGAAGATGGCAACGCTATAAGTTTATGTCTAGCTTGTACCAAGCTTACTCTATCCATTTCGCTCTTTTCTGCTACACCTACTGCAAAACCTGCAAGGTCATAATCATCCTCGGAGTACATTCCCGGCATCTCAGCTGTCTCACCGCCGATAAGTGCGCATTCACTTCTCACGCAACCCTCAGCGATACCTGCTACTACATTTGTAGCAACATCTACATCAAGTTTACCTGTTGCATAGTAATCAAGAAAGAAGCTAGGAGTCCCAAAGTTACAGATAAGGTCATTGACACACATTGCAACAAGGTCTATTCCCACACTATTGTGAATACCGCTATCAATTGCGAGTTTAAGCTTTGTACCAACACCATCCGTTGCCGCAAGCATTACCGGCTCTTTAAATCCGCTTGGAAGCTCAAATGCACCTGCAAATGAACCAATCCCACCAAGAACACCGGAGATTTTTGTACTTTTTACTAAAGGTTTTATATTTTCAACAAAGCTGTTTCCCGCATCAATATCAACGCCGGCATCTTTATAAGAAATTTGATTCATAACTCAGACTCCAAATTTTGTGGTAAATCACATTTTTTGTAACAATCTCAGGCAACAACTGAGATAGGTATTAATTTGTTGCAATTATATCTATAATTAAGTAAAATTAATCCAAAAGTGGATAAAATCTTCTCCGACTTCAAAAACTTATTGGTAAAATAAAAACAAGGACAATCCTCACTTCGACCATGAGCCTCTTATTTTACTTTACCGATAAGTTAAAAGCATAAGGATGATGAAATAATGAAAGATTTTATATACAATGAAATGATGGTACATGTGCCGTTATGTACGCATAAAGAACCAAATAATATACTTATAATTAGCAGTGAGGCTGTGCCTTTGGTAAGCGAAGTGCAAAAACATATTGATGCTATCAGTTGTGATGTAATCTCCGCAGATGCAAATGCTTTGCGTGAGGTAAAAGATGGTGCTTATGATGTAGTAATTTGTCAAATTGAAAAAGACGCGGCAGTTTTAGCACATATCAATCGCATTTTAAACAAGACGGGGCTTGTCGTTATCTCCATCAGTTCACTTGAAAATGAAGAAGAGAATAGAAACCTAATGAGCATCTTAGGCAAGTATGCAAAAATTGTAATGCCATATAATCTCGGGAACTGTAAGATGGCACTTTTAGCCTCAAAAGAGTACCATCCAACAGCAGATATCATCTTACAGCGTGCTGATATGCTTGATGGATTAAAATACTATAACTCAGATATACATCCTGCTGCATTTGCTATGGGAAATAATGTACGCGAGATATATAAAGGTATCATTAAAAACTAATGGCTTATGAGTATGCCATCGCACTGACCGGCTCTATTGCAACAGGAAAAAGCACAGTTGCTTCCCTGCTTGCCCTCAATGGAATGCGGGTTATTGATGCCGACAATATCTCTCATAAGATCTTAGATAACTCCATAGAGTGGGTACGCGAGACTTTTGGAGATGAGTATATCTCCAAAAGAAAGGTTGAGCGTGCAAAACTTGGATCTTTCATTTTCTCTCACGCAGATGCGAAAAAAATACTTGAAGCATATCTACATCCAAAGATAAAAAGAGAGATTGAGCGTCAGAGTGAAAAACAAGACAGCTTTAAATTTCCCTATCTTATAGATATTCCTCTTTTTTTTGAAAATGCCAATTATCCAATAAAGGAGAGTGTTGTTGTCTATACCCCCGGTGAGATTCAGTTGGAGCGTTTCATGAAACGAAATGGCTACTCGAAAGAGGAGTCACGCAAGCGTATCGCTTCACAATTACCGATTGATGAGAAGTGTGATCGTGCAACTTGGGTGATAGATAACTCAAAAAATCTTAAACACTTGCAAAATGAAGTAGAGAACTTTGTAGAGAAGATAAAAAAGATATATAACAGGTAAAGGAGAAAAAATGAGAGTAGTAAAATATAGCGCCAACGGAAATGATTTTGTAATATTTCATGCTAACAAAAAAGAAGAGCGTTATGATTTGGCGCGTGAGCTTTGTCATCGCCAAAAGGGAATTGGTGCAGATGGACTCATTGTTGCTGTGCCTCACGCAGAGTATAACTTTGAGTGGGAGTTTTACAACTCCGATGGAAGCCATGCAGATATGTGCGGTAATGGCAGTCGTGCCTGCGCTCATTATGCTTATAACAATAATCTTGCACCTGCGGTTATGAATTTTCTCACAGGTGCAGGTGTTATTCACGCAGAAGTGACAGACAATACGCCCAAAATCGGTATGGTACTCTCAGAGCTTACTTCTCCTAAAATAATTAATAACTCTATAGAGTTTAATGGCCACTCTTGGTGGCTCGTAAATACAGGTGTTCCTCATTTGGTAAGATTTACAGATAACAGCAGTGCGTTTGATATAGAAGAGGCGCGTGAACTTCGTTATATCTATAATGCCAATGTCAATGTAATGTATGTTGAAGATGGTAACCTTTATGTGCGAACCTATGAGCGTGGTGTAGAAGATGAGACTTTAGCTTGCGGAACAGGAATGGCAGCTTGTTTTTACAGAGCCTACAAAGAGAGTAGAGTACAAAACAATATTGAAGTTTATCCAGCAAGTGGAGATACTCTTTATCTTGGTATGAATGAGAGAACAATTACCTTTAAAGGATGGGTGAAAAAGATTTTTGAGACGGAGTGGGAAGTTTAGAAGCGTGAGGACTAAAGTCCTGCAGCTTCAACAACTTTTGCTTGATTATCTGCAATAAGCGGTTCTACGATCTCATCAAAAAGACCGCCGCTCATAATCTCATTTAGGCGGTAAAGTGTCAAGTTGATTCTATGGTCACTAATGCGATTTTGCGGATAGTTGTAGGTTCGGATACGCCCGCTTCTATCGCCTGTTCCTACCTGTGCGGCACGCTCTGATGCATTTTCAGACTGTTGCTCTTGCATCTGTAGATCATAGAGACGCGCTTTTAAGACTTTCATCGCTTTTTCTTTGTTTTTGTGTTGCGATTTTTGATCTTGGTTCGTTACAACGATACCTGAGGGCAGGTGTGTGATACGAACAGCAGAGTCTGTAGTGTTTACCGACTGCCCGCCACAACCACTTGAACGCATAACATCAATTTTGAGATCATTTTCATTAATCTCAATCTCAACATCATCAACTTCAGGCATAACTGCTACCGTAATAGCAGAGGTATGAACACGACCTTGTGATTCTGTTTGTGGAACACGCTGAACACGATGTGTTCCACCTTCATATTTTAACCGAGAATAAACCTGATCACCTTTAATGAGTGCTATCACTTCTTTATAGCCACCGGCATCACTTGGTGATGTACTCATAATCTCAATCTTCCAACCTTTAAGGTCTGCATAGCGACTATAGGCACCAAAGAGGTCGCCCACGAAGATAGCTGCTTCATCTCCACCTGCACCTGCACGGAGCTCAACGATAATGTTTCTCTCATCATTTGGATCTTTTGGAAGCATAAGCATTTTAATCTCTTCTTCAAGTTTAGGCATATGAGGCTCTAGCTCTTTGAGCTCCTCTTTTGCCATATCACTCATTTCAGGGTCACTAAGCATCTCTTTTGAGTCTGCTATCTCTTCAATAAGTGCTTTATACTCTTTTGCTTTTTCAACGATAGGTAAGAGGGAAGATTGTTCTTTTGAGAGCTCTGTCATCTTTTTGATATCAGAAGTTATATCAGGTGAACTTAGCAGTTGGCTAAGTTCATTATAGCGGTTGATAAACGGAGTGAGTTTATCTGCTAACATAGAGTGTTAGCCTTATATAGCATTTACAGCTTTATGAAGACGACTTACTTTTCTAGCTGCAGTCTCTTTTTTAAGGATACCTTTACTAACAAATTTATGAATCTGTTTGTTAGCGATCTGAAATGTTGCTTGTGCCTCTTCTTTGTTGCCGGCTTCAATAGCTGAGCGTACTGCTTTTACAATGTTTTTAAGACGAGTTCTATAGAAACGATTACGCTCTGTACGAACGATAGTTTGACGAATTCTCTTAATTGATGACTTATGATTTGCCATAGTTTAGTTTGTCCTTTTTTGGAAATAAGTGCGAAATAATAGCTTAAAGATAATTAAAATTAAGTTAAAGAGTGGTAAAATAGCTCAATTTTAACTAAAACTGTTTACACAATGGATTGGAGAGAGAATGAGATTGTTTGGAACGGATGGTGTGCGTGGTGAGGCTGGGAGTTTTTTAAGTGTTGAGGTGGCTATGAAACTAGCAATGGCAGTGGGAATATACCTCAAGCCTCACGCAGTGACAAACAAAATTCTAGTAGGTAAAGATACGCGAAGGAGCGGGTATATGCTAGAAAATGCTCTTGTCAGTGGGCTTACGGCTGTTGGTTTTGATGTGATTGAAGTAGGACCGATGCCGACACCTGCCATTGCATTCATCACGGAAAATATGCGTTGTGATGCGGGGATTATGATTTCTGCTTCACATAACTCTTTTGAAGATAACGGGATTAAGTTTTTTGATGGGCATGGAGATAAATTTTCTAAAGAGATTGAGAGAGAAATAGAAGATAAATTTTTTAACGATAGACTCTTGCGTGAGGCACAAGTTACCGGCAAAAAGATAGGAAAAGCAAAACGCATTGATGATGTTATTGGGCGTTATATTGTACAACTAAAAAACTCTTTTCCCGTAAAGATGACTTTACGGGGTATGCGTATAGTACTTGATACTGCAAACGGAGCGGCTTACAAGGTGGGGCCGACCGTCTTGGAAGAGCTTGGTGCCGAGGTGATAATTCTCCATGACAAACCAAATGGTTTTAACATTAATGAGGGGTGTGGAGCTCTCTATACAAAAGATCTGCAAAATGCAGTAGTCAAATATAGGGCAGATTTGGGAATAGCACTTGATGGGGATGCCGACAGAGTCGTTATTGTGGATGAGCAGGGTGAGATTGTTGATGGCGATCAGCTTTTAGGTTCGCTAGGGGTCTATATGCAGGAGAGAGGCGTACTTCAAGGTGCTGGTGTTGTTGCTACGGTGATGAGTAATAAAGGACTTGATGATTATCTTGATGCTCACGGACTTAAGCTCTATCGTTCAGATGTTGGCGATAAGAATGTTTTAGAGATTATGAAAAAAGAGGGTATCAATTTTGGTGGCGAACAGAGCGGGCATGTGATACTGTATGATTTTACAAAGACTGGAGATGGTCTGGTTTCTGCCCTTGCTGTTTTAGCACTTCTGATAGATAAAAAGAAAAAGGCTTCCGACGCACTGCGTCCCTTTACTCTTTACCCCCAAAAATTAGTAAACTTGAATGTAAAAGAGAAAAAACCGCTTGATGATATTAATGGCTTGCGTGAAGAGTTAGAGGCACTTGAGAGTGAAGGTATTCGTCAGTTGATTCGCTACTCTGGCACAGAGAATAAGCTCAGGGTTTTGCTTGAAGCAAAAGATAGCAAACTTATGGAAGAGAAAATGGATGCACTTGTAGCATTTTTTAAAAAGGCACTCAATGACTAACCATACGCTACGACTTTTAGCAGTACTTCTTTTTGCCATCGGGGGTATCTTTATCATTGACCAAAACATTAAATCTCTTTTTGTTGAAGGTTTTCGCTACTACACAGATTGTATTGATCTGATACTTGTCTATAATAAAGGTATAGCATTTTCGATGTTTGCATTTTTGGATGACTACCTTAAATATATTCAACTGCTTTTAGTCTCAGCTGTTTTTATCTATGTGATATATCTGCAAAAAATCTCCTATGCACTGCCGGCTGGAATCTTTTTAGGAGGTGCATTTTCAAATATCTATGACAGATTTATTCATGAAGGTGTTGTCGATATGGTCTACTGGCACTGCGGATTTAATTTTGCCGTTTTTAATTTTGCTGATGTGATGATAGATTTGGCAGTGGTATGGCTACTGATTTTAAACTTTAAGCCTCACTTGTTTAAAAATTAGTACATTTTTGGTATAATTGCTCAAATTATAGTGCGAAGGAAATTGATGGAAATCAAAGCGAACAAAATTAATGGCGCAAATGCTGAAATCGAAGCGGTAATCTCTATGGATGAGGTGAATACCAATATAGAAAAAATTGCTAAACAATTAAGCAAAACTGCAAATATTCAAGGATTTAGAAAAGGAAAAGTTCCTGTAGCAATCATCAAGAAGCAGCATGGGCAAAAACTTGTTGAAGATGCAGAAGCTGAAGCATTGCGTGAGGTGCTCTCTAAAGGTTTAGATGCGTTAAATATCTCTAATGACTCTTTAATAGGTGAGCCGACTATATCCAAGTTTGACAAAAGTGACGAAAAAATTGAAGTAGCTATTAAAGTAGCACAGCGTCCGGAGATTAATCTTGATGATGTTGATAGTTTAGTATCGGACTTTAAAAAACCGGAAGTTACAGATAAAGAAGTAGATAAAAGAATCCAAGAGATTGCAGAAGGGCAAGCACCATTAGTAGATATTAAGCGTAACCGCAAAATGAAAGAGGGTGATACTGCAGTAATCGACTTTGAAGGTTTTGTTGATAAAAAAGCTTTTGAGGGAGGGAGTGCCGAGAATTTTGAACTTCTTTTAGGTTCGGGGCAGTTCATTCCAGGTTTTGAAGACCAACTCATCGGTATAAAACGCGATGAAGAAGTAGAGATCAATGTAACATTCCCGGAAAACTATGGCTCTAAAGATCTTGCCGGCAAAGATGCAGTATTTAAAGTAAAAGTAAACCAGATAAAAGTTAAAGATAAAGTAGAAGTAAATGATGAACTTGCACAAAAACTTTTAAGCAAAGAAGATACTACGGTCGATGAACTTAAAACTGAGATGAAAAAAGCATTGGAGCAGGAAAAACTTGCAAAACTTTACAATGAAGAGCTAAAACCAAAACTTTTAGAGACACTTGTCAAAAAAAATGATTTTGATCTTCCGGAGTTTATCGTTGATCAAGAGATCGATATGGCAGTAAATAAAAAAGCTTCTACTATGAATGAAGATGAGATTAAAGAGTTGCGTGAGAACAAAGAGAAGCTTGAAGAGTTGCGTGAGTCTTTTCGTGATGAAGCAACAAAAAGTGTAAAAGCAACATTTATCATCGACGCACTTGCAACAAAACTTGGTGTAAAAGTTGAAGAGCAAGAGGTGATGCAGACTATTTACTTTGAAGCAATGCAAATGGGTCAAGATCCGCAAAAAGCATATGAACAATACAAAGATACGGGTTATCTTCCGGCAATTCAGATGTCAATGGTAGAGGATAGAGTTCTCACTACACTTTTAAACAAGAAGATAGAAGAATAGTATGAGCTATATTCCTTATGTAGTGGAAAAAACAGGGCGTGGTGAACGCTCTTATGATATCTACTCTCGTCTTTTAAAAGATAGAATCGTTATGCTTAGCGGTGAAGTGAATGATGCTGTTGCCTCTACAATTGTTGCACAGTTTTTGTTTCTTGAAGCAGAAGATCCTGAAAAAGATATCTACTTCTACATCAACTCTCCAGGTGGTGTAGTAACTGCCGGTATGGCAATATATGATACAATGAACTACATTCGTCCAAATGTAACGACTATCTGTATAGGTCAAGCGGCATCCATGGGTGCTTTTTTACTCTCTAGTGGAGAAAAAGGCAAGCGTTATGCACTGCCTCACGCACGCATTATGATTCATCAACCGCTTGGAGGCGCACAGGGTCAGGCAACAGATATCGCTATTCAGGCTGAAGAGATTCTTCGTATGAAAAAAGAGCTCAATGAAATCTTGGCAGCAAATACCTCTCAAGATGTAAAAACAGTAGAACTCGATACAGATCGTGACAACTTTATGAGTGCCGCAGAAGCAAAAGAGTATGGTATGATCGATGAAGTTTTACAAAAGAGCGATAGAGAGTAGAAGTAGTTGGGATAATAGGTCTCCCATCGACCCAAACTTTTCCGTCCAAAGAAAAAGCGTATGAGTTAAAAACTCAAATTATGCAGTTTCACTTAGAAAATAGGAAACAGTTTTAAGAGATGAAGTTAAATATAGTAGAGTATCCGGATAAACATCTGCGTGAGAAGTCTAAAGAGGTTAAAGTTTTTGATGAAAAACTTCATCAGCTTTTAGATGCTATGAATCCGCTAATGATAAACACAAACGGCATAGGGCTTGCGGCTATTCAAGTTGCACATCCTATTCGTGCGTTTATTTTAAACATTCCCGATGAGGATGGAGAGCAGTCTCCCGAAGATCTTTTAGAAATTATAAACCCGATTCTTATAAAGAAATCGGGTGAGACAACATATCAAGAGGGGTGCCTCAGTGTTCCTCAGTTTTATGAAGATATAAAACGCTGTGAAAAAGTAACAATCAACTATCAAGATAGGAACGGTAACACTAAGAGACTTGAAGCAGATGGGCTTTTGGCTATTGCTATTCAACATGAGATGGATCATTTAGATGGTATTTTATTTATTGACAAACTCTCTTATGCGCGTCGTAAAAAGTTTGAAAAAGAGTATAAAAAACTCCAAAAAGAGCGAAAAGCCAAAAAAACTGCATAACAAATATGGCATTTTGTCATATTTCTCCAAACCAATTTAAAAATTTACTAAGATGCAGATAGTTGCAATGAGGTTGTTGTATGAAAAAGATAAAGTGTGCTACAAATGAGGGTATAGAGGCTAAAGTTGTTGAGGTGGAAGCAACACTAACAAAAGGTTTGCCATCATTTTCCATTGTCGGTATGGTCTCAACTGCCATATCAGAAGCTAAAGAACGAGTAAAATCAGCACTGTTAAGTAATGAATTCTCTTTTCCTCCAAAACGCATAACACTCAATCTCTCTCCAAGTGAACTCTCAAAATCAGGCTCTCATTTTGATCTAAGCATTGCACTTTTAATTTTGCTTAATGATGCAGTAGAAGATTTTGATGAATGGTTCATTTTTGGTGAGCTTGGACTCTCAGGTGATGTAAAAGAGAATATACAGCTCTATCCCCTCATTCTCTCTTTAGCAAATCAAGGCTTGATAAACAAGGTAATCGTACCGGCAGAATCGCTAGAGAAGCTCTCTAAAATTCCAAATGTTGCTTTTTACGGAGTCAATGGACTTAAAGAGGCGATGGAAGTTTTAAAAAATCAAAAGCAGATAACACCATCAATATCTAACAGCGCCATAGAGTACCCTTTTTATCAACTAGGCAATAAAAAATATTACTATATTGAAGAGTATGAAGAGGATTTTATTGATGTAAAAGGTCAAGAAGTGGCAAAACGCGCAGCACTCATCGCAGCTGCGGGGATGCACAATCTGCTTTTAGAGGGTAGTCCCGGTTGTGGGAAAAGTATGATAGCTTCTCGACTTCGCTACATCTTGCCGCCAATGCAGATGTCAGAGATACTTGATTTTGCAAAATTACAGGTTTTAGAAGGTAATGAACCGGACTTTAAACCGCATCGTCCTTTTAAAAATCCGCATCACACCTCTACTCCTGCTTCTGTTTTTGGGGGTGGGAGTCATAAGGCACGCATCGGTGAAATAGGACTTGCAAACAATGGTATTTTATTCTTTGACGAATTGCCATATTTTTCCAAATCAGTTCTAGAGGCTCTGCGTGAGCCTATGCAGGACAATAAGATCCGCATATCACGCGTAAATTCCAAAGTAGAATATCCTGCGAACTTTTTGTTTGTCGGAGCGATGAACCCATGCCCTTGTGCCAATCTTTTAGATGAACACAAAGAGTGCAGATGCAATGAGCTAGAGATTCAAAAATATAAAAACAGACTCTCTGAACCTTTTTTGGATCGCATTGATATCTATGTGACGATGCAAAATGTCAAGTCTGATGATAAGTCAAGTTTTTCTTCTAAAGAGTTGCATAAAAAAGTTGTTGAGGCACATATATTTGCAAGAAAGAGAGGACAAAACAACTTTAATGCCAAGTTAGATGATGGTGCTATAGAGCAGTATTGTATAATGGAAAAAGATGCAACAGTTACCCTAGATATGGCAATTAATCGTTTTCGCCTATCATTTAGGAGTATTAAAAAAATACAGAAAGTTGCGCGAACAATAGCAGATTTAGCCAATTCAGAGCATATAAAAAAAGAGCACCTTTTAGAGGCACTCTCTTATAGACGCAGGTAGTTATACATTATAATATTTGGCCTCTTGATGATACACCACTAATGCAGATGTTGATTGCTCTGGATGAATCTGAAAAGTTTCACTTAGCTCTATGCCAAACTCCTGCGGTTTTAAAAGATTAAAGAGTGGACGATTGAGTTCTAAATCTGGACAGGCTGCATAACCAAAAGAGTAGCGACTCCCCTGATAACGGTTCATGCGTACATCTGCCAATGTATTTCCTTCATCTTTTGCAATGTTTAAATCAAGTCGTATCTGTTTATGGGCAATCTCTGCAAGTGCTTCTGCAAGCTCGACGCCGAGTCCATGAAATTGATAATACTCCGTATAATCTCCACGCTCATATATCTCACGCTCAACTTCACTCAACCTAGATCCTGCACTGACGCAGGTAAGAGCAATAACATCATGACGGTCTGTATGAAAATAATCGCTCAGAGCTCGGTGTGGTCTCTTTCTTTGTCTTGGGAAAGTAAAAATCTCTTCTGCCCGCCCTATAACACTCGTAAGTGGCTCACGGTTTATTTCATCCTCAGAGTGCCACCCTTCGCTTGCGTCAATAATAATCAGAGAGTTGTCATCACTGCGACACGGCCAATAGCCATAAAGGATCGTCGGCTCAAAGAGCTGTTCGTCAATAAAACGGCGTTTGAGCTTTTCATAAGCCGGCCAGACAACCTCATCAAGCTGTTTTTGATACTCCTCTTTGCTCATACCTTTTGATGTATATCCCCAGCGTGATTTAAAAAGAAGTTTATGGTTTATCCACTCAAAGGCCATCTCTCTTTGTTGTTGCGTGAGCTTTATCTCACGGCGTCCCCAAAATGGAGGAGTTGGAACCAAAACCTTGCGTGAAGGCATTTTTATCTTCTCAAATGGAGGGATGATAATCTCTTTTTGCTCTTTTTTCTCAATCTTAGGAGCATCGGGATGGAGATTTGTATCCATATTGCCCGCCTCTATACGGCTCATGGAAGTAACCCCGTCAAAAGCATCCTTACAGTAAAAGATAGGACCACTATATGCAGGGCGACAAAAATCATCGATAAAACTGCGTGTCAATGCCGCACCACCGAGTAAAATCGGAATAGTAATGCCTTTTTTTTCTAATATTTTAAGATTTTCAAGCATAACTTGTGTTGATTTTACAAGCAATCCACTCATTCCAAAAGCTGAAACATCTCCTTCATTCAAAGTTTCAAGATACTGCTCAAGCTCTACTTTGATACCAAGATTTTTTACTTTATAGCCATTATTTGAGAGAATAATATCAACAAGATTTTTTCCAACATCATGTACATCTCCTTTTACCGTTCCTAGGACAAGAGTTGTATTGACCTCTTTTTCAACTTTCGACAGGTAAGGGTTAAGGTAATCAACCGTCTTTTTCATTGTCTCTGCAGATTGAAGCACAAAAGGAAGTTGCATCTGCCCTGAACCAAAGAGCTCACCAATAACTTTCATCGCATCAATGAGAATTTCATTGACAATCACTTCAGGAGCAATGCGATGACGCACCGCTTCAACAAGAGGGATCATTCTATCTTTATCGCCATCCATCAAAAGTTTTGCAATCTTCTCTTCATCGCTCATCGCCAGATACTCGGCATCTTCGGCTTCATTATCAACAGCCTCTTTTGAGCTAAAGTGCTCAATAAACTTAAAGAGCGGGTCTTCTCCACGATTAAAGATAAGATTATTGCAAATCTCTTGCTCCTCTTCGCTTATTTTATTTATCGGGATGATATGTTTAACATTGATAATAACAGATGTCAGACCTGCTTCAAGACAGTGGTGTAAAAACATAGAGTTGAGATATGGGCGTGCATCTTTATCAAGACCAAAAGAGATATTTGAAAGCCCAAGAGTAGTGCCGACTTCAGGATGACGCTTGTGTAGCTCACGAATAGCCTCAATGGTATTGATGCCGGCATCAAGATACTCTTCATCACCAGACCCAAGTGTAAAGGTAAGCACATCAAAGACAAGATCCTCTTTTTTAAGCCCATGACGCTCAGTTGCAAGTTTGATAATACGCTCGACTATGGCGAGTTTATCTTCAACTGTTTTTGCCATTCCAACCTCATCAATAGCAAGACATATAAGGGTGGTACCAAACTTTTTAGCTAGTTGGCAAACTGCATCAAATTTCTCCTCACCATCTTCAAGATTCACAGAGTTTAAAATTGGACGACCACCGATATTTTTTAGTGCAATCTCCAATCCTTCTGTCTGCGTGGAGTCTGGCATAAGCGGGATAGGAATCTTTTGGTTATACATTCCCATGACGGCGTTCATATCTTTTGTTTCATTGCGACCGGCAAAACCAACATTGACATCAATAACATGTGCACCTGCACGCACCTGTTGCTGTGCCACAGAGAGGGTACCTTCATAATCTTCAGCAAGCAAAAGATCACGGAAGGCTTTTGAGCCTGTTGCATTTGATCGCTCTCCCATAAGCAGAGGAGCAGGCTGTTGTTTCAGTACAACAGTATTAAAAAGAGAAGCTAGTGAGTTTTCTTGGGAACCACTCGGTGCTTTTGGTGCGATTCTTGCAACTCTATCGACAAGGGCACGGATATGTTGCGGGGTTGTACCGCAACAACCACCTAAAAAGCTCACGCCATCATACTGTAAGAAATTTTCCTGTTTATCTGCAAACTCATCTGCTCCCATTGGATAGTAGGTGTAGCCTCCACGGTTTTGCGGCAGACCCGCATTTGCATGCACGCTTATAGGTTTTCCCCAAAGTTCAGAAAGTGTTTTAATATGTTTTTCAACCTGCTCAGGTCCCGTTCCACAGTTAAACCCTAGAGAGATGATATTAAAAGGCTCCATAATGGTTGCAATAGTTTGTGCATCTGTACCTATGAGCATTGAGCCACTAAGCTCAATAGTAACAGAGACCATAATCGGAATATCTACCTCTTTTTGACGACAAGCTTCTTCACAGGCATGAAGAGCAGCTTTTATCTGGAGTGGATCTTGACAGGTCTCAAGAAGAAAAATATCTACGCCACCATCAATAAGAGCGAGGCAAAACTCTGTGTAGCCTTCATACATCTTATCATAGGTAATATGTCCGAGTGATGGCAGTTTTGTACCCGGACCGATAGAGCCAAGACAAAAACGCGGATGCTCTGGGGTTGAGAACTTTTGGCACTCTTTTTTTACAAGCTCTGCTCCAGCCTTTGTAAGCTCATAAGCACGATGACCGATCTGATACTCATCTAAGACCCAGCTAAAAGAACCAAAAGTATTTGTGGTGATAAAATCTGCCCCTGCTACAAGATAGGCACTGAAGATATCGCTCATAATCTCAGGTGCTGTAACATTTAAGAGTTCATTGCACCCCTCACTCTCTTCCCATGCCTCTTTTGAAATTTGTTCATCACGCTGTTGGAGCTGTGTGCCCATTGCCCCATCAATGATAAGCGGACGCTTCTTTATAGTCTCTAAGATATACTCTCGTGTTGTCATTGACACTCTTTTACTTCTAAAATATTGAGAATATTTTATCGAATGAGGACATAAAAACTGCTGTAACTACTATGAAAAGCAAATCTTTTAAAATAAATTAAAAAACTATTGACCTAATTCATCGAAAGAGTGTATAATGACGATGAAAATCATTAATAAGAGAGATTTAATCGTTAAATGGTAATTGCATACATAAGACCGGATAAGAGTTTTGCACCTGCGCATGAACAGTTGCAACTAATAAACTCTTATGCTATTTCAAACAACCTTGTTATTGATGATGAGTTCGTTGACTACACTTCACAAAACAGGCGCCTTAAGGCAAGGAGTGAAGTGACAAAATATTTTCAATCCAAAAAGAGAGCAACTCTGCTGATTTATGATGTATGGGTATTAACAACAAATATGGAAGATCTAATTCAGATGTTTTCATGTTTACTGAAAAATGAGTTTAGTGTCCATTTTATCAAGCAATCTGTTGTAATGACTCAACAGAGCAGCGTGATGCTCGTTTTAGGATTAGTAGATCAATTTCGTCAAAAACTACAAAATGAGTCCAAAAAGGTTATTGGTCGACCCAAAGGAAGTCGTTCAAATTCAAAATTTGATGTTTATATAAATGATATTATCACATTTATAAAAGATGGTAAAAGCGTGAGCGAAATGGCAAGACTTTTAGATGTGAGTAGAAGTTCACTTAAAGATTATATCGAATCGCGTGAACTTAAACAGGTCGCATTTGGGTCACTATTGCCAGAAGCACCGAAAGATGCAGAAGAGCAGGTAATCAATACAATTACCTGTCCAAAATAATAAATTGGGAGAATTACATATGAGTGAAGAGAAAAAAAATATAAAGATACCTACTCCATGGAGAATAAAACGCTACTACATGTATGCTGTGATAACAGTTGTTTCTTTGGTCTTGCCTTGGATTAAAATAGGTGGGAATCATTTTTTCCTTTTAAGTTTTGACAAGATGAAACTCCATCTTGCATTTGTTCAATTTGATATGCAAGAGCTCTATTTAATGCCGTTTTTATTGATGATACTTTTCCTAGGTATCTTTGGCATGACGGTTCTTGGAGGGCGTGTTTTTTGTGGATGGGTATGTCCGCAAACAGTATTTCGTGTCATCTATCGTGATTTGATTGAAACAAAACTTTTAAAACTGCATAAACGCATCGGGAACAAGCAAAAAGAGCCGGATATGTCCAAATCTGAAAACAAGGCGAAAAAAGTAATTGCTATTTTAATTTGGACTATTTTAGTACTTATTGCAGGTGCAGACTTTATGTGGTACTTCATTCCGCCGGAAGATTTCTTTAAATACTTAAATAATCCTGGCGATCATATGGTTATGATCGGTTTTGTTATAGGTGTTGCGATATTTTTGATATATGACATTATATTTTTAAAAGAGAACTTCTGTATCTATGTTTGTCCATACTCTCGCGTGCAGTCAGTTCTTTATGATGAGCATACAGTCATGGCTATCTATGATGAGCACCGTGGTGGTAAAATCTATGATGAAGAACATCATAAACTTGTCACAAAACAAAAAGACCTGCAGGCAATAAAACCTGAAGCCGAGTGTACAACCTGTGAAAAATGTGTAACGGTATGTCCGACACATATTGACATCCGTAAAGGTCTGCAGCTTGAGTGTATCAACTGTCTTGAGTGTGTAGATGCATGTACGACAGTTATGGGTAAGCTTGGCAAGCCATCTCTTGTCACATGGTCAAGTGAGTATGAGATCACTGACAGAAAAGGAAAAACAAGATATTTCCGTCCGAAAGTTATTGCATACATGGTACTTCTTATAGGTATTAGTATTATCTTGGGCTTTATGGGTAGCACAAAAGAGCATATGCTTTTAAATATCAACAAAGAGACAAGACTCTACTCCATTAAACATCAATCAGCTAATGAGTTTACGGTAGACAACTCCTATATCTTCTTATTGCAAAATACTGAGAATGAGCCGATGAAATTTTTCTTTGAAGTTATTCCGCCAAAAGGTATGGAAGGTAAAATCAAAATTGTGAAACCTTCAAAACCATTTAGAGTCATTCCTGGCGTGAAAAAGAAGAAAATTGTTACATTTAGAACAACAGAGATGTTAATAGATAACCCTAGAAAAGATACCATTATTCCTATTACTATTCATGCATATGCGCTAAATAAAGATGGTAAACCGAGTAAAAAAATCTCCATATTGCGTCACTCTACATTTGTTTTCCCAAAAGAGAGTATTTTAGGAGTTACAAAGTAGTAACTCTACTTTGACACTAAAATTGGCTAAACTTCATTGGGTATTACAGCTCATGGAGTTTAGTTCTGTTTGTTCAATTCATAAAACACCTTTTGATTTAGATTATTCCTAACATCAGTTATTTAATTTTGCTATACTTACATCTCTTGTTTATAAATTTCTACATAAGGTAAATAATGGCATTTTCAAAAAAAAATAGAAAAGGTACCATTTCTGGTATTATCTTTATTGCAATTTTTGCAGTTGCTGCAACATCTATTGCACAAATTTCATTTGTAAAATCTCTTGGGATTTCTCCGCTAGTAATTGGTATTGTTTTAGGTATCTTTTATGCAAATACACTTCATAATCATATTCCTGTCGAATGGGGAACAGGTATTAAATTCTCTGGCAAAAAGATTCTGCGTTTTGCGATCGTGTTTTATGGTTTTAGAATTACATTTCAACAAATTATGGAAGTGGGTATGAGTGGTTTTATGGTATCGCTTATTATGCTCTCAACAACTTTTATCTTAGGTACATATCTTGGCATTAAAGTTTTTAAAATGGACAGAGACACATCAATGCTTACGGCAAGTGGCGCTTCTGTTTGTGGTGCTGCTGCAGTTTTAGCAACAGAGCCGGTACTCAAAGCTGAGGGACATAAAACTGCTGTAGCTGTCTCTATGGTTGTTCTTTTTGGTACAATTTCAATGTTCTTGTATCCGGTACTTTATTCAACGATTATCGAACCTTCAATAGGATTTTTGCATATGACACCGGAGCAGTTTGGTATCTATGTAGGCGGTACGATTCATGAGGTGGCACAGGTTGTTGCTGTTCCTGCTTCTGTCCTAGGTGCTCCTGAAGCGATGGCTAACTCTGCAGTTATTGTAAAGATGACACGCGTTATTATGATTGCACCAATGCTTATCGCTCTTGGTATCTATCTTTCAATACAAGCGAAAAAAACCGGTGGAGCCGTAAGTGGTATCAAACTTGTTATCCCATGGTTTGCAGTTTATTTTATCGGTATGACAGGATTCAACTCTTTAGACCTAGTTCCGCATAATATAGTGAGTGTTATCAATGAGATAGATACATTTCTCTTAACAATGGCAATGACAGCACTTGGTACGGAGACGGTTTTCTCAAAATTTAAAGGGCTTGGTCTTGCACCACTTTATACTGCTGGATCAATGTTTGTTTGGCTTATTATAGGTGGATTTGTTGTTACAAAATTTGTAACAGCTACTTTTTAAAAGCCTAAAAGAGGTGAAAACAGCATAGTGGTGTATGATTGATGGATATGTTTTTTATTGAGTTTCGCGACCCGCTTTTTTCTATTATTATCTTTTTTGCTATTATTTTCATCATCACTTTTTTTTCCTATTGGTGGGGGCGCTATAAACGCACGCAAGACTCTCGTCATTTAGACAGATTTTTACGACAGTTTAAAACACTCCCCTCAAAAGATGAGTTGCAGATACTTATCTCAAGTGGGGAACTTTCTGAAAAGTCTTGGCTTTTACTTGCAAACTCTTATTATAAAAACGGAGAGTATGAAAAGAGTATAGAGATATACAATGAGATACTCAATGTCAGAGGAAGTATTAATGCAAAAGAGACAATGTTTTTACTTGGAAAAACTTACTTTAAAGCTGGTTTCCTAGAACGCTCTAAGTGGATTTTTTTAGAGATACTCAAATCAAGCCCCTGTACTCCGCAAGCACTGCACTACTTACTTTTGGTGTATGAATATATGCAAGATTATCAGGCTGCATTAGAAGTTCTAGAACCACTCAATGAACTAGATGAAGATATTGCATTAGAGCGAGCATATCTACAGGCTCTTGCAATACTCAGTAATAATGTGACAGATGAGCAGGAAAAGGTAGAGAAACTTTTAGAGATTTACCGACAAAACCACTATCTAAATTACCTTATTTTTGAGTATCTTTTTAGAGTAAATCCTAAAAAAGCATGGGAAAACTTGGATATTTCAAAGAGTGAGTTGCTCACAGAGGTGCTTTGGAGATGTTATAGAAAAGATCTGAATTTAGATATAATTTCACAAAACTCTTTTTTGCGTGAGCTCTACAGTGCTCGTGGTGATGTCAAGCTTAGTGACAGAAGTTCTGTTTTTGAGTTTGATCTTTTAATTAAACTTGATGCAAAAGCCAATGTAACACTGAGCTTTGAGTATATCTGTAGCAGATGTAAAAGTGTTGCTCCTTTTGCATTTAGTCGCTGCGGTTCGTGTCATGCTATCGATACAGCAACGGTAGAGTGGAGCTTGAGCAGAGACTATGTGAAGGATTTTAGTGAAGAAAATAACTCTTTTCAGTGACGGCAGTGCTCTTGGAAATCCAGGTCCTGGAGGATACGGAGTCATTCTTCGCTATGAAGACAAAGAAAAAGAGCTTAGTGGTCAAGAGTCTTATACCACAAACAATAAAATGGAGCTAAAAGGGGTTATTGAGGGGTTAAAAGCCTTAAAAGAACCTTGCAATGTCAATGTAATATCGGACTCTTCTTATGTTGTTAAAGGTATCAATGAGTGGCTTGACGGTTGGATAAAAAAAGATTTCAAAAAAGTAAAAAATCCAGACTTGTGGAGAGAGTATGTCAAGGTATCAAAATCGCACAAGATTCATGCAATTTGGGTGCGTGGACATGATGGACATACTGAGAATGAGCGTTGTGATAAACTAGCTCGTGATGCGGCTCAAAGAGCGAAGGATTCACTGTAAAATGAGGAAAATATGCATAAAAACATAGAGACATTAGAGAAGAAATTAAGATACAGCTTTAAAGACAAAAAGCTCATTATCGAAGCGCTGACACACAAAAGTTATAAACAGCCCTACGATAATGAGCGATTGGAGTTTTTAGGAGACGCAGTACTTGACCTTGTGGTAGGTGAGTATCTTTTTAAAAAGTTTCAAAATTTTGATGAGGGCAAACTCTCAAAAATACGCGCATCACTTGTCAATGAGATAGGTTTTGACAAATTGGCACGCGCTCTTAATCTTGGGGACTATATTTTACTTTCAAATGCAGAGGAGAATAACGGTGGGCGTGAGAAGTCATCACTGCTCTCTAATGCTTTTGAAGCGATAATGGGTGCGATTTATCTTGAAGCTGGACTAAAAAGAGTTCAAGAGATTACCATTAAGCTTATCGAAGAGAACCATGAAGAGATCTCTTTAGATTCACTCTTTAGAGATTTTAAAACAACACTTCAAGAGCTCACGCAGGCACGCTTTGGAGTCACTCCGGAGTATAAAGTTGTAGCCTCGCGTGGACCTGACCATAAAAAAGAGTTTGAAGTAGCAGTATATATCGAAGGTAAAGAGTACGCACGGGCAGTTGGAAAGAGCAAAAAGATAGCTCAACAAGAGGCTGCAAAATCAGCAGTTGATATATTAAAAGAGGAAAAATAGTGAACAGTTTTGGCATGATATTGCGATTTTCTACATTTGGAGAGTCTCACGGAAAGGCACTTGGGGCTATTCTAGATGGTGTACCGGCAGGATTAGAGATTGATGAGGCTTTTATTCAAAGTGAGCTAGATCGCAGAAAACCGGGCAAAAGTGAGTTTGAAACGGCTCGCAAAGAGGCTGATAAGGTAGAGATACTCAGTGGTGTTTTTGAAGGGAAAAGCACAGGAACACCAATAGCTATGATTATTTATAATACAAACCAAAAGTCAAAAGACTACTCTAATATCAAAGATATTTTTCGTCCTAGTCATGCTGATTTTACCTATTTCCATAAATATGGTCTGCGTGATTATCGTGGAGGCGGGCGCAGTTCTGCCCGTGAAACTGCTGCTCGTGTTGCAGCAGGTGCAATTGGAAAATTGATTCTACGCTCTCTTGGCATTGAAGTGCTCAGTGGCATTAGTGAAGTTCATGGCATTAAAGCAGAGTCATATAATTATGCAAGAGTGAATGAGAGCATTATCTATGCACTTGATGCAAAAGTAGAAGAGGCACAAAAAATAGCAATACTCGAAGCAAAAAATAGACATGACTCTGTTGGAGGTGTTTCTCGTGTGGTTATCAAAGGTGTTCCTGTTGGACTTGGAGAGCCACTATACTATAAACTTGATAGCGTTTTAGCTGATGCAATGATGGGAATCAATGCTGTAAAAGCAGTAGAGATTGGTGATGGAGTACTTAGCTCGCGTCTGCTTGGTTCAGAAAATAATGATGCGATCCGTGCCGATGGATTTGAGTCTAATCACGCAGGAGGGATTTTGGGTGGCATTAGTAATGGTGATGATATTGTGCTCAATGTTTATTTTAAACCAACACCCTCTATCTTTCAAGAGCAACATACAATAACAACAGACAATAAAGAGGTTGATTTTGCCCTTAAAGGTCGCCATGATCCTTGTGTCGCCATTCGCGGTACTGTTGTTTGTGAAGCTATGGCAGCACTTGTTGTTGCTGATATGCTTCTTTTAAATATGGGCTCGCATATAGATGGAGTTATAAAGTATTATCAGCAGAAAGGTTTAGATTAAGACCATCTCTTACAACAGTTTTATAAATCATACATTCTGCACATATTAAAAAAGCTCTCTAAAATCATTAAATCTTCCTATTAGTAGAAGAGGAGAGTATTTTAACTTCATCTCCTGTTTTTATTCTATGGGTTCCCTTAACGACCTTTGCAAAGATACCCCTGTCATTTTTAAGAAGTTTCGGGAGTTGAGAGTTTAATACTGAGAGTCCTCTGCAAAGTGTACAGTTTTGAGTGATTTCTAAAAGTGTGTCACCGACATTTAACCTCTCCCCTGGTAGTAGATGATATGGATTTATGTCTATAAGAAGATTCTCACCTAAAGAGCCTTCTGCTATATCAATACCATTTTCTTTTGTGAGTGCATAGCTGTCAATTGCTGTAATTAAAATAGCCCTTTGTGTATCTTTGGCATAAAATTTATCACCAACAATACCGTTCTCATCCACATCTATTGTAGAGAGCATCTCTCTTGTTTTATTAGTATCGTTTTTTGTAATGTAGATCGCTATTACTTTTCCTTGCATTGCCTATCCATTGTAATTTATATCACTATTTTTTCAAAATCTACTAGTCATTAAGGAGTGCATAGAACTTGAAAAAAGAATATATGAAGATAAAGAAAGGTTAAAAATATATGTCAGAAAAGAGCAGCATATACGCTTGCTCTTTTAAGAAGATAAAATCAAAGATTATTTAATTTTACCTTTACCTTTGTAAGTTTTTCCTTTAAGGTCAACAGCAAGCATTTCTACTTTGTCACCTTTTTTACCGATTCCTTTACATTGAAATTTAAAGATAGGGTTTCTAGATAAGAACTGAGATGTTGACATATCAAATACAGTTTCACCGTTTATAGTTGCACTAATATGCGTAATGAAGTTTGCATTATCTCTACTTCCAGTTTTTTTCTCTGCTATATTGTATGTCATCATTTCATGTTTAGCCATAGCTTTAACATTAACTACACCATTTTTTAACTTTGCTTTTACTTTAATACCAGCCATTTTATTTCCTTAATATTTATTTGTTAATTCTAGAGATGGAAAGGATTAACCTTCACATCCACCAAGCGCAACATCTAAAGTTTTCTTAGCTGCGTAAAGTTTTCCATCTTTACCTTCAGCAACAATAGTGATAGTACCAGATTTAGCCATTTTAATTTTGATAGAGTATTTGTTTACACTATATTTATTTGGCTCAACTACAACTACTGCAGCTTCTGGGTTAGTATCTTGAAAAACAGCAATAGTTTTAACATCTTTGTCGACTGAAAAATTAACAGGAATAGCACCACCATTACTCGCAACATCTGGAGCAGTAAGCTTAACGCCTTCCATAGTTAATGCACTAGAACCATACATAGCTTTGATAGCATCATCAACAGCATGTGCTGTCCATACATTTGGCTTTGATTTTCTGAAATCTTTTGCCTTAACACTTGCAGGAACTGCAACTAACGCTACAGCACCTAAAGTCATACTTAAAAATTGTCTTCTTTCCATAATTTTCCCTTTATTAAATTTATTTACTTTTGTTGATCATATAATCAACAACAGATTTGAAATTAGCGTCTGATAAATCAGCGCCACCTCTTGGAGGCATACCATTTATACCATTTATACCATTAGAATAAACTTTATTTTTTCCTTTAGTTAAAACAGTAGACCACGCAGCCTTATCACCTACTACCGGAGCACCCATACCATCTGCACCATGACACATTGCACAGCTTTCAACATATACTTTTTCAGCATTGAATGCAGTGTTTTCTTCTTTTGGAAGGTCACGCACAGCTGAAAGTGGCGGATGAAAATCACTAATCCCTGCACCTTGGATATATACAACTTTTGCGGTTGGCTCTTGACAATTTGTCATACAACGCTCAGACGATTTCACTTTCACGCCACCAAAGTTATCTGGATTTGCAAAATATTTACGCACATTCTCTATACCGTTTGGACCTGCAATATTTGGTTCAAAGCCATTTTCATTTGGCATTTTGATTTTTAAGAATTTTTCACGATTAAGTACATACTCTTCGTCAACTTCTTGTCCATCGATTTTCATCTCATTGACATTTAAAATATACGCAACAAGCGCATATACTTCATCATCTGTAAGAGAGTCGGTTAATGGATGTGGCATAGCGTCTTTAATATACCACCATAGTGTGCTTGCTTGTGGCCAGTATGTACCAAAAATGCGTATAGGACCATCAATATTCGGTTTGATTCTTTGGTGGGTTAATGACTTATGAAGCTCATAAGCATTTCCTTTAGCAAGTGCCGGATATCCGCCAGAACCTGAACCGAAATCACCGTGACACATTACACATTTAGACTCATAAATTTCTTCACCCTCTTCAACAGAACCTTCACCTTCTGGCAAACCTGTTCCATCTGCCATAACATCGGTGTTCCACTCCTTATACTCTTTTTCTGTAGGAGTACGACCGAATTTGATCCCAGCATTATGTGCTTGTTCGTTTACATAGTACGGACCGGTTTTCCCATTGACTACAGGATAGGCAACACCACCGTCAATAGAAGCTGTTGAAGGTGCATTTGTATCTGCTGGTGTAGCACTTTCCATACATGCAGAGAGACCTAAAGAGAGAGCCGCTGCTGCAGAAATTGATATTAATAATTTTTTATTTAATTTAAACATATTACGCCTTCCCTTCGATAACTAACTCACCATTTGCTTTGCGATCCAATTGTGAACGTACTTCAACATGAGTTACTTTACCATCTTTTTCAACTTTCCAAGTCTCAACCGCATTTCTATGATAAACAGCTTCAACACCGACTTTTACGACCTCTTGATCGATTGTTGGTTGCATATATCCTGCATCATCCATAGCACGAGAAGTAAGAAGTAGCTCTTCTCCTTTTTTATACTTGTGAATGTAACTCCAACGAGTCCAACATCTAGGAAGTACTAAACCTTTGAGACTAGCTTCTTTGTATGTTTTTCCACCGTCAAGAGAGATATCAACGCCGGTGATGGTACCCATACCAGACCATGCAATACCTTCAACTTCTACAATATCACCATCTTTTAAATCTGACCAATCAATTTCTGGAGATGGAGAAGTTACTGTTGAGTTCACTTCAATTGCATAGAAGTGTTGGATTGCTTTTCCGCTAGATTTTAAAGCCGTATATTTAGAAGTCTCTTCTTTACAGTACCAAGGCTCACTTGCGAAGTCTAAACGGCGTAACCATTTAACACATAAATTACCTTCCCAACCCGGGACAAGAATACGGATAGGATATCCTTGTTCTGGACGCAATGCTTCACCATTTTGTCCCCAAACAATCATCGCATCATCTAAAACTTTATCCATAGGAATAGTTCTTCCCATCTTAGAAGAGTCTCCACCCTCTGCAAGCATCCATTTTGCTTCTGGCTTAACACCTAGATCTTTAAGAATATCTTTAATATAAACACCTGTCCACTCTGCACAAGACATAAAACCTTTTGCAAACTGTACTGAATTATATTGTGGACCTCTCCACTCTTGACCACCATTTGCAGGACAATCAATAAAGTGAGTACGCGTTACACTTGGGTAGCGTTTGAGCTCTTTCATAGTAAGTACAAGTGGCTTTTCCACCAAACCTGTAATCATTAATCTATGCTCATTTGGATCAATATGTGCAACACCACCGTGACAGCGACTGAAAAAAAGTCCATTTGGCGTGATGATACCCATAGATTCTTGAAGAGGAGTAACTGCAATAGATGCTCTATAGTTACCAGAAGCAAGAAGTCTTGTATATCTTCTTGTTACATTATGCTCATATTTAGAAGGCATACCATAAAGGTTTTTCGTTATAGGATCACCCCATTTTGTTCCCCATTCAGTTGGTTCAACAATAGCCGGGTCATCTGCTTTTGCGTTTGATGAGAGAAGAGATGTTCCAGCAAGGGCAGTCACGGAAAGTGCTGCTGACTTCGCCAAAAAGTCTCTTCTATCAACACTCGAACTCTTTGTATCGAAAGAGTCTAAGTCTTGTTGAGATTTTTTAATATCCACAATTTTCTCCTTAATAAGTTTATATATATCACTTTGTAAAAGTTTTTACAGATACAAAGAGTTTTACTATGGAACTATACCATTTCTTACTTAACATAAATATATATCAAGATATATTATACAAAACTATGAGACAAAAATATGATAATTAAAGAGAAAATAAGGAAGAGTGTTTCAATTTGTAACTAAAAAAGGTAATTTTTAAATAATATAGATTTATCAATATAAAAAAAACTTATTTTTTTACAATTCCAAGAATGATGTAATTACCAGTTTCTTCGTCAATATAGAAAGGAATAATATGACCATGATGTTCAATATCTTTAATATTTTCATCATCAAAATATATAGATTTTTTAAACTTTTTAACTTTTGTCGGCATATTTAAAATAATAGTATCAAGATACATTTTATAGTTCTTAGTAGCTGAAAAATCCTCTTTTGCGTACTCTTGGAGAAGTGCTTTGAGTTGTCTCTCAAAATTATCGGTACAAAGTATCTGCATTACTTCTCTCTCTTTTTGAGCCAGATAGAAATCTCTTGCGAACAAGGATAAAACTCCTTAACAGAGCTTTTATCCTCTTTATAGACTTCTAGCGCTTTTTGCATTGCAGTCTGTGCGTTTTTATCGATCTGCGTAAACATTATTGCTACTCTTCATCTTCTTCATGACTATTTCCATAGATCGCATCTGCCTCTTCAGAAATTGCATCAATATCATCTATTGCATCTTCATACACTTCAACTTTCCCATCATCTTCTTCAGACTCTTCAGCAGTTGCGACAGCCTTTTTAAGAGTACTTTCGATCTTATAAGCTTTAAAAGGCATACCATGGTTATAAACTATTTCTCCACCATGTTTTCCCTGCAAAAAGGTTACCGTCATCGTTCCGATAAGCAGAATGATTGCAAGTGCTTCAAGCCCAAATTTTTTAAGCCTACATCCTGCAATTTGTATGAGTGCAATAATACCCATCGCAATAGCAAGATAGAGCCCGAGAGATTTATGTTCAAGAAGTTCTTCTTTGCCTTCTTTGGAGAGATAATTAAATATCTCCGGTCCTGCTTGATTTCCCGTATACCAAGCCACTATCATAGCAAGCGCTGCAACAAGGGTTGTGCGTGCTGCTATTTTGGACATTCCTTCTTTTTTTGTTGTTAGATAAATTAAACCAAATGTTGCCGCTGCAACGGGTAAAACCATAGCGAAGTGAACAGAAGCCGGATGTATCATCATAGGATTTCCTTTTATTTTTAATGTTTTGCAAATATTATATTAAAAAATATTGAAATGAGATTTTAGTTTAATATAATAATTTGTTATTTTAAGCTATTTTTTATCTATAACATCTTTTGCCGATTTAATAGCATTTCCTAAAGCTTCTTTAGCAACTGTGATTGCTTGGATTCCCATACGCTTTGCCTCTTTCGCTTTAGGAGAGTTAAGTGCTAAATCAGCTTTTTTGACTGCAAGTTTTGCAAATGATGAAAAACGTTCTTTCATCACTTCAGCTGCCTCTTTAGAGATATGCACAAGCTCTTCTAGGTCATATTTCATCTCACTGTTTATATCAAGAAGAATTTTTCGAATCGCTTGGGAGCTCTCTCTTGCTTGAGTGGCTATAACCTGAGCAAAGAGTGTATCGGTTTGATGGAGATCTTCTATGATGGCATCATAATCTTCTATAAGAATATGCTTTGCTTCTATTGGCATATAAGCAAGGCGTTTTTTAAATCTGTCAATAGAGTGAATAAGTCCCATACGCATACCTTTGAGCGTTGCCGATAAAATTTCATCGGCACGATTTGGTGTTGCTTCTGATACATTTATGGCAGTGGCCAAAATTGTTGAGAGTATTTTTCTCACACGAATAGTATTGAGAGGGCCCTCTTTGATAGATTCAAATGCAATCTCTTTAATTACCTCTTTTATCGGCTCTGTAATATCACCATCTCTATCTTTTTCAAGTGCGGTAATGATCGCAGATTCTACCATCTCTGAGAGAATATCATAGAGATCAATTGATTGGAGTTTTATCTGATGAAGTTTTACAAGAAGTGAATTGTCTGTTTTAAACTTCTCTTCAAGCACATTAAATAGTTCATATTTTTTCTCTTGAAGTTCTTCAGATCTCTTCTCTAATGCGCGCTCTATCGCCTCTTTTTGCAACAAAAGCTTCTCAACATCATTTTCTAGATCTTGTGTCTCTTGTTCTATAATAAGGTTTGTTATTTCTTTTATATTTTCAAAAGAGAGATGCTCTTTATCTATCTGGACATCATCAAAAGCAATAGCTACTCTCTCCTCAATACTCTTACAGCCTCTACTGTATGCTTTTTTTAGTTTTTCCGATTCCATTTATAAACTCCTTACAGTATCATTTTGATATCTTGATGTCTCTTTAGGGTATCATAGATAAATTGTCGATCGTTCTCATTATGCACAAGCAAATCAAGATTCATACTGATATATTTTCCTGTTTTTGATCTGTTAGAGTCACTTAATTTATACTCTCTTTGACTAACAACATCTTCAATAGCATTTTGCAGTGCTTCTTTCTCACTAGCTATTACTTTATAGCACCAGTTACAAGGATACTCTAGTTCGAGTTTTTTATCTTTAAGCTTATCGTTTAAAGTCTCCACTTTTTCCTCCTGATTTGGATTCTAATTGCACATTTCTAATTATCATCCCCTTGTCAATTGCTTTTACCATATCATAGATAGTTAAAAGCCCAATAGATGTTCCGGTGAGTGCTTCCATCTCAACTCCGGTCTGTCCCGTAAGTTTTGCAGTAACTATGAGTTTAAATCCCGGAAGTTCCGGGAGCTCCTCTACATCGCAGTTGATACCGCTGAGATTGAGCGGATGGCACATCGGAATGAGCCTGCTTGTCTCTTTTGTTCCCATAATTGCAGCTATTACAGCAGTCTGCAAAACAGGACCTTTTTTTGTCTTTTTGCTTACGATGGCACCATAGGCATCTTGACTCATCTCTATAATACCACTTGCTACGGCAACACGGGTTGTATTTTGTTTTCTATCGACATCAACCATTTTAGGTCTTTGATTCTCATCTAAATGTGTTAAGTTCATAAGTATATCTTTTTTGCTTTTTTATTATTATAGCAAAGAGGTGTTAACAATCTATAAGAGTGAGGGCTTTTTTATAATCCTCAGAATAATTCATATTTAAAAAAGATTCTCTCTCTTCAAAGAGACAGTAAGCTGTTTTTGCATTTTTAAGCAAATGGCCAAGCTTATGGTTCTCTTCATTAAACATTGTTTGAAAAGTTTTTTCAAGACTTTTGTGATAGATACCACAGAGCGGCTGCACACCTTCTGGGGTTTTTGCAATGGTAGCATCAACATTATCACTATCATAATGGAGTAGTTTTGCGATAATCTTTTCATCTATAAAGGGAGAATCGACACTGATTGCAAAAAAACGCTCATCTTGGATGGTTTTATAGATTGCTACAAAACCTGCTGTTGGTGCGTATATATCACTTTTTTTATCATCTTCAATAAAGTTTGCTTCAAAAGGAAAAACAGAAGCATCTTTGCATGAGATATAAACAGTCTGAAAGATTTTTAAGAGTCTTGTATATTGATACTCTGCTAATGTAGAGTAGCTTGAAAAAGGAAGTAGTGCTTTATCTTCTCCCATCCGTGAACTTTTGCCACCTGCAAAGATGACACAGGAAATAGCATACATCTAGTTGCGTGCAAACTCTGTTTCAAAACATTTGTTTTGAGAGAGTTTTTTAAGTGGTTGAGATGGTATTAAACGATCTATAGGTTATCCTTAAAAATTATTATCGAGGGTCTGTGATATAGCCTGTAATGGCAGAGATTGCAGCAACTGCCGAGTTTGCAAGATAGACTTTTGAGCTGCGTGAACCCATGCGACCGACAAAGTTTCTATTTGTTGTAGAGATTGCCACTTCACCATCACCTAAAATCCCCATATATCCTCCAAGACAAGCACCGCAAGTAGGATTACTAACAACACCGCCTGCATCAACGATAATGTCGATATATCCTAAATGATTTGCCTCACGCAGGATCTTTTGTGTTCCCGGTGTTACAATAAGGCGAACATCGGGATGTACTTTTTTGCCTTTAAGTATCTCAGCGGCTATTTTTAAATCTGCCAAACGCCCATTGGTACAGCTTCCTATAAATGCCTGATCTACTTTGATTTTATCAGCTACTGCTTGAACAACCGAATGACCGTTTGACGGCAAGAAAGGGTATGCAATAACCGGATCTAGATTTGTAACATCAATCTCTAAAATTTGTGAATATGCGGCATCATCATCAGAGTAGTGAATGCGAGGCTCGCGTGCCAAATCTTTATCACTTAAAAACTCCTTTGTAATATCGTCGTATGCAACAATACCGCTTTTAGCACCTGCTTCAATTGCCATATTGCACATAGAAAATCTATCATCTATGCTAAGATGTTCAATTGCGCTTCCCGTAAACTCTAATGTCTTATAAAGTGCGCCATCAACACCAATCATACGAATGATCTCTAAGATAATATCTTTTCCTGTTGTATATTTTCCATGTTTACCAGAGAGTACCACTTTGATAGACTCAGGAACTTTAAACCAGTTGCCTCCCGTAATCATTGCAAATGCAAGATCTGTTGAACCCATTCCCGTTGAGAAGGCTCCGAGTGCTCCGTGTGTGCAAGTGTGACTATCGGCTCCGATGATAACATCACCGGGAACTACAAGACCCTTTTCAGGCAGAAGTGCATGTTCGATACCCATATCTTTTTCATCAAAAAAGTTTTTAAGATTATTTTTTTTTGCAAAATCACGAGAAATTCTTGCTTGGTTTGCAGAAGCGATATCTTTTGCAGGAATAAAATGATCTAGTACAATTGAGAATCCGTCTGGATTTGCCAAAGATGTTGCACCGCTCTCTTCAAAAGCTTTGATAGAGATAGGCGTAGTAATATCATTTCCAATAACCATATCAATTGGTGAACGAACAATCTCACCTGCATATACATCGTGACCGATATGCTCAGAAAATATTTTTTCAGTTATAGTTTGACCCATAGTATGTAAACCTTTGTAGCATTAATAATTATTGCGATTATAGCATAGTGCAATTTAAGAATAACTGCATAGAAAACTTAAATAGAAGATAAACTCAGTTAGGCTTAAGCTAATCATAATAACAAAACCATTACTATATCGAAAGTAAAAGAGGACAAAATTTGTCTGATTTAAAAAGAGTGATAATCATTCTTAAATTTAAAGAGGTAAATATGCAAGTATATTTAGACAACAATGCTACCACAATGTGTGATCCGCAAGTAGTAGAAGTAATGCAACCATTTTTTAGTGAACTCTACGGAAATCCTAGCTCACTTCATAAGTTTGGTACAGCAACACACCCTTACTTAAAAAAAGCGATAGACCAAGTATATACTGCACTAAATGCTAGTGATGATGATGATATTGTTTTCACCTCATGTGCGACTGAGTCAAATAACTGGGTTTTAAAATCGGTATTTAATGATCTAATCGTTGATGGTGAAAAAGACCATATCATTACAACAGAGGTAGAGCATCCGTCGATACTTTCTACTTGTAGATGGCTAGAGGAGCAAGGTGTAAAGGTTACTTATCTTCCCGTCAATGAAGAGGGAGTTGTGGAGTCGCATGTTGTAAAGAGTTTTATTACAAACAAAACAGCACTTGTAAGTATTATGTGGGCAAGCAATGAGACGGGAATGATCTTTCCTATTAAAGAGATTGGTGAAATCTGTAAAGCAAACAGTGTACTTTTCCACTCTGATGGTGTTCAGGCTATCGGTAAGATTCCTGTTGATCTGCAAGATGTTCATATTGACTTTGTTTCAATGTCAGCTCACAAGTTCCATGGTCCAAAAGGAATAGGAGCACTCTACATTAAAAATTCTCAAGCACTCTCTCCACTGCTTCATGGTGGTGAACAGATGGGACATCGTCGCTCAGGAACGCTTAATGTTGCCTATATTGTCGGTATGGGTAAAGCGATAGAGCTTGCTACTACAAACATTGAAGAGACAATGGTAAACATCAGAAAAAAACGCGATCGTTTAGAAGATGCTCTTTTGGAGTTAAATGATACTTTTGTAGTCGGCTCACGCAAGAACCGCACACCAAATACTATTTTAATCTCGATTCGTGGGGTTGAGGGTGAAGGTATGCTTTGGGATCTAAACAACTCAATGATTGGAGCTTCAACCGGCTCTGCTTGTGCTTCAGAAGATTTGGAAGCAAATACGGTTATGCTTGCGATCGGTGCTGATAATGAACTCGCACACACAGGTATTCGTCTTTCACTTTCTCGCTTTACAACAGATGAAGAGATAGACTATACAATTGAGCAGTTTAAAAAAGCAGTTGCGCGTCTGAGAGCAATTTCTAGCTCATTTGCAAAAGTGCAACCAACTCCAGGTGGTGAGGCAAGTGAATGTCACACTCCTCACCATACGACACATTAATTCTAAGAAAAATAGAAAAAATTAAAGGATAAGATATGGCTAAGGACGATTTACTCGGCGCTTCTTTGTGGGATGCATACTCAAACAAAGTAACAACTCTAATGAATAACCCACAACACCAAGGAGAGATTACTCCTGAGGAAGCTCAGGCACACAACAATAGACTTATTGTTGCTGATTTTGGCGCTGAGAGCTGTGGCGATGCAGTAAGACTCTACTGGGAAGTTGATCCAAAAACAGACAAGATCGTAAACTCAAAGTTTAAATCTTTTGGCTGTGGTACTGCGATTGCAAGTTCTGATGTAATGACAGAGCTTTGTATCGGAAAAACTGTTCAAGAAGCGATAAAAATTACAAATATTGATGTTGAAAAAGCACTGCGTGATGATCCAGATACTCCAGCAGTCCCACCACAAAAGATGCACTGTTCTGTTATGGCGTATGATGTTATTAAAAAAGCAGCTTCACTCTACCTAGGTGTTGATGAAGAGAGCTTTGAAGATGAGATCATTGTTTGTGAATGTGCTCGTGTATCACTTGGTACTATTCAAGAGGTGATTCGTCTCAATGACCTTAAAACAGTTGAAGAGATCACAGATTACACAAAAGCAGGTGGTTTTTGTAAATCTTGCATCAAACCGGGTGGTCATGAGGATAGAGAGTACTATCTTGTCGATATCTTAGAACAGACACGCAAAGAGATGGATGAAGAGAAGATAAAAGCAGCAGCAGATGCACAAGCAGTTGGTGATGGAAACTTTGAAGAGATGACGCTTGTTCAGCAGATCAAAGCTGTTGATGCAATAATCGATGAGAATGTTCGTCAGTTCTTGATTATGGATGGCGGCAATATGGAAATCATCGACATTAAGAGAAGTGATGACTCTATCGATATCTATATCAGATATCTTGGTGCGTGTAGTGGTTGCGCTTCATCTGCTACAGGCACGCTCTATGCAATCGAATCAACACTCAAAGAGAAACTCTCCAAAAAAATCAGAGTTTTACCAATCTAGCAACTCCTTTCTCTTTTTATTTTACTTGACACCCATAGGGGTGTCAGTGTAAACTTCTTATATGGAAACACTCTACAAAAAAATTACCGATGCTCTTGTAAATGAGGGGTATATTATTATTGAAGATGCCTTAGATGAGGAACTTTCACAAAAACTGCTCCAAAAAGCACAAAAACAACAGAACTATAAAGAAGCAGGTATATCAAGTAGTAATGCTTTGCATCTTGACAAAAAGAGACGGCGAGATAAGATAGTCTGGCTAGATGAAAGTGATGAAAGCGTGAGTGAATTTCTTGCTTTTATATCGGGCTTGCGTGAGTATCTCAATCGCTCTTTGTTTCTTGGTCTTACATATTATGAAGCACACTTTGCCCACTATAAAAAAGGGGATTTTTATGAAAAACATCTTGATGCTTTCAAGAGCTCCAAAAACAGAGTTGTCACTACGGTTTACTATCTCAATGAGGAGTGGAACCAAAGAGATGGCGGAGAACTGCTCATCTACAATAAAGAGGAAAAGCTCATCAAAAAAGTACTTCCAAAACAAAACACTCTCGTTGTATTTATGAGCGAAGAGTTCCCTCACGCAGTCGATATTGCAAAAAAAGACCGTTATTCAATTGCAGGATGGTATCGCATAGACAAATAAGAGTGCAAAAAGGGAAATTATGAAGCAGTATTATGACTATACAAATTTTAGAGACGATACAAAACAGTTAATAGAAAGAGTCAAAGATTTTAAAGCTGAGGCGATAGTTGCAATCGCGCGTGGAGGCTATACGCTTTCACATGCTATGGCTGAGGGTCTAGGCGTCCGTGATATACAGAGTATTAGAACGGAGTTGTATGATAAAGAGTCTAAACGAGAGAAATTGAGTCTTTTTGGAAGTTGTGACTTTAAAGTTAAAAAGGTGTTGATTATAGATGATATTGCCGACAGTGGGGAAACATTAGCATATATTATGAGATATCTGCAAAAAAACTTTCCTGATATAACTTTTAAATCAGCAACACTTTTTTATAAGAAAACATCCATTTACGAACCTGATTTTTGGATCAATGAGGCGAATGTATGGATAGAATTTTTCTGGGAGAAAGATTTTCTTTAAAATTATCTTCGTGCCTTTTTAATCATCTCATAAGCCTGATTGATCTCTTGGGTTTTTTTGGTCGCTTCTTTTATGTAGCTATCGCTTTTACCTTGAGACTTGATAATATCTGGATGATACTCCCGCACAAGTTTTCTGTAGGCTTTTTTGATCGTCTCTATACCGTCATTTGGAGATACTCCAAGAAGTTTGTAAGCATCTTCAAGGGATTGTTTTGGTTGCGCATTTTGCATCATCTGCTCAAACTGATCAAAAATTGTGTGATATGCATTTGGATCAAACTGCATCGCCTCTGCAATAATTGCAAGAACTGCCTCTTCGCTTTTAGTAACTTCGCCATCTGCAAAACTTAACTGAATTAAAAACTGCATAAATTGATGCCGTGTTGCTTGTGAGCGTTTTGTTGCGTGAGAGAGTGCGTGAGATAGATGTTCGATATTATCCGTTTTGTTTTTCTCTTCATTGAAAATATCTTTAAATATTACTTTTGCTTTGTGTGGCTCTGGAAATATAGAAGATATATCATCAAGCATATTTGATATAAGCTCCGCCTCAAGCGCATCAACTCGTCCGTCTGCTTTGGCAACTTTTGCACTGAGGGCTACAAAGAGCCCCAGTTCGCTCTTTTTGAGTGAATCATAAGAGACAGAGAAATCTTTAAAAGCCTCTTTTGAGTAAGTTTCATATTTTGCATAGCTTTTAAATACATAATAAAAAATAGCACCAATAAGTGCAAGAAGTAGTATATTGCCCATCAAGTTCCTTTATTAAGAGATCTGTTGTTTTTTAATTTTCCAAACTTCTTTGTTTAGAAAAATTATATCAATTTTTAGCTGTTTTAGAGATGTAAAAAGTAGCAAATCAAAAAAATTAACTGTTAAGCCATAAAGCATGAAGAAAAAATGATACAATTCAAAACTTTATTTCGATATTAGTTTTGAATTGTATTTGATTATGAGGGTATAGATGAATTATGATGTGATAGTAGTAGGTGGTGGTCACGCAGGTATTGAAGCCTCTTTGGCGGCAGCACGCATGGGAAATAGAACGCTTTTGGTATCTATGCTTGCTGAAAATGTGGGAGCGACTTCGTGTAATCCCGCAGTAGGTGGTCTTGCAAAAGGACACTTGGTGCGTGAGATAGATGCTCTTGGCGGTGAAATGGGACTAATTACTGATGAAGCCGGAATACAATTTCGCATACTTAATCAGACAAAAGGTCCTGCAGTGCGTGGAAGCCGAGCGCAGATTGATATGGATAAGTACCGCATTATAGCCCGAAATAAAATACTTGCAACGCCAAATCTAAATCTTGCTCAAGATACCGTTACATCTTTAATGATTGAAGATGGTGAGGTAAAAGGAGTAAAGACAGCACTTTTAAATGAGTATTTTGCACCAAAAGTCATCATCACAAGCGGAACATTTTTAAACGGTATCATTCATATCGGTGAGGTGCAACAAAAGGGTGGACGCTTTGGCGAACAAAGAAGCGTAGCGCTCTCAGCATCACTTAAAAATGATGCAGAGCTTGATATGGCACGCCTAAAGACGGGAACATGTGCCCGTATTGACAGCTCTACGATCGATTTTTCCATGATGGAAAAGCAAGGCGGGGATGCATTGCCAAATCCATTCTCTTTTAGAACAGATAGAGAGGAGTTTCATAAAACAAAAAAACAGCTGCCGTGCTATATCGCCTATACAAATGAAAAGACACACGATATCATTAAATCAAATTTTTATCGTGCTCCACTTTTTACAGGTCAAATTGCCGGAAAATCACCACGCTACTGCCCATCTATCGAAGATAAAATCGATAAATTTTCAGACAAAGAGAGACATCATCTCTTCATTGAGCCACAAACAATGGACAATACCGAGTGCTACATCAATGGTCTCTCAACTTCCCTGCCACCAGAAGTACAGCGTGATATGATTCATTCAGTCAAGGGGCTTGAAAATGCAAAGATTGTCCGTTATGGCTATGCCATAGAGTATGACTTTGTAGATCCACGCGAGTTAAAACACTCGCTAGAGACGAAAAAAGTAAAAGGGCTCTATCTTGCCGGACAGATAAATGGTACAACAGGATATGAAGAAGCTGCTGCTCAAGGGCTTATGGCTGGGATCAACGCCTCTCTCTCCCTTCAAAACAAAGAGCCTCTAACTCTTCGCCGTGATGAGGCTTATATCGGTGTTTTAATTGATGACCTTGTTACAAAAGGGACAAATGAGCCGTATCGTATGTTTACCTCACGCGCAGAATATAGACTGCTTCTGCGTGAAGAGAGTGCAGATACTCGTCTAGCTCATTATGGAAATAGACTTGGTCTTATAAGTGATAAATTTTATGAAAAAGTCAAGAAAAAAGATGCACAAATCCGTTACGGCGCACAGCTTTTAGAAGAGACAAAGTTCACACCAAACAAAGAGTTCAATGCCTTTTTGGAGTCGATGGATGAAGCACCCATTAAAGATGTTGCAACCGCACAACAACTTGTAGCCCGTAAAAGTTTTACAGTAGAGAAGATGCTCAAACTTCTACCGGAATTAGAAAAATTTGATGCGTATATAAAAGAGGAGATCTTAGTAGAGGGGAAATATGCTCGTTATGTTGATAAGCAGACCCTAGAGATAGAGCGTATGAAAAAGTACCTTAAAGTAAAAATCCCGGAAGATTTTGACTTCACAAAGGTAAGCGGTCTCTCAAAAGAGGTTCAAGAAAAGCTTGCAGCCTTTAACCCACCAACACTTCAAGCAGCCATGAATATCTCAGGAATTACACCCGCAGCCATTGAGATTTTACACATATATATTAAAATGGCTGCAAGATCCAATAAAGTTTGAGAATGTTCATTAAAGTATGCGAATGGATACAATAAAGTTTGAGAATGAGATAGCAAGATGAAGAAACCAACAAGTATCATTCCTGAGTTTATGACAAAGAATAAAGATG
>JANEIH010000046.1 GCA_024513425.1 Sulfurimonas sp. | reverse complement strand
GTGTCTTTTTCGCTTGAAGATACCTAATTATAGAGTAATCAAGCTTGTTGTCTAATTTGGTATGGAATTATTGGGATTAAATATTACACTTCTAGAATCTCTCAATGATGATATTAATCGTTTTTCTAAAGAGTTAAATGAGAAAAAGAGTCATATACTTTGATTATCTTGATCTAATAGTTAGCCAAAAAAGCATTTGGACGATAAGAGTGAAGAATATGAGGAGAGATTAAAAAGCTCCAAGGAAAAAAAGAACTGTTATGCCGTTTAAAATTACGCTCTTATAGAATTATTTATAAAAAATATGAAGATAAATTGCCGATTTTAGTTCTGCATGCAACATCAAGAGAAGGCGTTTACAAATGATGCATACACTCTCAGTCTCTGCACTTAACGAACAGATAAAATATCTTTTAGAAGAGAGCTTTTCGCGTGTTTTTGTAGAGGGAGAGCTCTCACGCATCACCTTTCATAACTCCGGACATATCTATTTTACTTTAAAAGATAGAGATTCAGCTATTAGCTGTGTTATGTTTCGTGGCAATGCAAGTAAATTAAAGTTTCGTCTCCAAGAGGGACAAAAAGTCATCATTGATGGAGCAATTACTCTCTACAAACCCCGTGGAAGCTATCAGATAAACTGTTTTAGCATTGAGCCATCGGGGCAGGGTGCTTTGGCTTTGGCGTATGAGCAACTAAAACAAAAACTCTCAGATCAAGGATATTTTACCCTAGAGAGAAAAAAACCACTACCAAAATTTCCATCAAAAATAGCTTTTATTACTTCTGCGACAGGTGCGGCTTTACAAGATATGTTGCGTGTTGCCAATGCACGCTATAGACTCTTGGAGATTGATGTTTATGATGTGCTAGTTCAAGGTGAAAGTGCAGCTGCTTCCATAGCCCATGCAATTAAAGTGGCCGATACAAAAGGGTATGATGTGATTATAGTTGGGCGTGGTGGTGGAAGCATAGAAGATCTGTGGGCTTTTAATGAAGAGAGCGTTGCCGATGCAATCTTTCATGCACAAACACCGACAGTTTCGGCAGTGGGGCATGAAATAGACTGGCTTATCAGTGATCTTGTTGCAGACCTGCGAGCACCAACCCCAAGTGCTGCTATGGAGATGATACTGCCGGATACGAATGAGCTTTATATGAGCATAGATGGACTTTGCGAACAGTTTTCACAGCTGTTTGGGCAAAAATTACAGAGTAAAAGGCAAGAGTTGGAACATCTTAAACTCTCCTATATACACCACTCCGTAGAGAAGAAAATAGAGCAACAAAAAGAGATGATCACGCAGTTGCGTGAGAGATTTAGACAGACGATAGAGTTTAAAATCACATCTAAAACAAAAGAGCTACAAAATATCAAAGATCATTTTCCTCAAACTATGGACTCTATCATCAATCTTGTGCAAAATCAACTTGTTTATTTGCAAAAAATGTTACAATCCAACCATCCAAAATTAAAAACAAAAAAAGGTTTTGCGCAGATCTCTTACAATAATCAAGTCATAGATATTGAAGAGTTGGAAATTGGTGAGATTTTTGAGGCACAGAGTGAATGTGTCGTTATCCAAGCAAAAGTTTTAAACAAAAGGAAGATATAGATGCATTATCCGGAATTTTATGATAAAGTAGAGAGTATTTGTTTAACAGATCCTCTAGCAAAAGTTTTAGGTGCTTTTGAAAATGGTGAGTATGAGATATCATATATAGAAGTTGTTAAAGCCGCAGGACACTCTTGCCCGACAGTAGCCGGTGCTTATCTGATGACAATAGCAGCACTTAAGACACTTTACCTAGATGAAAGGGCAGTGCGTGGCAATATAAAAGTAGAGTTTGCAGAGTCTTTGGAAGATGGAGTAGCCGGCGTTATTGGCAATGTTGTCTCACATATCACAGGCGCAACCGATAAGAGTGGCTTTAAAGGTTTAGGCGGGAAGTTTGCACGCCATTCGTTAATGTATTTTGATGCCGATATCAATGCAAGTGGTCGTTTTACGCGTGTTGATAATAATCAGAGTGTTGATGTGATTTACAACTCCTCATCTATACCAGCCGATCCAGAAATGATGCCTTTGATGCAGAAGATACAAAGCGGGGTGGCAATACCGGAGGATATGAAAAAATTTGGTCAACTATGGCAAGAGAGAGTGCGAAGAATTTTTGAAAATAAAGAGAGTGTAGTAGAAGTAAAAGAGCTCTAAGCTCTATTACTTCAGTATTAATTCTGGAAAATAAGTATGAAGAGTGACTACTGTATCTGCAGTTAGCTTCTTTATGAGTTTGTCAAATTTATCTTCTTTATTCCAGATGGCTTCTGAGATACCACTCATTGTAATGATTGCATTTTCTGCATCATACTCTACACCCACTTCATCAATAAGTCCAATATCTTTTGCCTGTGCAGCTGTAAATATATGTGCGTTTGCAAACATATCTCTTTTTTTAAGATCGAGCTTTCTAGCACGAGCTACATCTTGGGTAAACATATCGTAAGTACCTTGAATAACTTTATTTAGCTCATTGATCTCATATTGTTTCCAAGGTCGGTCTGATGTTCCAACTTGTTTGTAGAGACCAGCTTTGACAACCTGATTTTTGATACCAATTTTATTCATAAGACCACTTAAATCAGTTCCCTGCATAATAACACCAATACTTCCAACCATACTTCCTGGATTTGCAATGATTTTGTCTGCCCAGATGCTTGCATAGTAACTTCCACTAGCAATGGTTCCTTTTGCATAGACAATAACAGGTTTTTTCTCTTTTAATCGTTTAACGGCATAGGCAATTTCAATAGATGGGGCGACACCACCACCAGGTGAATCAACTATAAGTAAAACACCTTTTATTGCATTATTGTTCGTAGCATCATCAATTTTTTCTACAATCTCACTTACATCCATAATCGGACCTATTAGATATATTTTTTGCAGATTGTTTGGTGTAAATTCTTGTTCGCTTGTCGGTGCGAAAAGAATAACGAGTAGCAAGATAAAGAGCATGGCTTTGAAGTGATTTTGAATATAGTTTATACTCCTTGCTATAGGTGAAAAAATCTTTTTAATTACTTCCATTTAAACTTCTCCAATTTCTAGTTTTCCGTTAATATAAACTTTTGAGATATTATACCGATGTAATATTAAATGAATCGGTAATTCTTCTGTTGGTTTATTTTCCAAGTCAATTACAAGTATATCAGCATTTTTCCCTTCCGCAATCTCTCCGGTATTGAGTCCAAGTGCTTCTGCTGCACGAATTGTTACTCCATCGAGGAGTGCTTGAGCAAATTGGAGCAGTGGAGCACTGCTGTGCATAAATAGTGATATTTTCATCTCTTCAAAAAGATTTAGTTCATAGTTAGAACTTAACCCGTCGGTTGCTACAATCCATGAGATGTTATTTTCATTGAGCTCTTTGATGTTGAGTGTTGGATTGCCTAATAATCTGTTTGAGATTGGACAGTGAATGATAGTATGTCCATTTTTTGCAATGGTTTTTATCTCACTCTCATGAGCATTGGTAACATGCGTAAGAAGTGCATGGGTGCCCTCAAAATAGCTTAAAAACTCATCTGCGGAGCTTACGCTCTGCTTTTGAGAAAGGAGTTTTTCAAAAAACTCTTTAAAGTCGCCACTGCTCTCATCAAGCCACTCTCTCTCAGCAACGCTCTCCATGAAGTGAGCAGTCAGTTTTAAGTTCTCATTTTTTGCGATGTCGATCGCTTTTTTAACAAGGACAGGATGAACTGAGTAGGGTGAGTGAATCGCTACAGCTGGATAAAAACCTTCACGCTTTATAGTTTTTGAAGCATCAAGTCTTGATAGAAAATCACCCCAAAGCGCATCTGCCATTGTTGCTTGTGAGCCAATAAGTTCATTGAAAAAGATAACATTTTGTTTTGCCTTTGCACAGGACTCAAGATCCATGGCGTGAGAACTGATAGCTCCAAATGTTGTAATTCCGTTGACAAGCATTTTATCAATAGCTTCAGACATACACTCTGTGTTGCACCCATTTACCAAGTCAGCTCTGTTTTTTATGACACTGTAGAGCCAGTTGATAAAGTTTCCGTAACGCAACTCTGTTTTATTTTTTGAAAATTCGATATGTACATGAGCATTTATAAGCCCCGGCATAAGCAGTGAATGTTCACGCAGTGTTGTTACTTTTGCATCGGGAAACTCTTTGATGAGTTCTTCAAAAGGTGCTATTTTTTTAATACATTTCTCAAAGGCAACAGATAAACCTGTGGCAACTTTGTCTCGTAACATAATGTAATGTGGTGTAATTATTTGCATATACTCTTTTAAATCGCTTTCTTTTTTATTTATAATTATACACTTTTTAAAATAATTTAAATACTTTTCTTTTATTGTAACTCTATTTAATAATACTTTAGGTAAAATAAATACCAAAATTGAAATAAGCTAAAAAGGTTGACAATGAAAATAGTAGTGATCCAAGGTCCAAATTTAAATATGCTCGGTGTTCGAGAGCAAAATATCTATGGCCCCATGAAACTAGAGCAAATTCATGCACAGATGCAAGAGGTCGCATCTCAAAACGGGGTTGAGATTGAGTTTTTTCAAAGTAACTTGGAGGGTGAGTTGGTAGATAGGATTCAAGAGTGTTATGGCGAAGTGCAGGGAATTATTATCAATGCTGCTGCATATACACATACCTCAGTCGCTATTCGTGATGCAATAAGCGCTGTAAGTATTCCTACTATTGAGGTTCATATTAGTAATGTTTATCGTCGTGAAGAGTTCCGTCAGAAAAACTTAATCGCACCGGTATGCGCATCTTCAATTATTGGCTTTGGTCCGTTTGGATACCACTTGGCAATGATGGGTATGCTTCAAATCATAAATGAGATAAAAGCCGCTCAAGAAGCACAGGCGCAAGCTCAAAAAAGATAAGCTTAAACCAAATGTATCTCTCACGCAGGGTCTCAAAAAGTTTAACGGCTTTTTATGGCTTACACTTTCCATATGTCTCAAAAAGTAAAACTTCATTATTGTATGAAGTAACGATTGGAGTAGGTGGAAACATTGGAGATACCCGTCGTAGGTTTGAACATCTCTTTTTTTATTTCAAACGGCAGAAACAGGTAGAGCTTTTAAAAACATCATTGATTTTAAAAAACCCTCCATTTGGATATAGAGACCAAGATGATTTTTTTAACTCAATCATAACGGTAAAGACATCAATGGCACCAAAAACTTTTTTACAGTACTTACATAGAATAGAGAAACAATTTGGCAGACGCAGAAGTTTTGGAAATGCACCAAGGACATTAGATTTGGATATTATATTTTTTGATAACCGTCGAATAGAAACAGATGATTTAACTATTCCTCACGCAGAGTGGTTTATGCGTGAGAGTGTAGTGATCCCGCTTACAGGGCTAAGAAGATGAAGATTTTAACATTTACAGGTCGCACCCCATCAGAAGCACTTAAAAAAGCGAAGATGAAGATCGGTGATGAGGGAATACTTATTGAGACAAAAGAGATTCAAAAAAAAACATTGGGCAAAGAAGCACTCTATGAGATAGTTATCGGTATTGATGAAGAGATGATGCCGTCAATGTACAATGAAACACAAAAGTCACTCCCAAAACAACAACCGCTTAAAAATAGATCAAAAGATGTGCTTTATGACATCTCTCACGCAGCAAAGCAGGTCTCGGAGTTTAGTAGAGTTGCAGAAGATCCTCTAAAAAAGCATATGGAACCAATGCACAATACGAAGCAGTCACTAAAGCAACCGGCAGACGAACCAAAAGAATGTAAAGAGATAAAAGCGGAGATTAATAAACTTACAGACAAGGTAAAAATCATCCAAAATATGTTTTGGGATGAAAAGACACCTGCTTTAGAGAATCAAATTCCGTCAGAGTTTGCAGAGATCTACAGACTTGCATCACAAAGTGGAATGAACAGAGGACATCTTGATATGTTAATGCAGATAAGCCTAGAGCATATGCCACTAAAGATGCGGGAGAACTCTGTAGCGGTCAAACGCTATTTTCAGACAATATTGCGTAAAATGGTACTTATAAGACGAGAAAGCACTCCTACAGTCGGTAGCAAAAAAGTTATTATGTTTGTAGGTCCTACCGGAGTTGGAAAAACAACTTCTATTGCAAAACTTGCAGCACGCTACTCTTTTTTAATGGAAAAAAAATATAAAGTAGGGCTTGTTGTACTTGATACCTATCGTATAGGTGCTGTTGAGCAGTTGATGCAGTATGCAAGAATGATGAAGCTTGGCATTGAGACTGTAGTGGATCCCACTGAGTTTTCTCACGCACTAGATTCTTTAAAATATTGCGACTATATTTTAATCGACACAATGGGTTCTTCTCCTTATGATGAAGGAAAAATTGAGAAGATTTATGAATGCTTAAATGCAAATAGTACAGACTACAACATAGATGTCGTTTTGGTGATGCCAAGTTCAATCAAATGTGAAGATTTGAGAGTGACTTATGAAAATTTTTCATCTCTGGGGATCGATACACTAATGTTTACAAAACTAGATGAGACGATAGGTTTTGGTAATATATTTTCATTAGCCTATGAGACAAAAAAACCGATTAGTTATTTTTCAGTCGGGCAAGAGGTTCCAGAAGATTTGATACCAGCATCAAGTGACTTTTTGATAGAGTGTCTGCTCCATGGATTTAACAGGAGCAAAGCATGATAGGACATCAAGCTGAAAGGCTTGAAGAGCTTGTTACTTCAAGTAGCAATCAAGATCCAAAAAAATCAAAAAAGACTCGTTTTGTTACCATAACTTCAGGTAAGGGTGGTGTCGGAAAAAGTACTATTAGTTCAAATCTTGCATACACCTTGGCACAGCATGGTCTTAATGTTGGTATTTTTGATGCAGATATTGGTCTTGCAAACCTTGATGTTATGTTTAATGTCAAAATCAAAAAAAATATTTTGCATGTGTTAAAAGGTGAGGCTAGCGTGAGCGATATTCTTATTTCAGTTATGAGAAATCTTATTTTAATTCCCGGTGAGAGTGGTGATGAGATTTTGAAGTATTCTGATATGGCGCTTTTTGAGCGTTTTATGGAAGAGGCGCAAGTGCTAGATAAGCTTGATGTTATGATAATAGACACAGGAACAGGTATCGGTGAGCATATCCAGATGTTTTTGAATGCTGCTGATGATGTTGTAGTCGTGACAGTTCCAGATCCCGCAGCCATTACCGATGCCTATGCTACAATTAAAACGATTGCAACACTGCGTGATGATGTTAGTATGATTATAAATCAAGTCAAGAGCGAGAAAGAGGCTGTCGGTATTTTTAATAAAATAAGAAAAGTAGCTCACGCAAATATAGGTACGAACTTAGATTTAAGATTGGTCGGCAAGATTGATTCTGATGCAAAAGTCGTAAGTGCAATCAAGCAAAGAGCACTCTTTTGTGCACTCTATCCATCAGCTGCCGCAACACACGATATGGAGCAAATCGCCAATCAAATCACATCGAAGCTGGAACGAAATGTGCTGGTCACATCTAACGAGAGTGGATTATCAGGTCTTTTCAGAAGGCTTATAGATCATTTTTAAACTTTGCCGGGGTAGATTATGTTAGGTGAAAATTTTGTCTATTTCTTTACTGTATGGGGCTTTTTTATAGGCATCATCTTTGGTATATTGAAATCATTTGATGCAGAAGGGTTACTGACATATACTTTTCTCATAACGACATTTTTTTATCTTTTTTCGCATATTATTATTGCATTATATTACAGAACAATTACGGTAAAAGCCTATAATTTTCCCAAAGAGAGGCATGAGATAGAACTTGATCTCTTTGTAAAAGAGATAAACAAGCGTGAAAAGCTTATAGATTCCGCCTGTAAAATCACAGATATAGCGACAAGAATAAACAATGAAGAGCTTGCAGGAAAACAGTTGTGACAGTCAATGTATATGCTCAAGACTTAAAACATAAAGAAGATGAACTTGCACTTCAGTATCTTCCAGCAGTTAAAGCGATGGCTTTTCGTCTTAAAGAACGCCTGCCTAGCTCTATTGACTTTTCAGATCTTTCTGCTATAGGCACAGAAGAGCTCATTAAGCTTGCCCGTAAGTATGATAAAAATCAAAATGACTCTTTTTGGGGTTATGCAAAAAAAAGAGTTTATGGTGCGATGTTAGATTATCTCAGAAGTTTGGATATGCTCTCGCGTGCAAGCCGTAAACTTATTAAACAGATAGATTATGCAGTCGAAGAGTATCGTCTTACGCATGATGATGAACCAAGCGATGAAGAGTTAGCAGAGATACTAGACAAAGATATCAACAAAATCCATGAAGCACGAATCGCATCAAATATCTATGCGGTTATGCCTCTTTGTGACCAACTGCAAGTTGGTGATGAGGGTGCAGCACTTGCACAGATTGAAAAAGATGAGCTCATTGAGGTAATCAAGAGAGTGCTTTCTGCCTATAAAGAACGAGAGCAGATGATTATTCAGCTATATTACTTTGAAGAGTTGACACTTAAAGAGATTAGCAATATACTAAACATAACAGAATCTAGAATTTCACAGATACATAAATCTATAATTCAAAAAATTAAAGAAAGGATAGGAGCATAGTATGGTAGATATACTTTCTCAAGAAGAGATTGATGCACTGCTTGATGTTGTTGAAGATGATGATGTCTTAGAAGAGAGTGATGAAAATCTTCTTTCTCAACATCAGGTTACGCTGTATGATTTTAAGCGTCCAAACCGTGTTTCTAAAGAACAACTTCGTGCATTTCGCGGAATACACGATAAGATGGCGCGCTCTTTGGCTTCACAAATCTCTTCTATTATGCGTTCAATTGTAGAGATACAACTTCACTCAGTTGATCAGATGACTTATGGTGAGTTTTTGATGTCCTTGCCAAATCCTACATCTTTTAATGTCTTTTCGATGAAACCATTAGAGGGAAGCGGTGTTATTGAGATCAATCCATCTATTGCTTTTCCGATGCTAGACAGACTGCTTGGCGGAAAGGGCGAGCCTTTTGATGCTTCACGCGAGTTTTCAGATATTGAACTTTCACTATTTGAGACAATTTTGCGTGTTGTAATGAGTACTCTAAAAGAGGCTTGGGGACCTGTGACAGAGGTTTATCCGGCAATAGAATCTAAAGAGTCAAGCCCAAATGTTGTTCAAATTGTTGCACAAAATGAGATTGTCGTGATGGTGGTTATGGAGATAATCATTGGACACTCTTCGGGTATGATGAATATTTGTTACCCCGTTATATCATTGGAACCGATACTGCCAAAACTAGCAAGTCGAGATTTAATTTTAAATGAAACAAGCTCAAAAAAGAGTAGAAATACTGAGTTGAAAGTACTTCTAGGTGGTGCAAAAGTAAATATTGAAGTAAACTTGGGAGAAGCAGATATCACAATGGTTGATATTTTAGAGTTGAAGGTTGGTGATGTCCTGCGACTCTCAAGTGCAGCAGATGATATTGTAACTGTTGCAGTTGATGGCAAAGAGCGTTTTCGTGGCGAAATAGGATTGAGGCGTTTTAGAAAGTCCATACAGATCACAGAGATAATCGAGACAGAAAAAGATACTGTTAAACGCACTCTTGAAACTTTAGAAAAACAGAGACATGAAAAGATATCAGGTGCACGAGATATCATCCATGGAGATGATTTAGTTAAAAATGAGGATATTTAGATGAGTGATTTTATGAAACTCTTTGAAGAAGAAGTAGTCAGCACAATAGAGACTCTTGTTGGAACAGCACCATCTTTGGAGTTAAAAGAAGAGCAAAAGTTAAGTATTATCTCAAATATTGCCCCTCCAATTGTAGTAGTGAAAATTAAAGTAAGCGGTGATGTAGATACTGATGTTATGGTAGTCTTACCGTCAAATTTGGCAGTTTCACTCTCAAATATGATGATAGGCGAAGAACTCAGTGAGAGAGATGATGTCAACGATGATGATATGGATGCAACAAAAGAGATAGTATCTAATATCTTTGGTGCGATTTCAAATGCACTTTCGGCTCAAAAAGAACTTCCAATACTCTCTTTTTCGGTAGAAAGTATTGAGTTTGTAAAAGATGATAAAGAAGTAAGCCTAGAATTATTTAGCAGAATGTTTATATATAAGTTTTCCCTAGATAATATAAACTCTCTTTTAATGTTCATCATTGATAATAAATTTTATAATATACTGCATGGTTTGAATGATAGCAAGGAGCCATTAGAGAGCGAAGTATCTAAAGGATCTACCACGGAAAATAATAATTGTGATGATAAATCTATAAAATTAAGCAGTGAAGAGATGAAAAACATTGCTCTTATTATGGATGTTAAAATGCCGGTGCGTGTAAGAATTGGAAAAAAACGCATGCTTTTAAAAGATGTGCTGAGTATGGATATCGGTTCTGTAATTGAACTTAATCAGCTTGCAAATGATCCATTGGAAATATTGGTTGACAACCATATGATTGCACAAGGGGAAGTTGTTATTGTTGATGGAAACTTTGGAGTACAGATTACTACCATTGGGACAAAAAAAGAGCGTCTTAATCAACTTAAAAGATAGGTGAGGATATGAAATTAAATCCAAATAAGGTTCTTGTCGGTATGAGTGGAGGTGTTGACTCTACAATCGCAACACTCTTGCTTAAAGAAGAGGGTTATGAGATAGAGGGTCTCTATATGAAACTTCATTCAAAACCAGGATACCATGAAATACACCTTGCTCGTGCACAAAAAGCTGCTGATTTTATAGGAATAAAACTACATGTCCTTGATCTGCAAGATAAATTTAATGAGAATGTATTCCGACCATTTATTGATACATATACTGAAGGAAAAACACCAAACCCGTGTGTGCTTTGTAATCGAACGATGAAGTTTGGTGAGATGATTAAGTTTGCAGATAAAGTCGGTGCAAAGTATTTGGCAACTGGGCATTATATTCAAACAGATGGAGAGTATTTTTATCAAGCAGAAGATGATACAAAAGATCAAAGCTATTTTCTTTTTTATGTAAATAAAGAGATTTTGCCAAGATTAAAATTTCCTCTTGCTGAGAAAAAAAAGAGCGATATAAAAAGATTGAGCGCTTCTATTAAGGGTTTGGAGTCTTTTGCATCTCACGCAGAGTCGAGCGAAATTTGTTTTGTAGAAACTACTTACACAGACCTGCTTAAGGATTATGTAAAAGTTGATGAGGTTGGCGAAGTGCTTGATATGAATGGCAATGTAGTAGGTGAACATAAAGGCTATATGCACTATACAATTGGAAAACGAAGAGGTTTTACAGTAAAAGGTGCACATGATCCACATTTTGTTACAAAAATCATCCCTGAAAAAAACCAAATAGTAGTTGGCAAACGTGAAGATTTTGTTTGCAGAGAAGTAGTGCTTGATAACCTTAATGTGTTTCATGATAAAAAAGAGTTCGACACTACTGTAAAATTAAGATATAGAACAAAAGCTATACCTTGTCATGTTGAGATTAAAGACAATAGGGCCTATTTAGAACTCAAAGAGAGTGTTTTTGGTATTGCTACAGGACAAGCAGCAGTATTTTATGATGAAAATAAGTTGATCGGTGGCGGTTGGATTATAAATGCATAATTACTGCTTTTCACAATATAAAAAGACTCCAAAATAAACACCCCATAAAAAAATACAAAATTTCTCCCAAAAACCATTGACATTAAAGATAAAATTTCCTATAATTCCCATCCACAAACGGAGACACTTCGAGTTGAA
>JANEIH010000045.1 GCA_024513425.1 Sulfurimonas sp. | reverse complement strand
AAGGATTCAAGTTCACATTCTAAATCTCTAAAGAGTGGAATGTCCCCTAAAAACTAGACAATTATCAATCCAATAAAAACCTAATTTTTTAAAGACTCCGAATTATACCTTTTTTCAAACTCATTTGGTGATAAATAATCCAAATAACCGTGTCGTCTTTTGGATTGTAGAAGAGTATCTTAGCGAAAAAACATTTTTCTATAATGCAACTGATGCCACAAAGATTCCCCTAAGAGAAAAACCTGTAAAAATCAAAAAAGAGAAGCCTAAACCAAAAAAGAAAGGGCGACCTAAAAAAGGAGAGAGAAGAGAGGTTAAAAAACCTATTTTTTAGGCTTTTTAGTTGAAAAATGTTCATCAATAAAATCATCTAACCAGTCAGGAAGATGACTTGCTAATGCTGTAACTTCTACAGCAACTGTGGTAATTGCAGTTCCTCCACAGGCAAGTTCAATGAGTACAGGTGTCCGGTTTCACCACGCTGTAGTCGCTTAGTTACATAAGTAAAAAGTGATAGCTAAACAGCACAAGGTCTATTCTCTGGGATAATCAAGAGAAGAGCAAGAGGAGAATCTAAACTAAGACCAAAACAATCAAGAGATAATACAAGGTACTCAAAAATAAGATATCTCATAGAAAAACCAGATACTTGAGAATAGAGAAAAATCAACAACACTTTTTTATTTTGAAGTTGAATTTAGTTGATTATTGCTTGATAAATTATTAAAAAAGATAAATTTTCAAATCCCTGTTTTTTTAATTAAGTCAAAATCTACTATAATCATCCTATAAATTTAAAATTTTTAGGATAAAAATTGAGTTCACAACTTCCTTTTACACATTTACATTTACATACAGAGTATTCACTCTTAGATGGTGCCAACAAGCTCTCAAATCTAGTAAGCCGTGTAAAAGAGCTTGGTATGACTTCTGTGGCAATGACAGATCATGGAAATATGTTCGGTGCCATTGATTTTTACAAGCAGATGAAAGATGTAGGGTTAAAACCTATTATCGGGATGGAGGGCTACATTCATAACGGTGAGACTCTAGGTGACAAATCTACAAAACAGCGTTTTCATATCTGTTTGTATGCTAAAAATAAAAAGGGTTATGAAAACCTGATGTACCTCTCTTCAAAAGCTTTCATAGAAGGGTTTTACTACTTTCCTCGTATCAATAAAAACGAGTTGCGTGAGCATGCTGAAGGGCTTATCTGTACATCTGCTTGCCTGCAAGGCGAAGTGAACTGGCATCTTAATTTGCAAAATGAGAGAAATGTTAAAAACGGAGCACTTGGTTATAAGGGTGCACTTGAAGTTGCACGCGAGTATCAGAATATCTTTGGAGATGATTTTTATCTTGAACTTATGCGTCACGGTATCGGAGACCAGCTCTACATTGATGAACAGATCTTGAAGATATCGCGTGAGACAGGCATTAAAATCGTAGCGACAAACGACACGCACTATACATATCCTGATGATGCACAGTATCATGAAGCATTTATGTGTATCGGGATGAATAAACTCTATGATGATCCAAAGAGAATGCGTCACTCAGTCCATGAGTTCTATATCAAATCTCCTGATGAGATGGCGCGCCTTTTTGTCGACATTCCGGAAGCACTACTGCACACGCAAGAGATTGTAGATAAGTGTGAAGATTTTGTCCCTATTGTAAAGACTCCTACACCGCCACATTTTAAATTTACACAAGAGTATGCAGAGATAGAAGGGCTTAATATTAATAATGAAGATGATGCTGCATTACCTGATGATACAAGCGAAGAGGAGAAGAAAAAATGGATGAGTGCGGCTGACAAAAATGATGCCCAATACTTTATCCATAAATGTAAAGAGGGGCTACAACAGCGTCTTAAAATCGTACCGTCAGAGCATCATGAAGCGTATAAAAAACGGCTTGATTTTGAGATGGATATCATAAACTCAATGAAATTTCCAGGTTATATGATGATCGTTTGGGACTTTGTCAAAGAGGCCAAAAAGATGGGAATCGCTGTTGGTCCCGGTCGAGGGAGTGCAGCTGGAAGTCTTGTTGCTTATGCTTTAGAGATTACCGACATTGACCCGATGAAGTACGATCTGCTCTTTGAGCGTTTTTTAAATCCTGAACGCGTGAGTATGCCCGATATCGATATGGACTTTATGCAGGCACGCCGTGGCGAGGTGATTGACTATGTTGTAAAAAAGTATGGACGCAATCAAGTAGCACAAATCATCACTTTTGGTTCGCTTCTTGCAAAAGGGGTTATTCGCGATGTCGCCCGTGTTCTTGATATGCCACTCTCTCAAGCAGATAAAATGGCAAAACTCATTCCCGATGAACTTGGAATCACGCTTAACGGAAAGAGCAAAAAAGGTGAGTTTATCAAGGGTGCTTTTCAAAAAGAGCCAAAACTTCAAGAGCTAATAGAATCAGACTCGGAAGCCAAGCGTGTTTGGGAGTTTGCTAAAAAACTCGAAGGTCTAAAACGCAACTCCGGAATGCATGCTGCGGGTGTTGTCATAAGCAATGAAGAGCTTTGGAAAAAAACACCTATCTATAAACCGAGCGGGGAAGATACTTTTGTAACACAATACTCGCTGAACTATTTAGAAGATGTTGATTTAATCAAGTTTGATTTCTTGGGGCTCAAAACACTCGATGTTATTCAAAATGCTGTCAAACTTATTAAGCGTAGATATGATGTAGATGTGAATTGGCATACGATTAATGAGAATGATCCAAAGGTGTATGAGATTATCCGAAGTGGTGATACTGTCGGTATGTTTCAGATAGAATCTTCCGGCATGCAAGACCTAAATCGTCGTTTGAAACCTGACAGCTTTGAGGATTTGATTGCGGTATTGGCACTTTATCGTCCAGGACCGATGGAGTCGGGAATGCTTGATAGTTTCGTTGAGCGTAAGCATGGACGCGAGAAGATAGAATATACCTTTGATTCTATGGAGCCGATCCTTAAAAATACCTATGGGGTGATCGTTTATCAAGAACAGGTTATGCAGATCGTTCAGACCATTGGTGGTTTTTCACTTGGATATTCTGACATTATTCGTCGTGCTATGGGTAAGAAAAAAGATATGGCTATCTACAATGCCGAGTTCTCAGAGGGTGCTGCAAAACAAGGGTATGATTATGAAAAAGCGAGTAAGCTTTTTGTTTTGATCGAGAAGTTTGCGGGTTATGGTTTCAATAAATCTCACTCAGCAGCATATGCGATGGTTACTTTTCAAACTGCGTGGCTCAAAACCTACTATCCAAATGAATTTATGGCGGCACTTTTAACATCCGATAAAGACAATACAGACAAAGTTGTTCGATACATTGATGAAGTAAAGCGTATGGGGATTGAACTCTCTCCTCCGGATATCTGTGATTCACAATTGGAATTCTCCGCAATTAACAAAGATGGGCAAGAGGTCATTTTATTTGGACTAGGTGCCATTAAGGGAGTCGGTGGAGCTGCTGTTGAAGTGATGCTTGAAGAGCGTGAAGAGAATGGTGACTATGTCAGTTTGGAAGATTTTGTAAACAGAATCGAACCTTCTAAGGTAAACAAGCGTGTTATAGAGTCTATTATTAAAGCCGGTGGATTTGATAGATACGGCTACTCACGCAAGGCACTCTCAGATCAGATAGAGCTTATCATTGAGACTGCAAAAAAAGCGAGCGAAGCAAAGAAAAATGCCATGGGTTCTCTCTTTGGTGATGATGCTGAGATCACGACGGTAAAACTAGAACTCACTAACTCAGATGAGTATGAACTCAAAGAGATTTTAGAGTTTGAAAAGGAGACGCTTGGTTTTTATGTATCGGGGCACCCGATGGATGAGTATCGTGAGATATTAGATGGGTTAAACTATACACTCTCATCTGAATTAGAGAGTATTAAAGATGGTTCATTTGCAATATTTATCGGTAAAGTCGAAGAGATTCAGAGAAAGATATCTAAAAAAGGGAATCAGTTTGGCATAGTAAATCTGATGGATTTCCATGGAAATATGGATATTATGCTCTTTTCAGATAAGCTGGAACAACTCGAAGCGATGAACCTTGAAGAACCGGTTGCTTTTAAGACACGCATTACCCATACAGACTTTGGTCCGCGTTTGAATGTAACTAAAATTATGACGCTCAAAGATACAAAAAAAGAGACAAAAAAGGTAAAAACAGAGATCAAAGAAGCTCCGCCTGAACCTATTAACCTTGGCGTGAGACTCTCTGATGATTTTGATCTCTTAGAGAATCTTTACAATACAATTCGCCAACATCCAGGCAATAGACCACTTAAAGTTACCATTTTTTCAAAACTACATAATGTCGTCATTGATTCAACTATCTGCGTGGGAACAAGTCTCATCGATGCACTTGATGATCATAAATATGTGGATATTTTAGGAGATTAGAATGAATAAGCAAGATTTTAACGAAGGGCTTTTAGGGTTTTTAGATGCTTCTCCTTCACCTTTTCACGCAACAAAAAATATGGCTACAATGTTTCGTAATGCCGGTTTTAAAGAGTTGCGTGAGAATGAAAAATGGCAACTTACGGCTGGAGAGAAATACTATGTAACACGCAATGACTCTGCTATTATTGCTTTTACCTATCCTAAAGAAGAGAAAAATTATTTGATGATTGGCGCACATACAGATTCGCCAAACCTAAAACTCAAGCCAAACCCTGTAATCAAAGAGCATGGAGTTGTAAAGTTTGGTGTTGAGAGTTATGGGGGATTGCTTTTAAATCCTTGGTTTGACAGAGATCTTTCAATCGCAGGAAAAGTTAGCTACTTAGATGCAAACGGCAGCGTGCAAAGCACTCTTGTAGATGTAGAAAAAAAGATAGCCACAATTCCCTCTTTGGCAATTCATTTAGATGATAAGGCAAACAAAGAAAGAACCATAAATAAACAGACTGATATATCTCCTGTTTTGACAACAAATGAAGATTTTAATTTTGATGATTTTATACTGTGGCAACTTGATAAGGCAGGCGTAAAGAGTGCAAAAGAGATCTATGCATATGAACTTAGTTTTTATGACACGCAAAAAGCTTCTTTTGTAGGACTTCGTGATGATTTTATCAGTAGTGCAAGGCTCGATAACCTACTCTCTTGTTATGTAGGGATGTTGGCACTTTGCAGTGTTGATGCGAGTAAGCCAATGCTCTTTATTGCAAGTGACCATGAAGAAGTTGGCAGCGAGACGACAAGCGGAGCAAGAGGAAGCTTTCTTGAAAATACACTGCGACGCCTCTTTGATGATTATGAAGAGTATGTGGAGATGACCCGAAGTTCGATGATGATCAGCACAGACAATGCTCACGCAGTCCATCCAAATTATCCAAGCAAACACGACAAAGAACATACTCCATATATGAACGCAGGTGTGGTCATTAAAATCAATGCAAATCAGCGTTATGCAACAAACAGTGAGACCATGGCAAAGTTTTTAAAAGTCGCAGAGGAGTTAGGTCAGAATGTACAAAAGTTTGTAACACGCTCAGATATGGGGTGTGGCACGACAATCGGACCGATTATGGCAACACGCATCGGCATTGAGACTGTTGATGTGGGAGTGCCGACACTTGCAATGCACTCTATTCGTGAACTTACAGGTAGTGATGATGCACATTCACTCTATAAAATTTTAGTAGGGTTTTCACTCTAAATGGCAACAATCGCTCCAGAAGAGCTTAATCTCTTAATTGAACAGACTTACAAAGTAGAAAATGAGTTTAATGAGCTTAAGGCATCATATCTACATCTGCAAGATACCATCGAGAAAGTTGTAGAGTTTCTACCAAATGCCATATGGATACTCAACAGTGAAGACGCAACAATATTTTTACAAAATTCTCACGCAAGAGAGCTGTGGCAACTTTTAAAGCTTTTGAGATACAAAGAAGAAGATTATGAAGTGAAGCATAACAACCACTCCTACCTTATAAAAAGCTCTAGCTATAAAGATAAGGTGATGCTCTCTGCTACAGATATTACAAAACAAAAAAGAAAAGAGAACTTAGCCACGATGGGACAGATGGCAGCACATCTCTCACATGAGATTCGCAATCCTACAGGAGCTATCTCTTTAATGAGTTCAACACTTAAAAAAAGAGCAATTCCTGAAAATATTCCTATTGTTGAAGAGATACAAAAATCCGTATATCGCATAGAGCGTATTATTAAAACGACATTGATGTTCTCTAAAGGTGTTGAGATACAAAAAAAAGAGTTTTTATGGAGTGAGTTAAGAGAGTCGCTTGATATGTTGATAGATTACTATGAATACTCAAAAGATATTGTATTTATATTTCCTCGGAATGATTTTAAGATTTTTGGAGATAAAGATTTGTTAGAGATGCTCTTTTCCAATTTTATCACAAATGCTATTGATGCAATAGAGGCTGATGAAAAACAAGACGGCGTTGTAAAAATAGAGCATAAGATAGAAGATAAAAAGCATATCTTTACCATTTATGACAGCGGGATTGCCATTGAGAAGAAAGGGGATCTTTTTGAGGCATTTAAGAGTACAAAACTTAAAGGAAATGGCTTAGGCTTAGTGCTTTCTAAACAGATTTCTGAAGCACATAGGGGCAGCGTGGAGCTTTGTGATGGTTTAGATAAATGTTTTAAAATTACTATTGCAGCAGAAGAACAATGAAAAAAGAAAAAGCAGCAATTCCAATGACTACATTGGATTTTTATAAATATGAAGAAGATGCAATAATATACTATGAGTTTGATGCCACAGAGTGCTCCCCGCCCGAACCCATGGTAAATACCATGAATGCTCTAAGGGTAATTCAAAATGAAAACCAAAGACTTGTTGGGAGATTTTTCCATGAGCCAACACCACTTTATGCAAAGATATCGCAGTTTTTTTCATATGAAGTCAAAGAGCTAGAAAACGGTGATTATAAAATCACCTTTAAAAAACTTTAGATTTGCAGTTTTTGCATCGTCAATATAAAAACCAGTCAATACTAGATAATGAGCATAATCTTTATATTTTAGATAGAGCTTTTTTCGATCACATCCTTAAGTGCATTGTTTGATTTATTTTATCAGAATTATTCTGTTTTTAGTAGTCTGGTTTTTAATTTAAGTCGAAAAAAAGAGTAGTTAAAGTTTTGATATAATACAAGTATGAAAAAAATATTGATAATCAGTGACGGTGCAATCGGTGAGCATTTTATTCAAAGGATAAGTGAGACATATACAAGTGAAAACATCTACTATGTCGTTCAGTTGAAAGAAAAAGAGTTTCCCGCAGCCAATCCCGCGCGTTTTAAATTTTATGAATTTGATCCAACAAGTTTTTACAAACTGTCAAATTTACTTAAGATGGAGTTTATTCAGGTTGTTATTGCTATGGATAATCAGGCGGATGTTGAAAATACCATCAAAAATATCAGAGTTGTTAAAAAACAGCTTCGCATCATTGTTCTTCATCAATGGAATATGAAAAATGAAGATGCCAATGTCGTTTTGGTTAATGCAAATGAGATATTGGCTTCTAGAATGCTTGATTATCTTCCAAATGTTCCTGTGATTGCCCAAAATGTTGGACTTGGTGAAGGTGAGATTATGGAAGTCCTCGTTCCTTTTGGAAGCTCTTTCGTCTATCGTCACATTGGCGTGATTGAGCAAAAAAACTGGCGAATTGTTGCGATTTACAGAAATCGTCAGTTATTGATGCCTTCGCGAAGACGGATGATCCAGCCAAACGACTTACTTCTCTTGGTGGGACAACCTGCAGTTCTTAAATCTGTATATCGTGCCATTAAGCGTGAACTTGGACAGTTTCCTGAGCCATTTGGAACAAATATTTTACTCTACATAGATATGGACATAGTTTCTCACGCAAAGATAAAAGAGCTAGTACGCCGTGCCGTTTATGTGCATACAAAGTTCAAATATGATCTTGTCATTAAGATTGTCAATCCTTCCGATATAGAGATATTGCAATATATCAAAGAGTATAGAGATTTAGATATTACTATTGATATTAATTATGACAGCTTAAATTTTAAAGAGACATTTTTTAATGATATCAAATCTTATCATATCGGTCTAGTTATCGTATCTATGGAGATGTTTAAGGATTACTATGTCAGATATGCACTGTATGAAGCACATGTTCCTGTACTCAAACTTGCAGACAGAAGCTTCTCAAGTGTAAAAGATGCAGCACTCATACTCTCTGACAACAGAGATTTGGAGAAGATTTCTGCAACTATCTTTGATATCTCTGAGCAGATGAACTTTAATCTTGAACTCTATAATTATCTTCAGGAGCATCAAGAGGAAAAAGAGCAGGTAATTGAGCACTATCATAACCTCTCTACAATCTTTTCAAAGTCAATTAAAGTGATAAAAGAAAATGAGAATCCTATTCGTACTTTGAAGCATAAAGATAATTTTATTCAAATTCTTCCTTTTACTTCCAAATTGACAACACGACGCATCTATGCGCTCTTCTCTACCGATTCGGAGAGACTATACTTCAAGCTTGATAATTATCATCAAATTTTTATACCTGTACAGCTATGATTTAGTAACTTTTCAGCATAATTTAAGTATTATTTATCATATTATATTTTTGGACAGATAATGCAGATAAACATTCCCCTTAAAAAAGTTGTTGATAACTCTTATGATATTACTATTGATACAATTCCAGAGCTCACATACGATACAAAGGTAGCCATTGTTACAAACCCTAAAGTAGCAGGTTTACATCTAGGCTATTTGCTCTCAAAAATCAGAGCCAAAGAGCTTTATATCATTACTGTACCAGATGGAGAGGGGTATAAAAATCAGGCATCCATTGATTTGATCTTAGAATCTCTTTTTAATCATCGTTTTAATAGAAAATCTCTTTTGATTGCTTTTGGCGGTGGTGTAATCGGGGATATGACAGGATACGCTTCAAGTATTTACCAGCGTGACATTGATTTTGTGCAGATTCCGACAACACTCCTTTCACAAGTTGATGCAAGTGTCGGTGGAAAAACAGGGATCAATAACAGTTATGGTAAAAATCTCATTGGCGCCTTCCATCAGCCGCGTGCAGTCTATATCGACCCAAATTTTTTAACAACATTGCCAAAGCGCGAGTTTGGTGCAGGTATTGCAGAGGTTGTTAAGATGGCAGTAACATTCAACAAAGCATTTTTTGAGTATTTGGAAAATGCTGATTTGAACGATAAAACCATACTGCAAGAGGTGATCAGACAGGCTGTAGAGACAAAAGCAGATGTTGTTGCAAAAGATGAAAAAGAGTATGGTCTGCGAGCTGCTCTTAATTATGGTCATACATTTGGGCATGTTATTGAAAATGAAACAGGTTATATAAAGTATCTTCACGGAGAAGCTGTTGCTATTGGAATGGTTATGGCAAATGCACTCTCTGTAAAATTGGGTCTTATGCGTGAGGAAGAGGCACAGAGAGTAAAAGCTTTACTAGAAAAATACAATCTACCTACAGACTATAGGGTAGAGAATATAGAGAGTTTTTATGATGCATTTTTCTTAGATAAAAAAAGTTCAGATGCAACAATCACTTTTATCTTACCTGTTGGTCTTGGCGGTGTTAAAATTACAGATGAAGCAGGCAAAGCAGTTCTCCTTTCTCTCTTGCAAGCGTTTGGAAAATAGTGATGTTGTTTTTTCAAAGAGTACTTTTTACGGTTTTTATACTTTTTATACCATTCAAGGCTTTTGCTTATGATTCAAACAATACCTTGCAGATAAACAGATATCTTAAAGAGCTAAATAAACTAAACAGTCAGATATCGGATAGGAATGTTTGGATCAAAAGTTACGCATCCTATTTGACATCACTAGAGGTAAAAAACAAGCTTGATACCATCAAAAAGAGAATTAAGTGGCTCTCAAAGTATGCAAAAACCTCAAGTGACATGGATGAGCTTGCAGGACTTATCTCTAAAGAGAAAATTTTAACATCACAGATAAACAAACTCAAAGGAGACAGTAGTGCGCCATTCTCCAAGCTCATTACGCCACCTAAGATAGATGATATCTCCAAAATATCCAATCCGTTTGAGATATTTACAGGGCTCTCTCTCATAAAGACGATAGATGCAAATTATGATGACTATAAAAAAAGAAAAGAGAACCTAAGTGCTTTAATTGTTTTACTGCGTAAGGAGCTCAATCTTTACAAAAAACTCTACAAATTAAATCTAGAGAAATATCAAGATATCTCAGGGAGAAAACAGACAGAGCTAGAGCGATTTGAAAGAGCTTTAGATACAATGAGTGTAACACTCAATGTATATCAAAAACGCTTAGAGATTGCAAAAATAAGCATTAATAAAGGGATAGAAAAGCAGATTTACAGACTTATAAAGATTGGTATTGCTGTTTTATTTGTCTTTTTTATCTTTTTTCTTCTTAAGCTTATTATTAAAAAGTATATTACTGATAATGAACGCTTTTATATGGCAAATAAGATTATTACATTTACAAACTTTACCATAATTATTTTAATCCTCTTTTTCAACTATATAGAGAATGTCAGCTACCTAATAACTATTTTGGGATTTGCATCTGCAGGTATCGCTATTGCTATGAAAGATTGGTTTATGTCTATTCTTGGCTGGCTGGTGATTGTTTTTGGCGGTAGTATTCATGTGGGGGATAGAATCCGTGTAGATATGGACGGGATGAAATATGTAGGAGATGTACTTGATATCTCACTGCTTCGCATTACGATTCTAGAAGATATTACACTTACATCTATTATGCAAAATCGTCGTGCAGGGCGTATCATTTTTGTGCCGAACAATTACATTTTTACACGCATGATTGCAAACTATACACACCACTCTCTAAAAACAGTATGGGATGGCGTGAAGATTACGGTAACATTTGATTCAAACCATAAAAAAGCGATGCATCTTGTCAAAGAGATTGCAAAAAAATACTCTAAAGGATATACCGACATTACAAGAAAACAGCTCAATAAGTTGCGTCAGCACTACAGCTTGAAAAATACAAATGTTGAACCGAGAATCTACTCATTCATTGAACCATACGGAATTGATATTGAAGCATGGTATCTAACAAATGCCTATGGAACACTGACGCTTAGAAGTGTAATATCGACAGAGATTATTGATGCTTTTAAAGCAGAAGATGATATTACTATTGCATACCCTACACAAAAACTCAATATTAATATGCAAAGCGAAGCCCCTGTGACACATAATAACGAGTTGGTATAATGTCCAAAAAAGTATATTTTAAAACCTTTGGGTGTCGCACAAATCTTTATGATTCACAAGTGATGATGAGCTCACTTCAAGAGTATGAAACGACAGAGAATGAAGATGAAGCAGATATTGTGGTTATTAACTCTTGTACAGTTACCAATGGTGCCGATACCCATGTGCGCTCCTATATCTCACAACTTGAGAAAAAAGGAGATAACAAGAAACTCTTTTTAACAGGTTGCGGAGCACATACAAAAGGTGAATCACTATTGCGTGAGAAACGAGTACATGGTGTCTTTGGGCAGAGTGAAAAAGAGAAAATCGATACACTACTAAAAAAAGAGCAGCCTTTTTATCAAAAGGGTGATTTGAACCATGTAGATAAGATCGTTGTTGATGAGTTTGTCGGTAAAAGTCGCGCTTTTATAAAGATTCAAGAGGGGTGTAATTTTCGTTGTTCTTACTGTATCATTCCATCTGTTCGCGGTGATGCACGAAGTATGGATGAAGGACGCATTTTAGAGCAGATTTCTCGTTTAGCACTCAATGGTTTTGGTGAGTTTATCTTAACGGGAACAAATGTCGGCTCATACGGTCAAGATACAAAAACATCTTTAGCAAAACTGATGAAAAAGATATCACTTATTCGTGGAGTATGTCGTATTCGCTTAGGGAGTGTTGAGCCGATTCAAA
>JANEIH010000044.1 GCA_024513425.1 Sulfurimonas sp. | reverse complement strand
AAAATAGCCTTGTATTTTTGATGTTGTAGGAGCAAAATTATACTGGAAAGTGGCTATTTATGGGCTTTAATACTCAACTTAAGTTCGTGGATTTAGTGAAATCTATGTGCGAAAGTTGAGTTAGTTAAACAGTATTAGAAGAAGGATGCCAAAAAGAATTCTGTAGATTCCAAAAGCGATAAAAGTGAACTTTTCGAGGAATTTTAAAAAGAGTTTGATAGTCAAATAGGCAACTACAAAAGCAACTATAAATCCAAGTGTGAGTGTTGCTAAGTTTGTATCGGAAAACTCACAATAGTGTTTAAGCAGGTCATAGCCCGTAACAGCACACATTACAGGAAAAGCAAGTAAAAAAGAGAACTCCGCACTCGCTTTGCGTGAGAGCCCTGTAAGTAATGCACCAATGATACTAGAACCCGATCGAGAAGTCCCCGGAATGAGTGCAAAAATCTGTGCCATACCAATAAAGAGAGCTTGCTTGTAAGAGACTTGCTCTACATCATCAAGAAGAGTATGCTCATTGGGGATATAGAGTTTTTCAACAAGTAAAAAGATGACACCCCCTACAATAAACATGATGGCTACAACATTGATGCTAAAGAGCTCTTTTATCTGATGTGAGAAGATAAAGCCAATAACGCCGATAGGAATGAATGCAAGGGTAAGTTTTTTCCACAGCTCTATTTTTTGGAGAGTAAATTTTTCTCTATAATTGAGTACGACGGCTAAAATGGCCGCAAATTGGATAATGACCTCATAAGCCTTGGTGGTATTTGTTTGATTGATGCCTAAAAATTTTGAAGTAACGATAAGGTGTCCGGTGGAAGAGATCGGTAAAAACTCTGTAAAACCTTCAATAATTCCCAAAACAGTTGAATCAAACAGTGTCATTTTGTGCCTTAAAACTAAAATTTAAACATATTTTGATATAATATGATGTTTTTTTTAAATTAAACATTAAATCAAGTAGGAAAAACTCAATGTTACTATTTACCCCCGGTCCAACCCCGGTACCGCAAAATGTTAGAAATGCAATGGCTGGTGAGACTATACACCACCGTACATCTGAATTTGAAGCGATTTTTGAAAAGACACGCAAGTATCTTTTTGAACTTTTTACTACAGATGAAGTTGTTATGATGGCTTCAAGCGGAACCGGTGCTATGGAGTCGGCAGTTATCAACCTCTGTCACAACACACTTCTCAATGTCAATTCTGGAAAATTCGGTGAGCGTTTCGGAAAGATTGCAAAAGCACACAGGCTAGATTTGGTTGAGATTAAAAATGAGTGGGATACACCCGTAAGTGTTGAAGCAGTAGTGGAGGCGGTAAAAGCAAATAGTGATATTGATGCTGTTGCCGTACAGATCTCTGAGAGTGCCGGTGGTCTTCGTCATCCCGTTGAGGAGTTGGCTAAAGCGGTAAAAGAGATCAATCCTGAGATTATGATTATCGCCGACGGTATTACTGCTGTGGGTGTTGAGAGAATTGATGTGACAAATATCGACTGTTTGATTGCCGGCAGCCAAAAAGCACTGATGTTGCCACCGGGGCTTGCAATTTTAGGTTTGAGCAGCGCTGCTATTGCAAAAATCGGCAAAGGACACGGTTACTATTTTAATTTAGCTAGTGAGATTAAAAAACAGCGTCAAAACACGACCGCATATACAGCAGCAACAACTCTCATTATCGGTCTCTTAGAAGTACTAGAGACAATTAAAAAAGAGGGTGGATTTGGCGTGCTTTACTGCAATACTGCTAGACGCGCAAAAGCAACACGAGCGGCACTTGAAGCAATAGGATTGCACTCTTACCCAAAAGCACCTGCAAGGAGTATGACAACGATTGATGATAAAGATGCATCTAAAATTCGCTCAATCCTCAAAGAGGAGTATGGCGTGAATGTTGCAGGTGGGCAAGATCATCTCAAGGGAAAAATCTTCCGTATTAACCAGATGGGGCTCATTGCTCCGTATGAGTCCATATGGGTTGTTAATGCGATAGAGTTAATACTCCACCGCATGGGACGATTGAAATATGCAGGTCTTGCATCAAAAGTATATAATGAGACCTACTTTAAAACCGCATTAGAAAAAAAGTGATATAGATGATACTAGAACACGAAATTCCAAACGGTTCAAAGCTCTACTTTGGCAAGAGTGCAAAACTCAAACGCCGTATTGAGCAGGTTGCTAGTGAGATTTTGGATGTAAACGGATATGAAGAGATTGTGACACCGATTTTTTCATATCATCAACACAAATCTATTGCCGATGAGCGTGAGCTTATCCGTATCAATGATGAGAAAAATAATGCACTTTCACTCAGAGCAGACTCTACAATAGATGTTGTACGCATCATTGAGAAGCGTTTAGGAGATAATACAAAAGAGAAGAAGTGGTTTTATATTCAACCGGTTTTTACCTATCCGACAATAGAGCAGTATCAAGTCGGTGTTGAGTTTATGGGAGAGAAAAATCTCTCTTCTGTCATAAATCTCACGGTAGAGATTTTTGATAAACTAGAAGTAAAATCATTGATTCAAATTTCAAATATGAAGATACCACGGCTTTTAGCAGAGATGTTTGATGCGTTGGATATTGATGATTTTAGACATATCAATATAGATAAATTTATCAACCTTAAAGAGGAGTGGCTTACAAAGCTTGTTTACCTGCAGTATATTGAGCAGGTAGATGAGGTAATGGCAATCGCACCAAAAGCGATAGCAGACGAGCTTTTAAAAATGAAAGAGCTGTGTGAGCAGATGCAGTGTGATAATGCTGTTCTTGCACCAATGTATTATGCAAAAATGCTCTATTATGATGAGCTCTATTTTCGTTCAATCGCAGAGAATGAAGTTTACGCACGCGGTGGAAGATATAAAAACGGTGAGCTGACATCGGTCGGATTTGCAATATATACAGATGCTCTATGTGAAGCATTAGGGAAAGAGGAAAAGTAGGAAATGGGCAGAAATCAAGCAGATGTAATCGTTGGAATCCAATGGGGGGATGAAGGCAAAGGAAAGATTGTAGATAAGTTGGCACTTGAATACGATATGGTATGTAGAAGTCAGGGAGGACACAATGCAGGACACACTATCTGGGTGGATGGCGTTAAATATGCACTGCATCTTATCCCTTCCGGTGTACTTAATTCTAAAGCTATCAATGTAGTAGGAAACGGTGTAGTACTCTCTCCGTCATCTATTATTAAAGAGATGGAGCAGTTTGAAAATCTTGAAGGTCATCTTTATATCTCCGACAAGGCTCATCTAAATCTCTCTTACCATGCTACGATTGATCAGGCAAAAGAGCGCCTCAAAGGTGACAAAGCAATCGGTACAACAGGAAAAGGTATCGGACCTGCATATTCTGATAAGATAAATCGTATTGGACATCGTGTAGGAGAGCTTTTAAACCCTGAAAAACTTTGTCAAACAATTTTGGACTATTTTGAACAAAATAAGCCTATTTTTGATGTTATGGATCTGCATGCTCCAACAAAAGAGGAGCTTTTAGCAGAGCTTAACGGATATAAAGAGAAACTTGCCCCATTCATCACAGATACGACACAGATGGTATGGCACGCACTTGATGTTGAGGGAAAGCGTATTTTGCTTGAGGGTGCACAGGGAACGATGCTTGATATTGATCATGGAACATATCCGTATGTAACCTCAAGCTCAACTGTAAGTGCCGGAGCGTGCACAGGTCTTGGATTGAATCCAAAAGATATCGGGAAAGTGATAGGGATTGTAAAAGCGTACTGTACGCGTGTTGGCAACGGACCATTTCCATCAGAAGATTTAGGCGAAGATGGCAAGCGTCTTAGGGAGCAGGGATATGAGTTTGGGACAACAACAGGTCGCGCACGAAGATGTGGTTGGTTTGATGCAGTTGCAACGCGTTATGCAAGCCGTCTAAATGGTTGCGATGAATTGGCATTGATGAAGCTTGATGTTCTTGATGGTTTTGATGAAGTAAAAGTTTGTGTAGCTTATGAGTATAATGGCAAGACGATCGATTATCTTCCTGTAGATTTGGAAAATGTAAAACCAATTTATAAGACTTTTAAAGGTTGGGATAACTCCGCAGGAGTTCGAAAATTTGAAGATTTACCACAGAGTGCACAAGAATATGTTAAACTAATCAAAGAGATCAGTCAGACGAAGGTTGGTATTATCTCAACATCACCAGAGAGAGATGATACGATAATTCTCTAAATCAAGGATATAAAAGTATGAAGACTCGTTTTAGTACTTTGGTCGGTTTAAAGAAAAACGCAATGCAAAAGAGTGAGCGAATCGTGCAAAATGCAAATAAAAATTTTCTCAATGCCAAAGAGACTCTGCGTGAGTCGTTGGCAGAACTGCAAAATATTCCTATGCTACAGCAGGGTGTCGTATCTGATTTTTTGGCAAACAGAATACTTTTAGACTCTCAAAGATCAGTTATTTCTCATAATGAATCATGGGTAGAGTATGCACAAAAAGAGCTTTTAGAGGCAAAAGAGCAGCTTAAGCGTGATATGATAGAGTATGAAAAGTTTAACTATTTGGAGCTTCAAGAGATGGAGAAAATACTGCAAGCTAGAAAACTGCAAGAGACAAAAGATTTGGATGAGGTGGCACTGATGATATACTCCAAAAAACAAATATTATAAGGCAAACTTCATGATACGATGGTTACTGCTACTTCTTTTTGCACAAAATTTTCTTTTTGCCATGCAAACAGGTGATAAACTTTTTGAATGTACCGAGATTTTCAAAGAGAGAAAGAGCGAGCTTTTAGTGGAGTTGGAGCGTATAGATGAGCAAAAACAGTCCCTTCAGGCCCTAAAAACGGCAACTGAAGAGTTACTTAAACAAAAAGAGCAGAAACTCTCCTTGCAAGAAGAACAGGTCAATAAAAAATCAATAGAAATAAGACAAAAAGAGGCTTCTGTTAAAAAAATGCTTGCCGAAAATAAAAAGATTTTAGAAGAGATAAAGTTGACGAAAATGAGTAAAATTTCTCAAACATTTGCAAAAATGAAACCAGCATCTGCCGCAAATATACTCTCAGATATGAAGAAAAATGAAGCGGCAACTATTTTACAGTCGCTCAAGCCAAAGATAGTCGGTAAGATTTTAACGAAAATGGATGCAAAAAAAGCTTCAGAACTAACACTCTTGCTTTCTAAATAATTTTTACTCTAATAAGATTTTTACCTTATTTATTGTAGAATGTTTGCATTTAAATAAATAAGCAGGGTTGCCATCATGAAAATATCATTAAAAACTATTCCCCATATATCCAATAAAATATCTATCGATTTAGCAAAAAGTGGTGCTGTTACTCTAACGCGTGGAGTTGAATCTGTTGCATATGAAGCAGAAAAAATACTTCAAGAGAGCGTAAAAAAAGAGATGGCTTTAGAAGAGAAAGTAAATGAGTACCTCGAAGAAAATGAAGAAGAGATAGAGTTTATGCTTGCTGATGAGCGTCAGCTTTTCTTTATGATAAAGAAAAAATTGGCACCTGAATTTGATGTTATTTTGAATTATGAAGAGCGTTTTTCAGATATTGCACATAAGATTTTAGATGAGCTTTATGAAGAGGATCTTATCCATTTCGATGTGAATGAAAATCGTGTGAAAAATATCATTTTTAATGCTATTACATCATTTTTGGCCGATACTTCCGAGATCGAAGATGCGGTAATAGAGAAAATTCGTTCATATAAAAGAAAGTTTATTCCCGGTACTGACGAGTTTGAGATTTTATATGAAAAACTCTATCGTGAAGAGTTGAGCAAAAGAGGAATGGAGTAAGTGTGGAGTCACTAAAAAAAGCTTGGATATATTTGGAAAATGGTACTTTTTTAGAAGCATCAAGTTTTGGTGCAAACAAAACAGAAGTGGGCGAGATAGTCTTTAATACTTCAATGACAGGATACCAAGAGATTATGAGCGACCCCTCTTATGCAGGGCAGTTTGTAACTTTTACAATGCCAGAGATAGGGAATGTCGGTGTTAATGATGAAGATATGGAATCTCTTGCGGCACACGCAAAGGGAATGATTGTTCGCCGTTACCAAGAGCGTTACTCTAACTTTAGAGCAGAGGATTCGCTAACAAATTTTTTAAAAAAATATGATGTAATGGGAATTTGTGATATCGATACACGCTATCTCACAAAGATGCTACGCAGTGAAGGTGCTATGATGATGATAGCATCTACTGAAATAAGTGACAAAGAGGAGCTTAAAAAGATTCTTGAGAACTCTCCTCGTATTGAAGATATTAACTATATTGAAAAGGTAAGTACAAAAGAGAGATTTAAGCACACTTCTAGCACATATAACTACAGAGCTTTTGAGTATGACAAAGCACCGAGTCCAGAAGCAAAGATTGTTGTTATTGATTTTGGTGTCAAGCGTAACATTTTAAACGAGCTTGTGAATGCAAGAATTGATGTAGAAGTTATTCCAAATGATTTTATTGCAGAGGATTTAATTGAAAAATACAACAAGAAACTTATTGATGGAGTCTTCTTATCAAATGGACCGGGTGATCCACTTGTTCTTAGGTATGAGCAAGAGCAGATTAAAAAGCTTATTGATGCAAAAGTGCCGATGTTTGGTATCTGTCTTGGGCATCAGCTCCTTTCAATCTCTCACGGATATGATACATTTAAACTTACATTTGGCCATCATGGCGGAAACCATCCTGTTAAAAATGAAAGAACAGGACTTGTAGAGATTACAGCACAAAACCATAACTATAATGTTCCGGATAATATTACAGAAATTGCCGAAGTAACACATATTAATCTTTTTGACAATACAATTGAGGGTCTCAAGTACAAAGATGAACCGATTTTCTCTATTCAGCACCACCCTGAAGCCTCTCCGGGTCCAAAAGAGAGTGCATATATCTTCTCTGAATTTCTTTCTCTTATCAAGCGATAATTAAAGTAACACTATAAGTATTGCTTGGCTTGACGATAAAACTACAGTATCTTAAACATAAATAAAATTCCAAAATTAAACAAAAAGATAAATTTTCTAGAAATTTCTTCTTAAATTAAGATTCTTTAAACATATAGCTTGCTACTATATAGCTGTTGATTAGTTTAATAAGTGTATTTATCTACTTATGAGGCTTATTGCTTTGAATCTTAAGGAGGCTATATATGGAGAATCGTCCATTAGAGTACGACTATACGGTTGCAAAGATGTTTATGCTCACTACTATTGCTTTAGGAATAGTAGGTATGCTCATCGGTGTAATTTTAGCTTTTGAACTTGCTTTCCCTAGTATTAATACAATTCTAGGTTCAGGTTTAGCTGAATATACAAACTTCAGTCGTCTTCGTCCACTGCATACAGATGCGGTAATTTTTGGTTTTACATTAAGTGGTATTTTTGCTACTTGGTATTATGTCGGTCAGCGTGTACTGAAAGTGTCAATGGCAGAATCAGGCTTGTTGATGTTTATTGGTAAGTTGCACTTTTTGTTATACATTGTAGGTGTTGTAGCAGTTGTTGTATCACTTTTAGCAGGTGTAACTACTTCAAAAGAGTATGCTGAATTTGAATGGCCTATCGATATCGCTATCGTTGTTGTATGGGTACTGTTCGGTATAAGTATTTTCGGTCTTATCGGTATTCGCCGTGAGAAATCATTATATATTTCAGTTTGGTATTACATTGCTACATTCCTTGGTATAGCTATGCTTTACCTTTTCAATAATATGGAAGTTCCAACTATCCTTGCAACATCACCTGTCGGTGAGACTGCTATTGGTAACTGGTGGCACTCTGTATCTATGTATGCCGGCACAAATGATGCCCTTGTACAATGGTGGTATGGACACAATGCGGTTGCATTTGGCTTTACCGTTCCTATCGTTGCTATAATTTATTATTTCCTACCAAAAGAATCAGGTCAGGCAATTTATTCTTATAAATTATCACTTCTTTCTTTTTGGGGATTGATGTTCGTTTACTTATGGGCTGGTGGTCACCACCTTCTTTATTCGACTGTTCCTGATTGGATGCAGACTATGGGTTCTATCTTCTCGGTAATTCTTATCCTGCCTTCGTGGGGTTCAGCGATCAATATGCTTCTTACAATGAAAGGTGAGTGGCAACAAGTTGCGGCATCTCCATTAATCAAGTTTATGATTCTTGGTTCTACATTCTATATGTTCTCTACATTAGAAGGTCCTATCCAGGCTATCAAATCTGTTAATGCGATTGCTCACTTCACTGACTGGATTGTTGGTCATGTTCATGATGGTGTTCTTGGTTGGGTTGGATTTATGATTATGGCTGCACTCTATCATATGGCTCCGCGTGTATTTAAGCGTGAGATCTACTCTAAGTCATTAATGGCTGCACAATTCTGGATTCAGACTTTGGGTGTTGTTTTATACTTCACTTCTATGTGGATCGCAGGTATTACGCAAGGTATGATGTGGCGTGCTCACGATGAGTTTGGTAATTTAGCTTATTCATTTATCGATACGGTAACAGTGCTTCATCCTTACTACGCTATTCGTGGTGTAGGCGGTCTATTGTACTTAACAGGTTTCTTACTTTTTGCTTATAATATCTACAAAACTTGGGTATCAGACAAAGAAGTAGATGCAGAGCGTTTAAATCAATCGCCTATGGGCGCATAAGAGAGGGAGGATAATAGTATGTTTCATTGGTTAGAAAAACACCCGTTCTTTTTTGCGGTAGGTGTATTTGTTGCAATTGCTTTTGCAGGTTTGATTGAAATTCTTCCAAACTTTGCTCAAGCTTCTCGTCCTGTAATCGGAACGGCTCCATACTCTACACTAGAGTTAGCTGGTCGTAATGTTTATATTAAAAACAGCTGTAATGCATGTCACTCACAGCTAATTCGTCCGTTTAAATCAGAGACTGACCGTTATGGTCACTACTCTTTAAGTGGAGAGTATGCATATGATAGACCATTCCTTTGGGGATCTAAAAGAACTGGTCCAGATTTAATGCGTGTCGGTAACTACAGAACTACTGACTGGCATGAGAATCATATGAAAAATCCTGCTGCTGTTGTACCAAGTTCAATCATGCCTGCATATAGCTGGTTGTTTACAAACAAAGCTGATATAGATACTGCTTATGCTGAGCAATTAACAGTTGCACAGTTTTTCTCAGTACCATATAACAAGCCGGTTCCTATGAAAGATGGGTTAACTAAAGTTGTTAAAATGGGTAAATCAGTTGCAGAAGCTCATGCTTTAGCTTTAGAAGAAGCTAAAAAAGTTGTTGCAGATATGAAAGACCAAGATGTTAAAGATGCAGTTGCGCGTGGAGAAATTCCAGAAATCGTTGCACTTATTGCATATTTAAACAGTCTAAAGTAAGAGGTAAAAAGTGAATATTGCTGAATTAAGTGCATATGGCTACTTTGCATTGACAATATTTCTTGTTATAGTGTTATATGGATATATATACCATTTATATACAAAAAAAAGAGATGTAGAGGGTCATGATTATGAAGAGTATAGCAATATGGCACTTAATGATGATATAGGTTCTACTCCGGTTAAACCTCTATTGCGTGATAAAGAAAATTAGGAGAGATATATGAATAAGCTTTATCTTTGGGGAGTTATCATTACGGCTGCTATGCTTGGTGCGACATATTTATCTGTTGGCATGAGTAAAGGTGGTTTAAATGGTGATATCGTCAATATACTTGCGGTTACAGGGGCTGTTGCTCTTGTAGTTATTACAGTTTTTGTTGTAATCAAGTATGTTCGTCAAATGCAAGTTGACCAGGCTACCGGTGAGCTTGCTGATGAGTCTTGGGACAATATAGGTGAATATAAAAATCCAGTACCGTTTGGTTGGGCAATTATGTTCTTAGGTACTATGATTTGGGGTATGTGGTATTTTATAATCGGATACCCGGTAGATGCATTTTCTCAAATCGGACAATACAATGAAGAAGTTGCACAAAAGAATGCAGAATTCGAAAAAGAGTATGCTGACATTCATGGAGAGAGACTTGTTGAGATGGGTGAATCTGTATTTTTAGGTGAATGTAGAGTATGTCACGGTATTGCTGCTGATGGTATTGATGGAAAAGCAGCTAATTTAAATGTTAGACTTGAAGCTAAGACGGTTAAAAGTGTTATCGAGAATGGTTCAAATAACAAACTTTTAGGTACTGAAATGCCAATGCCGGATCGTAATGGTCTTTTTAATGCTCAAACAGGTGCACTTATCACAGACGCTGAGATTAATGCAGTTGCTGAGTATGTTGCAAATGGAATGAAAGGCAATGAAGCGGGTGCGAATGTATTTGCCAACACTTGTGCTTCTTGTCACGGACCAGATGGAAAAGGTATGGAGTATGTAGCTCCAAATATTGCTGAATTTACACCGTCGCTTATTACCAATGTATTGACACATGGTAAAAAGGGTGCTATCGGTAAAATGCCGGCACTTGATAAACTTAATGCTAAACAAAAAGAAGCAGTTGCTGCTTATATTATTAGCTTAAGTAAAGGAGAGTAGCATGAATGAAAATAGAAGTGTTTTTGCTCTTGATGGTATAACTGGAATGTTAATTGCGACTGTATTGTTACTTAGTATTCTTGCATTTTTGACTGTGCAAGCATTAGGTGTTCAAAATGCAAATGCAGAAAACTTTTACAAAATTGAGAATGAAAAATCAATTAAAATGATTAGCGTAGATAATGCTAAACATATTGTAGATGTAAAATAAGGAGTATAAGATGGATAAAATTATTGGATGGGGTCTAGTTCTTATGGCTGCATATACTCTTTGGGCGGTATTGACACCGAATCATCTCTTTGTAGGTTAGAATTCTTTGAGATTTTTAACTAGAGGGCTTTATGCCCTCATCTTCATTATATTTTTTCAAACACAATTATCAGCTGAGTATTTATATAAAGATGAAATTGTTCATCGTGAAGCATTTGCCACACAGATAGAAAAACTTGGAAGTGAACTCTATCAAAAAACAGGTATTTCACTGCGTCTTCTTATGTTAAGGGAGTTACCGCAGAATAAAAGTATGCTTGAGTATGAGAGAGAACTATTGGCACAGTTTCAAGAACCAACGGTGCTTTTAACTTTTTCAGAGATGGATAAAGAGGTAGATATCAAAACAAGTGATATATCTTTATATAAATATTTTAATGCAAAACAGGTGCTAAGTCCTGTTGCATCACCGGTTCAGGCTTTTATCATGGCTATGATTTATGCAGATAGTTTTAAGACATTTAATACAATGCGAAAAGGGTACGGAGGCACCATTTTACCTCTCTTGGCACAAAAAGCAAAAAAAGAGCAAGTTACAGGAAAATATGCAGGTTCTATGTATAATGGTTATCTTGATATTGCACACCAAATTGCAACTGCCAAAGGAGTTGTTTTAAAAAATGATCCGGGTGATGCCAATCAAGAGACACTCTTTTGGGTGAAGCTGTTTTTCTACGGTTTTGTTTTGTATGCTATAGTAATGTTCGTTAGAAGAAAAATATATAAAATAAGGCATAAAGATGAGCAAGAAACAAGCTAATGGCAGAATTTGGCCTTATATTATTGCCATATCTATAACATTTGTATTTGGTTTTTGTGTTGCTACCGTGATGGTAACAGGCGGAGCTAATATTCAAAGTAGTGATGCATATATGACAAATTATCAAGATGCAGATGCAAAAGCAAATAATTTGATCAAGGCAAGAATGCGTTTTGATAAAAAATATAAAGTTAGTTATATAACGGAGTCTATTGGCGGTGAATCACCGAAGATAAAGTACAGTGTAGTAGATGTAGAGGGTAAGCCTGTCAATAACGCAGAAATTATCATCGCTGTCTCTCGTCCAGAGACAAGTGAGTTTAATCAAAAGCTTGATAATCCAAAAGTTGAAAACGGTATCTATACATTTAGCGGTGCAAAGTTTCCAAAAGTCGGTGTTTGGAATATTATAGCAAAAATTGTAGTAGGTGATGAGTATCGATTTTTAAATATGAAAGCAGATACACGCATCAAAGAGGCTTTTGAATTTGAATAATGGATGATTCACTCATAGTCCTTTCCTCTGCTCGCGCAATTAGGCAGAGACAGTTAGTAGTAGAAGAAGAGACATTTTTTCTGCCAAACTATATCACTATGAGTGAATTTATTGCAAAACTCTGCCTTGTACAAGGAGAGAGTTTTATAGATGATGATACTCGAATCCTCCTTTTGCTAGAAGCTTCTAATTTTGAAAACTTTCTCAATCTCCAAATAGAGAGAAATTTTTTTACCTTTACAAAAAACTCCTCTTATATATTTAAATTTTTTGAAGAACTCAGTGCTGAATTGTATGATATCGATGCCTTGAAAGAGGCTGATGTGTATGCTGAGTATGAAGAGCATATAGCTATTTTAGAAGAGCTCTATCGGCGTTACGGAGAGCTTTGTAAAGAGAAAAAACTCCTCGATAAAATTTACCTTCCAAAACTCTATGAACTTAACTACAATTATCTTAAAGAACATACAAAAGTAGAGATTGTTTTAGAGGGGTATTTGACAAATTTTGAACTACAGTTGCTACACAAAG
>JANEIH010000043.1 GCA_024513425.1 Sulfurimonas sp. | reverse complement strand
ACGCACTAAACAATATCACCACTTCAGGCAGTGTCGATACCAATATCGCAGGAGTGCATACTATCAACTATACAGTCACAGACGCAAAAGGTAACTCAGCCACAGCCACACGGACAGTAACTGTAATAAATAGGATTACCCATAATGGTAAGACATACGGTTTCGTCGTCTCACCAGCTACAGGAAAGGTATGGTTGGATAGAAACCTAGGTGCATCCAGAGTCTGTGCAAGCCTTAACGACACGGCTTGTTATGGAGACTATTACCAGTGGGGAAGAAATAGTGATGGGCACGAGAATGATCAAAGTGCTACTACAAATATACAAGCTACAGATATAGACGCTGCAGGAGATAAATTTATAATAGGATCCAACGATTGGGCGTCAGTAGATATCAATGGGGCTACACGTTCAGCAAACTGGTCCAAAACAGATGGTTCTTCAGTCTGTCCTGTGGGCTTTAGGGTACCAACCGATGCGGAAATAGACGAAGAATTTGCAAATAACAACATCATTGATAACACCACTGCCTTTACAAGTTTTCTGAAGCTCCCGGCCAATGGTTATCGCTGGACAACAGGTATCTTTGCCGATAGGGGTAGGTATGGTGTCTTGTGGACTGGCTCGCCTCATGGTGGTACTGACGCGCACATCATCTACTGGGCCGATATCTCTCATAGCGTCATCTCGAATACTTTCATTGAGTTTGCTTTAGGATCGGCAGTACGCTGTCTGAGGGACTAATGCTTAATACTTGAGAGCTTTTGGCTCTCTCGATATTTTTTTCTGTCGAATAGGGTGATTGAATGGGTTTTAATAACGCTTGGCATTCATTCCAACGGCTAAAGAGCATTAAACAAGCTCCTTTTTGTCGGCATCCTACTTTAAATTTAGCTTACTTCATTTTCGAACCCAAACAATACTTAAATATCATCTCACGACCCTTTAGATTTGCCATGAAGTGCCTGTAAAGGGCGTCTTTTTTAGTGAAATAGATAGAAGGTCAGTTAGGTCTCGTGCATTATAATTTGCAAAATTACCTGCAATCCCAAATCCAATTGTATTTTTAGATTTCATCATTATCCTTATATTTTTCAAGTATGTGCAAATACTCATAAGTTTTATTGGCTTTATGATTTCTATTTTGTGATTTATCTGCTTTAAATCTTTGATATTCTTTTGTTTTTAAACTATATTTTCCATATTTTTTCATAATCGTTTCAACATCAGACTTGCCCATCAATCCCTCATTGTTGTAGCTTAAAAATATATATTTAAATTTTGCATTTTTTATAAGTATGATGCACCCAAAAATCAAGACCATTTACCATCAATACCCTTGTTTTAAATGATAAAACAGGAAGACAAAAGTGAGAGATAAAAGATGAGTAGTAAAAACTCCTTTAACTGTTTTACAAATCAGTCAGCTTTTGGAAGTCTAAATTTTTGTGTAACCAACTCACCTTCATCATTGAAAAAGAGATAGTAAAGCAGATCTTTTTTAACACTAAGTCCAGCAAGATAACAAAGTGCCAAACTTGCTTGCAGTGAAGCAATATGCATAACAATCGGAGCGGTAATTCCTGCTGGTGTTTTCTGGATGATTTTAAAAGAGTCTGAAAATGAAGACTCCTCGATAAAAGCTACTTGACCATGAAAAGCTTCAACACTGCCATAGACCCAAGGGAGTTCTCTCTTTTTTGCATAACTGTTTATCTCTGCGCGTGTTGATAGATTATCTGTCGCATCAATGATAAGATCGACTTCTATATTTTTTTTGCTCCACTCTTCAAAGTCTATTTCGTGAGCAATAGCTTTTGCATAGGGACAGCGTTTTTCAATAATTTTTGCGTTTACTTGAGCTTTGTTTTTTCCTTCATCACCACTTTTAAAAGCGATCTGTCTGTGAATGTTATGAAGACTGACTTCATCAAAATCAACCATATGAATTTCACCGATTCCTGTTGCTCCAAGTGCAAAAGCAAGCGAAGAACCGAGTCCCCCTGAACCGATGATAGCTATTTTTTTATTTTGCAGTGATTGTTGTGTCTCTTCTCCCCAGAGCTGGACTTGACGATGAAAATATTGCATCATAGTGAAGCCTTTAATTCAAGTTTTGGTGATTATAGCACTCTTTTATTAATTGCTTCTTTAAAACCCCATGTTCTACGCAAGGCTATAACATCAGAGTGGTTCATATCGACAATCATGAGCTCCTCCTCATTTCCTAAGTGCGTGAGAAGTTCCCCGTTTGGAGAGACCAAAATAGAATCCCCATAAAATCTCCACAGTAACTCTTTGTCTTGATATTTGCCAATTCTATTGGCTCTTAAAATATAGTAGTTTTGTGTAAAAGCCCGTGTTGATACAAGTGCCTTCCAGCGTTCGTATGATTCAAAAGTAGAGACACTTGGAACTAACAGGCAGTCAATATTTTTATTCTTTAATTTTTGGAAGATTTCATCGAAGTGGAGTTCAAATCCACTAATAACACCAAATTTGAAACCATCGATTTTAAAGACAAGGGGTGTCTGTAAGGATTTTATCTCATTGGCAAAGAACTTCTCTTCATTCCAATGAGCGTAGTTGATAAGAATTTGTTGTTCATAATAAGAGGTAGAGGCAGGCGCAAACTTTGCAATGGCTTTATAGACTTTTTTCTTCTTAACTATGACAATAGGAGCTACTATTGTCATATTGTAGTTTGCTGAGAGTTCTTTGAGGATTTTTATCTGGTGTGAGGCTTGTTCTTTAATCATACTCAAGGACATATTTTGCAATTCTTTAAAAAAAGGATTGAGTACATACTCTCCAAGAAGTAAGAGCTTCACTCCTTTTTTATTTGCAATTCGGATGTAATTATAGAGCTTTGTTGAACTCATACCTTGAGAGCTAAGTTGTAAGACAGCTGCACGCATCTTAAGAGGCTTTTATCTCTTGGATTTTGATAACTGCTTTTTCAAGCATTTTTTGTGCTTCATTTAACTCTCTCATACCCTCTTCATATGCTTTTACACTCTCTTGAAGTGTAATTTCTGGTTTCATCAAAGTCTCTAGAATATTTTTGGCATTTTCTAGATTTTTCTCAAAGTTCTCTTTAGCCATCGAGTGCTTCCTTTACATAGTTTTCAAATTTATTGAGTTCAACAAGAAAAGCATCATGTCCATAGTCGCTCTCAATATCGATGTAATTATAGTTTACATTTCCGATTGTTTGGAGTTCATCTGCTATCTCTTGCATTTCAAAATTTTTAAAAAGTATATCATTTTTAAAACTAATGAGATATAGTTTTGCCGTGATGCGCTTGAGTGCTTCATATAAAGAGTCAAATCCGCGTGAGAGATCATAGATGTTAATTGCTTTTGTAATGTAGAGATAGGCAAGGGGATCAAACCATTTTGTAAAGTTGTAGCCATTGTACTCTAAGTATGACTCTACCTGAAACTTACCAAAAAGCTCATACAGTCCATCTGTCAGTTTATAATCTCTTCCAAATTTCTCACGCATAGATTTGGGTGATAAAAAGCTGATATGTCCTGCCATACGCCCAATCGCCATACCGGCAAGCCCCTGTTTTTTTATAGTTTCGGGGTCATAACGGCCTTGTTTGAAATCAGGATCTTTTAAAATAGCCTCTTGGGCTATTTTATTAAAAGCAATAGCCCAAGGTTGTGTTGCGTGTGTTGTTGCCATGGCAATGATTTTATTTGAAAAGTTTGGATAGTGAATGGCAAATTGCAACGCCTGCATACCGCCCATACTTCCACCAATAATTGCGTGAACTCTATGAATGTCAAGTCTGTCAAATAAAATTCGTTGTGCTTTTACCATATCTTTGATACTGATGACAGGAAATCTGTAACGATATGGTTCATGGTGTGCGTATTGAGGACTCATAGGTCCAGTTGAGCCAAAACAACTCCCAATAACATTGGAGCATATGACAAAATACTTATTTGTATCGATCGCTTTAGATGGACCGATAAGCCCATCCCACCAGCCAGGTTTATTTTCGTTTTCATAAAAACCTGCAGCATGATGACTTCCTGTGAGAGCGTGACAAACGACTACTACATTGCTTTTATCTTCATTAAGCTCCCCATATGTCTCATAGCTAATATCGTAAGGCTCTAAGATACGCCCGCTCTCTAAATAGAGAGGATTGGTAAAATGTTCAGTATATGTTTGCAGGTTTAATGACAAATTGGCTACTCTCTTAAAATAATTAGTGATATTTTAGCAAAAATGGCTTAAGTCCACCTCTATATTATGCATCAAGTGCCTGAGCAATGTCATCTATTAAATCTTTAGCGCTCTCTAGTCCAACAGAAAGACGAATAAGCCCTTCGGGAACACCACACGCAACTAGCTCTTCGTGAGATAGCTGTTGGTGTGTAGTTGATGCTGGGTGCGTGATGATTGATTTTGAGTCACCAATATTTACAACAAGAGAGTAAAGTTTTGTAGCATTGACAATTTTTTCTGCTTCTTCTAAACTTTCCACTTCAAAACTTAGTAATCCACTACAGAGTCCGTCTGTAAAATATTTTTGGGCATTTTTGAAGTTTACATCACTTTTAAGACCAGGATAGTTGACCTTTTTAACTTTTGGATGCGACTCTAAAAACTCTGCAAGCGTCAAAGCATTGCGTGAGTGTTCTCTCATTCTTAGGGAGAGATGCTCCATACCTTGAATAAAGAGCCATGCATTAAATGGAGAGACCACTGCTCCTAAATCACGCAGGAGTGAGAGTCTTGCTCGAAGTGTAAATGCAGGTAGTCCCGTCTCTGTATAGATAAGACCATGGTAGGAAGCATCCGGTTCATTAAAATGTGCATAGCGTGGATTATTTTTGAGTTTCTTGTTTAAATCTTTTCTCTCAACTAAAATACCACCGATAGCAAGACCTTGACCTGTTGTGTATTTTGATGTACTATGTACAGTGATGTCTGCACCATATTCAAAAGGACGACAGAGTACAGGTGTTGCTACGGTGTTGTCCACTACTGTTATGATATTATATTTGTTGGCAATGGTAGTAAGTGTTTCAATGTCTGCAACATCAATACTAGGGTTTGTCAAACTCTCAAAGAAAATAACTTTAGATTTTTCATCAATGAGCCCTTCAATTTCTTCAGGATTGTGAACATTAAAAAAACGCGCTTCTATGCCAAAGCGTTTCAATGTATGGGCTACCTGCGTGAGACTTCCTCCGTAGAGTTGTTTTGCACAGATGATATTATCACCGGTTTGGGCAGCATTGGCGAATGCATAAAATATTGCACTCATCCCAGATGAAGTTGCAAGTGCCGCCTCTCCGCCCTCTAGTGAAGTAAAGCGTTTTTCAAAAACATCAGTTGTCGGATTGTTCAGGCGTGTATATATATTGCCAAGCTCTTTGAGTGCAAAGAGATTTGCGGCATGTTCTACATCTCGAAACTCATAAGCTGTGGTTTGATAGATTGGAACTGCCATAGTCCCTTGTGTATCTTTTTTATAACCTGCGTGAAGTGCTAGTGTTTGTAAATCCATCTATTTATTCCTTTGTTGTTGGTTTGTTGCCGTAAAGTGTCTCTCTTTTTAACTTTTCTAGAAACTCTAAGATATTCTCTTGGTATGTAAATGTGTCATCATCACTGCTGTAAGCTAAAAAATTTCTAAGTGATTCGATATCTATTTTTTTTGCATACCTTGGAACTATTTCGAGCTCTTTTTGAATAGTTGTGACAAGTAGATCCAAATCCAAAGCATTCTGTTTTTTTACTTTTTCAACAAGCTCTTTTGTTGTTAAGAGCAGTAGATTTGCTCTATTCTCATCCCCCTCATAGATTGTTGTAGCGAGCTCTTTTACAAGAGTAAAATTTTCAACTTTTGGTTTTTCATTTGTAGCAATTATAAGTGCAAATATTTTGGCACGAAACTCTAATGAGCCATGGTGATGAACAAATATTTCACGAAATGCATTGAAAAAATGGTGCTTGAACCTAAAAGAGAATTTCATTGTGTATTCCTTATGCCGTATTATACACTTATAGTTTTGAAAATGGTATAATTGTAAAAAATTAATTAGGAATTTTTATGGGTAGAGCATTTGAATATAGAAAAGCATCAAAGTTAAAAAGATGGGGGGCTATGTCTAAGCTCTTTCCTAAACTTGGAAAAGTCATTACAATGGCGGCAAAAGAGGGCGGAATGGATCCCGATTTAAATCCTAAACTCCGCACTGCAATTTTAAATGCAAAAGCAGAAAATATGCCAAAAGACAATATTGATGCTGCGATAAAAAGAGCTGCCGCAAAAGATAGTGCAGATATGAAAGAGGTGAACTTTGAAGGCAAAGCTCCTCATGGAGTACTTCTTTTTATCGAATGTGCGACAGACAACAACACACGTACCGTTGCAAATGTAAAAAGTATTTTAAATAAAAATAGTGGTGAGATGTTGACAAATGGCTCACTTGAGTTTATGTTCTCACGCAAGGCTATTTTTGAGTTTAATTTAAAAGATAATATGGATTTAGAAGAGTTGGAGCTTGAACTTATTGACGCCGGACTAGAAGAGATCGAGGAGGAAGAGGGTCTTGTTCTTGCAACTGCTGATTATACTGCATTTGGTACAATGAATGAAGCTTTAGAGAACTTGGGTGTTGTGATCACAAAAGCAACGCTAGAGAGAATCGCCAACACCCCAATAGAGATCACTAAAGAGGATCAAGCCGATGTAGATAGGATTTTGGAGAGACTTGAAGATGATGAGGATGTGCAAAAAGTTTATACAAACTTAGCATAATGCAAACACTCAAAGGAGATTTTACCGCTACTCTAGAGGTGAAGCAGTCGAAGTTTATTGCTCACCTTGTTCCCTATGAACTATATAAAACAACGCTCAAACAGCTAAAAATACAACATCCAAAAGCAAGACATTTTGTAACTGCTTATAGATATCTGAATGAATATTCTCAAGCCGTAGAACACTCTAGTGATGATGGAGAGCCAAAAGGAACTTCGGGTAAGCCATCTTTGATGGTACTGCAAGGAGAGGAGCTAATTAATGTAGCTGTAGTAATTGTACGCTATTTCGGCGGTACAAAATTGGGTACCGGTGGACTTGTTCGAGCTTATAGTGATGTAGTAAACCTTGTTGTAAATAAGGCAAATCTGATTGAGTATAGAGAGGAAAATACTCAAATTATAGAGATTAAATATGGAAACATTCGCTTAATAGATTATGAGATCAAAGCAGATAATATTACTGTAGTTGAAAAAAAGTTTGATACGAGTGTAGTATATACTATTAAAGGAGTAAAAGAGTCTCTAGAAAATTTCCTTGCAAAAGTTGCAAGGATTGTAACTCTTAGATAGGCTTTTTTGCTCTATCTTCTTCCTTGAACAGCATTCCCCATATCCCACATTGGTAAAAAGATACCCAAAGCAAGCAAGAGAACCATTGATGCAATGATAAGAAGCATAATTGGTTCAATCGCTTCATTAAGACCATCAATGATGGCATTAAAACGCATTTTATAATATTCAGCAACTTTTTTTGTCATTGTATCTAATGTACCACTATCTTCACCGGCCCGCACCATTTGAATAATCATATTTTCAAAAAGTTCAGTCTCTTTAAGCCCTTTATTGAGTGTGCCACCTTTTTTAACCGTAACGATTACAACTTGGAGTTTTTTCTTCAAAGGAAGAGAGTCGATCATACCAATAGCAGTATCTAACGCTTCTGCAATTGGAATGCCGGCATGAATCAACTCAGAAAATACAAGCGTAAAACGGCTTAGTGTTGAGAATTTGATAATATTCTTAATTAAATAGGTTCGCAAGAGAAGCTGATGCCATTTATATCGGATATCTTCATAGTTGGTAGTGAGATAATGAAATATAAAATAAAAGACCGCAAGTCCAGCTAAAAGATATGGACCAAAGTTATTAAAGAGATATTCTAGTTTTAGAAGGATAATAGTCGGCAGTGGTAGTTCAGCATGGAGCTGCTCAAAGATTGATTTGAAATTTGGCACAACATAAGAGATAAGAGTTACAAATGCGATAGCCATTACTATCATAACATTCCTTGGGTATGCCATCGCTTTTTTAAATTTGATAGCATTAGCACGAATCTCTTCAAGCATATCAGCAAGAGAATAGAGCGCCCCATCAAGATTACCTGTTTTTTCTCCGAGTTGAATCATAGCAATTGTAAGGTTTCCAACTTCAAATCGGAAATTTTTCATTGTTGATGAAAATGAGTGTCCAGAGTTGATATCATCTGCGACTTTGGAAAAAACACTCTTTAGAGCCTCATCCGTTGAGGCATTGACTATCTCATTAAGTGAATCATGGATGGATATACCGGCATTTGCCATAACGGCTAATTGTCGTATGGCAGCAATGAGTGCATCTGGTTTGATTTTTCTTTTTTTGATATTTTTTAAAAGATCTGTTTTAACCCTTCTGAGTTTATTTTCAAGTGGTTCAGGGGTTTCTTCAACTTTAAGGATAACTCCGGAAATCTTGAGTCTTATATAGTTATTAACCTCTTTTTTATCTTTAGCATACAAGCCGATTTTCTCTCTTTTCTCTTTTCTTAAAACTGTTACTGAAAAATATTTCATCCTTTTGCCACCTTTAATACTTCTTCAATACTTGTAATGCCATCAATGGCTTTTTGTAAACCATTCTGAAAAATAGATATAAAACCTTCTCTCTTGGCTTGATCAAGCATAGCTTCTTTTGATGCGCCTTTTGCTATTAAAGATGAAAGTTCTTCTGAGATATTTAAAACCTCACAAATCATTTCGCGTCCCATATAACCTGTCTCACTACACTCTTTACAACCTTTTCCTTTGTAGAAGATTGTGCCTGTCGGTATTGTAACACTCTCTATCTCTTTTAAGGCAGAAGCTGAAAGAGTATCTTTTGTTTTACAATGAACACAGATCTTTCTTACAAGCCTCTGTGCTTGTATGGTAACAAGGGCAGCACTAATTAGATAATGCTCTATGCCCATATCAACCATACGAGGAATAGCTGATATTGAGTCATTTGTATGCAGTGTTGAAATAACCAAGTGACTTGTCAAGGCTGCTTTGATTGCAATTTTTAAAGTTTCCTTATCGCGAATCTCTCCAATTATGATCTTGTCGGGATCTTGGCGTAAAATAGAGCGAAGTGCATCAGCAAAAGAGAGACCTATCTTTGCATTGACTTGAACCTGCTGGATAAGATTCATTCTATACTCAACAGGGTCTTCAACAGTAATGATTTTATCTTCTACATTTCTCAACTCATTGATAGCACCATAGAGTGTTGTTGTTTTACCAGAACCGGTAGGTCCCGTTACCAATATGATACCATGAGGAGTTTTTAAGCCTTTGAGCAGTTTACCATAACTGATGCTATCCATACCGGCATCTTCAAGTCTTACAAGTGCTTTTCGTTTGTCAAGCACACGCATAACAATTGATTCGCCATAAATAGTTGGCAATGTTGAGATACGAAAATCAAATTCACGCGATCCTACCATAGTAGAGAAGCGTCCATCCTGTGCTTTTCTTTTTTCTGCGATATCAAGATTTGCTAAAAGTTTTAAGCGTGATGCAAGAGGAGGATAGATATCTTTTTCAAAGACAAATATCTCTGCTAGTTTTCCATCAATACGCCCGCGAACTACACAGTTTTTTTCAGTCGGTTCGACATGGATATCACTTGCGCGTCTGTTAATGCAGGTTTTAAGTATCATATCAATCAGTAACAAAATAGAAGAAGCTTCTTGCTGCTCTTCAGATGTTGAGATAGAATTTAACTCTTCATGAATTTTACGAACTAAATCTTTTATACTGTTTTTAAGACTTATTTTGTGAAGGTAGGCTTCTATCTGCTTTCTTGTGGCAAGAGCAATTTTAAGAATTTTTCTTGGAAAGAGTCTTTGAATCGCTTCTTGTGCAATAATATCAAACGGGTCATTAAATGCAACCGTAACACTCATATCATCTTGAGAGATTGGAATAGCATGATGTTTTTGAAATTGCGCAAAAGGGATATTGTCTGTAAGATTGTAGTCCATATCAATAGAGTCTAAATCTACAAACATTAAATCTAGCTCTTGTGCTAGTTTTTGCAGAACCGCATTTTCTGGTATGTAATCATAATTATCTATAATAGAGAGTTTATAGACACCACTGCGTATCTGTTGGACAATGTAATGGATGAGTCTATCCATTGTTATAAAACCAGAGAGGGTTATATTATGCAAGATAAGATTTTTATTGATCCCTTTTGCAAGTAGTCTATCTACTTGCCCTTTCATTATAGAGCCATTAGCAAGCAAATCTGTTGTAATCCTATCCATTTCTTTCTCTCCTTTTTACCAGTATATGTGTCTCTTTAAGAGTACGGTACCGCGAAACTCTTCAATAACCATTTTTGAAATTTTATAATCTTTTGTCAAATAGAGCTTATATGAAAGCCCTTTATCATCAGGATCTTCAAAAAGATAAAATGTGCGTTTTTTATGTTTACCTAGTTTTGTGTAAAGATCAAACACTTTTGAGAGAATATAGTCAGTTGTCGGCAACTTTAACTTTGAGAGCTCATAGCCATCAACTAAAGAGTGGTAGAGTAGTTTTTTTTGCATTAAAATTACTGAAAAGTAAGCTGCGTTTGCACGCGCTTCTTTTGAAAACTTTAAAGATGCTATTGGTACGGAAAGCCTGTCAATATAATCTGAGTTTAAACATGAAATTGCATAGAGTGAGACAAACTCTTCATCACGCCTATACTCTTTAAAGTTGTCAAATCCCATAGTGCAGACTTTTGCATATTTTTTATTTTGATAGAGTCCAAGCATCTCCTGCTTAATATCACCTGCATAGCTATTTGTTAAAAAAAGTAAAACTATAAAAAGTCTCATTTGAATTTTCCTGATTGTATATCATCTAGTAGGATTCTCGCACTGCCGGAGTGAGAATATTTAATATACTCCATTAATGTTCTAATCGCCATATTTTTTTTATTGAGTTTAACCAAAGATTTTGTAAAAACAAGCCAACTATCTTCTATGTCATTATTGATCGCATTTGTTATAAGTGCATAATTATAAGCTTGTTCATAATTGCCAAGCTCATAATATTTCTTTGCAACAAAAAGACTTAAAGCAGGATTATTACTCTTCTTAAATCTTGCAATAATCTTTTTAATGTCATTTTGCGAATCTCTTCTCTCAATGGTGATGGTTTGTTTTTTATAAGGTTTTAAAGCCGACTCTTTTTTTATTGTTTTCTTCTTTATTTGATTTTCCTCTCCTAGATCCATATACTCTTCTTCAATACTAGCTTGTTGAACAATTTTTTCTCTTTTTTTAGTACTCTTTTTTACAGAAGATGTGACTTTATAGTAAGGTTGTTGCTCTATATTTTTTGTGTGTTTCATAAAATTTATTGATGGTGAGAGGGTTAGTTTTGTATCTTCTATTGAAGTTACTGTTTGTATTTGAGTTGTTGTACTCTTTTTTTGTGTAGAAATATTTTGTTCTTTTTGAGGACTCTGTATCGCTACAATCTTTTTCTTTTCATGCTTTTTGGGTTTTGTTGCCATCACTGGAGTTTTTTCTACATTAGAGGTAGCAAAGATTGATATGATCGTTATAATAACGGTGAGACTAATAAAAATAACAGCGTATGGAAAATATGTTTTAATTTTATATTTTAACCAGCGTTTTTCTAGTTCTTGTATATTAAGCATCTATTAAACCTGTATGTATGGCTGCCATCTCTATAAATTTTGTTGAAATTTGATCTATCTTTATAGAATAGAGCTGATTATTTTTTTCATAAGTAATATAGATCTCAAAAAGTCCATATAAGAGTTTGTTTGTATCTCTATAGTTTCCATGAGTTAATTTATAAATTTTGTTTACGATTTTTGAATTAAACATACTAGCCGTATCAAAACAGTTTGCTTTCATCAATTTTTTTTGTATATACATCTTTAGCTCTGCCCGCAAAGAGTTTTCAAGTTCAATAGTTTCCCAAATTCTTGTTTGAAAATGTTCTTTTGCGATAAGATCTTCTTTTTCCGTCTTATGTAAAGCGATAACAAATTTAAGTGCTCTTGTGTCCGATAAAAGCCGAATTTTTTCCATCAGCTCTTCGGAGTAGAGTTGTGCTTCATCAAGCAAAACAACAGGTACCTGATTTAAGTTTTTATCTTTTACAATTCTCATAAATTGTGTAAAGTTCAACCCCCCTTCATATTTTGTTTTAAATACATCTTGTGCAAGTCTCTTATAAAACTCACTCTCATCTAAAATAGGGGTGTCATATAAAAAAACATTTTTTTTATCTGCTGAGTCAAGAGAGAGTTTTGTTAAAAACATACTCTTTCCTGTTCCTGGTTTCCCATAAAGAAGTATCATCTTTAAAGGTTTTTCAATAGAGTCTTTCAAAGATTGATAGATTACTGAGGCTCTGTCTAGTCGAATATAGTCTTTGGGATTTGCAGTATCTAAGAAAACATTTTTAGAATTTACAAAGATACTCTCCATGTATTGGGTCTCCTATTTTTCATTATTTGTAGTTTTTTTTAGCTTTTTTAGCTTTTTTAGCTTTTTTTGAAGTATACTCAAGGTCAATTAAGTCATTACTTAAACCTTTATAACCTAAATCAGAAAGTGAAACACTGTTTTTTGATTTATGTATA
>JANEIH010000042.1 GCA_024513425.1 Sulfurimonas sp. | reverse complement strand
GGTTGTTATATCGCTTAATTCTGCTGCTGCGGCAAAGATGGCCTCTTGAACAAGATTTTTTTCCATATTGTTTGATAATATTTGACTCATCATAGGAAGGGACATAGCTGTAATTGCTATAATTACAATAGCAAATATCAGTTCAATAAAAGTAAATCCTGCTCGTTTTACCACATGGTTCTCCTATTTGTTATATTGCTAGCATTATTTAAATCTGTAAAGGAGCCTGCTCCTTGCTTAGTTGTCCCGATTAACTCTACTTCAAATTCATTTTTAGTTGCATTAACATCAAATGGGTTGTAGATCAACCATAAAGAGGCATTGTTCTCCATTGTCGTTTTATATGGATAGCCGTTCTTCTCATTATAGTGAATTTTAATTTTATCTGGATGATTACCTGTACCGGCTTTTACTTCTTTTACAGAAAAACCAAATTTCTGTGTAACAGTACCCAATATGCCAAAATCACTTGTATGTTTGGCATTGATAAACCATCTTGGATCATCTGTGATTTTTGAGGTAGATCCTGATGGCAGAAGAGACTTGTCACATGTTCTGCCACTGCAAAATACTTCATAATAGATGGGAATATCTCCATCTTTTCCAACAAATCTCTGTCGTGATGCATGGCTTCTGGCATAAACAAATGTAGCATTACTATCGTTTAAGATACGATTAAAGTCATTACCGGAGACGGGATATGTTGTATTGTACTCTATTAATGAGACATTTAAATCATTTTTAAAGATTTGAAATGGATTATCCGGCATCGATACATTTCTATCAAAATTGATCAAAACTTCATGCTTAGCCTCTCCTGGGGTATTTGGAAGAAAAAAGAGCTTACTGTGAGTGAAGCTGGCATTTGATTCTCCAACATATGATGTTGTATTGGTATCATACATCCACACTCTTGTTTGTGTATCGCCCCAATTTAAAGCTTGATTCTTAACAAGCGAAACAGTGGTATTAATATCTTTTGCAAAACAATTTCCAATATAATTTGTAGCAATATTATTGTCATCTATTGTAGCTGATGTATTGTCATCAATAATGGCTGTATATGTAAATGTTAGTTTTGCAGCCTGTGAGCTATTTTGATTTGCAAGATATGTAAAACTATTTGCGTGACTATCTTGAATAGTCAAAGTATTTCTAAATGTTAAGGGAAAAAATGTTACGGTTTTACTCCCTTGAATCATACAGCCTACTTTACCATTAACAGGAGTATTTTTAGCAGAGTCTTTAATACAATCACTATATATTGTTCCATTGTTATTTTTATCGATATCTACAAGCGACCAGTTATTATCAGTGGCAATAATATTTACAGTTCCTATATTGTTATAACTATATTGTTGTTGTTGAGCCTCTCCGGAAGTGAAATTAACATCATGAGACATCACTTTTGAGTAGGATGATATACTGCATCCAAGAGGGGTGCTAAGTTTTGTAGATACATTTTTATCGGCTGATTGGTTAATGGTTCCAAAATAGCCTGTATCAATAACTTTCTTATCGTTTGAAGCATTGATGTCAATTTGATATTTGCGTCCACCGATATAAGGTGCACTGCCATTGAGATCTACAGCAAATTCGGCAGGTCTGATAGAAAAACTATCACGAGAACAGTTAGTCTCTCCGTATTGTTCTGTTATACATTTGTAACACGACCAGTCCTTTATACTAGCACATACCTGAAGGCACTTAGGATATTCATTTTGCAAATCTGCGGGTGTTTTTGAGTTAGGAATTCCATAGTTATACTTCTCATTGCTTACGTTAAAATCATAATAGCGAACCCTAAAAGCGGCTTTTTTTAATGCAGAAGGATAGCTTAAATTATCAATTCTTAAACGAGATGTACCAGCGTTTGAAGTTGGCTTAAGAACAATCTGTTTGGTTAAATCTTTTAGAGTACTAGCTTTTTTACAATTACTATTAGGCTTAATGAGCTCTAAAATAATACTACCTTCTATTTTAAGGAGTGTTTGTTTATCTGAGTCTAGCGACACATAAGTAACTCCAAAGGATTGCCCGCTCACTTGTGTATATAAACTATTGACAGGATTATTAGGATCTACTACATCCAAGCCTCCCGTAGTGTTAAAATCTTCGTTGGCGTGAGTGATATTTGCAAAATGCTGTGCATAACTCAATGACGGCAAGAGAAGAAGTATCTGTATAAAACTAAAAAATTTATACTTTAGAAGAAATTTTTTTATCAAGGCTTGTATAACCCCTTTTTTTGAAGAAAACTCAGTGCAACCGATACATTGGGCTTAACACTAATGTTCATTTGTATTTACTCTAAATTATAACACTTTTTTTTACAAAAAAGACTTAATTGAAAAAAGAATCTATTTTTATTGTTTAATGCCTATTATATATCTTTTTGATAAAATAACAATCCAATTATAGTAAGGAATATTTTATTATGCGAAAAAATTTATACTGTCTCTCTTTTTTTATTGCGGTAACGCTCCTCTTTTCAGCTTGTTCAAAAGAGGTAAATGAGTATAACAAACCGGCAGTTTATTGGTACGGAAAAATCATAAAGTCTATTGGCAACGGTGATATTGATCAAGCAGATGATTGCTACTCATCACTTCAAGGAGAGCATATCGCCTCCCCTCTTTTGCCGGAAGCTACGATGATTTTAGCTATGGCGCATATGCATTTTGAAGAGTATCTTTTAGCAAAACATTTTTTAAATGAGTATGCAAAACGCTATGCAGATGAAAATGAGATAGAGTATATTGAGTTTTTAAAGATTAAAGCAAAATATATGGCATTGCCAAATCCAAGGCGTGATCAGGCTTTAATTGCTGAAGCCATTGAAGATGCAAAAGCCTTTAAAGAGAACTATCCACACTCTATATACTACTCTTTGGTAGATAATATATTGACAAATCTTTACCTTGCAGATGGCGTGCTCAATGAGACTATTGCTCTACTTTATGAAAGAGTCGATAAGCCAAAAGCAGCTGCTTATTACAGAGCGGTCATGTTGGAGAAGTGGATAAAATGGGATGAAATTGAGCGTGCAAATACCCCTTGGTATAAAACAGTGTTTGAGGGAGATGGAACATCATCTTGGTATAAAATAATAATCCCCGATACAAAAAGCGTTGTATCACGCAACAGTGTTAATGAAGATATAAATAGTACAAAATAATTACAAAAGGATAACCATTTATGAAGTTAAGTAACTATGAAGGATTTCCAGCTGACATTCCCGTAATAGCAGAAGATGAGATTTTTTTATATCCATTTATGATCTCTCCTCTTTTTTTGAGTGATGAGAAAAATATACCGGCAGCTACAAAAGCGATAGAAGAGAACTCTTTAGTCATAGTCTGTCCTACAAAAGCAGGTCATGAGGGTGAGCGTGATTATGAATCACTCTATGATGCAGGTGTTGTCGGCTCTATCATGCGAAAAGTATCTCTTCCCGATGGAAGAGTAAAAGTTCTTTTTCAAGGGCTTACACGCGCAAAATCACTCTATAAAGTGAGCGATGAACCATTGATTGCCCATGTGGATGTCTTAGAGGCTATTGAGGTAAACTCACTTAAAATTGATGCTATTTTAGAAGTTGTGCGTGAGAAGGTGCGATCTCTCTCTACTGTAAGCAGTTACTTTCCGCCTGATCTCTTGCGAACAATTGAAGAGAATCATGACCATAACCGTATTATTGATTTGATATGCTCAACTGTAAAACTTAAAAAAGAGCAGGCTTATAAACTCTTTGTTGAGACCGATACAGAAAAAAGATTTTTAAATCTGATTGATATTCTCATTGATGAGATAGAGGCCAACAAACTTCAGCGTGAGATCCGTTCAAAAGTACATACACACATTGAAAAAGTCAATAAAGAGTACTTTTTAAAAGAGCAACTTAAACAGATTCAAAAAGAACTCGGTACCGATACGGCACGCGAAGAGGAGATAGAAGAGTACTATAAAAAGCTTGAAGCTAAAAAGTCCAAAATGGGTGAAGATACTTATAAAGAGATAAAAAAACAGCTTGAGCGTTTTGCAAGAATGCATCCGGACTCTTCAGATGCCTCTATGACACAGACATATTTGGAGTGGGTTTTGGAGATTCCGTTTGGTTCGTATTCTAAAAAACCGCTCAAGATTGAAACTGTTGAATCACAGCTTGATAAAGATCACTTTTCATTAGAAAAACCAAAAGAGAGAATAGTAGAGTATTTTGCCGTTAAAGAGCTTTTAGAGCTGCGTGGAATAGCACTAAAAAAGAGTGCAGGGGCAATTTTATGTTTCTCTGGACCTCCAGGTGTCGGTAAGACATCTTTAGCAAACTCCATTGCAACAGCACTCAAGCGTCCACTTATCAGAATAGCCCTTGGTGGGCTTGAAGATGTAAATGAACTGCGTGGGCATCGCCGTACCTATGTTGGTGCAATGCCGGGGCGTATCACGCAGGGGCTTATCGATGCAAAGAAGATGAATCCGGTTATTGTGCTCGATGAGATAGATAAAGTCTCACGCTCGCAACGCGGTGATCCAACTGCGGCACTTTTGGAGATACTTGACCCTGAACAAAACAGTGAGTTTAGAGATTATTATCTTAATTTTGACCTAAATCTATCAAATGTTATCTTCATCGCTACTGCAAATGATATTGGACGCATTTCTGCCCCTCTGCGTGACAGAATGGAGTTTATTACACTCACCTCTTACACGCCACAGGAGAAGTTCGAGATAGCAAAAAGATATCTCATTCCTCAAGAGCTAAAAAAACATGGGCTCAAAAAATCAGAACTGAGTATTTCCAAATTGGCATTGCGTGAGCTTATTCACTCCTATACGCGTGAAGCAGGTGTGAGAAATCTGCGTCATAGAATCGCCGAGATGTGCAGGAAATCTGCTCATGCGATATTTAAAGATGGAAGTGTGAGTAAAATTTCTATTACAGTTAAAAATCTTAAAGAGTATTTTGACAAGTCGGTCTTTGAGATTGAAAAAACAGATAAAACACCTGTCGTTGGTGTCGTAAATGGTCTTGCATGGACGGCAGTCGGTGGAGATGTTCTAAAAATAGAGTCTATTCGCATCAGAGGTAAAAGCAACTTGCAACTTACAGGAAGTCTTGGCGATATAATGAAAGAGTCGGCTCGCATTGCTATGAGTGTAGTAAAAACACTTATAGACAAAAGAAAGCTTAAGATCTCTGCAAATAATATTCCGGTGACCTACGCAGAGAAACAGGAGAAAGTGAAAGTCGATGCAAGTGAGGTATATAAACGGTATGATCTTCATATTCATGTTCCAGATGGTGCCACACCAAAAGATGGTCCAAGTGCAGGTATCGCAATGGTAAGTGTTATCGCTTCAATTTTTAGCTCGCGAAAAATTCGTTCGGATATTGCCATGACAGGAGAAGTTTCACTAAGCGGAGAAGTGCTACCGATAGGCGGACTCAAAGAAAAACTCATTGCTGCACATAAAGCTGAGATGAGTAAAGTATTGATTCCTGCAAAAAATTATGAGAGAGATCTCAATGATATTCCAAAAGAGGTTCAAGAATCTTTAGAGATCATTCCGGTAAAACGGGTAGAAGAGGTGCTAAAGCAAGTCCTTGTTTAAGATGTCTAATAAAACTATTCTAAAAGAGAGTTCTCTTTTTTATCTATAAGCATAAGAAAAGCAGGCAGAGCTACTAGATCCACTATAACAGCGATTGTGAGTGCTGAAGCTGTGACTATACCAAAGTGATAGTTGGGGTTGAAACTGCTAAAGACAAAGACTAAAAATGCGATTGAGAGTACTATAGTGGTAAAGATAATAGCTGAACCTGCATAGCTAAGAACATACTTCATGGCATCCTCTAGGTTATCTCCACGCCTTCTTGCTTCTATATACTTCACCATAAAGTGAATAGTATCATCCACTGCCACCCCTATGATGATAGCTCCAGCAATAGCTACTCCCATATCTATATCAATATGTAGCCAACCCATTACACCCACAACAAGAGCAATAGGGAGTATATTTGGTATGATAAAAAGTGGTAACATTCTCCAGTTTCTAAAGATAAGTAGCATCACAAGTGAAATCATAACAACTGCAAGAGTAATAGAGTTTATAAGTGTAGCTGTCACATCATGCTGCATATGTGCGAACATAACTGTTTGACCGTTGACTACTGCGGAGTATGGTGTTTGCTTCCACCAGTTCTCTATCCACTCTATCTGCTCAAGATCTTTACTCGTCTCTACAAGGTTTACAGAGAGACTCACGCGAAGAAGTTTCTCATCTATATCCATCTTGTCGTTTATCTCCATTCCCTGTGGAAGAGAAAGAGAGTAGAGCAGAAGATATTGAGCTATAAGCTCTTGATTATCCGGAATGCTTTTGCTCTTATTTATCACCTTGTTAAAGTTTTTAACCACATCCATAAGAGAGCTTATGTGTCTTATGTCTGGAAACTTTGCATAAAGCTCACTATAAAACTGCTCAACTGTATGTAAAAACTTTGGATCTTTGATGCCATCTTTTGCTTTTGAATCGACCACAACCTCATAACTCATAGGACCGGTGAGTCTATCTTGCATCTCGTTAACAGCCACACGGAAAGGAAACTCCTTTTTGAAGTACTTTACCGTGTTTGAGTCAACATTTGCTTGAAATATTCCTGCACCTAAGAGTATAAAAACAAGTAAAGAGAGTGTCAAGATCACCTTTGCATTTTTAGAGAGGAAGTGTGTGTACCAAACTGTCACAGGGTGGTTGTTTGCCTCTTGAATGTTTGTATCCGCCTTGATGTTGGGGTTGAGTATAGCTAAAAATGCCGGAACAAAAAGCATAGTGAGTACAAACGCAAGTACAGCCGCACTTGCTGTAGCAACTCCCAAGGTCTCAATAGGCACAACCGCAGAGATACCAAGAGAAGCAAAACCAATAGTCGTCGTAACAGAGGTTAAGAAGATAGCTAAAAAGTTCTTCTGCACACTGTAGTGAATAGACTCATAGTTATCCATCCCTCTCTTTCTTGCCATAGTGTAGATCCACAAGAGGTGCATCGCATCGGCAATACCGATAGCAACAACAAAAATAGGGACATTTGCCGTAAAGTTGTTGAGTTTAAAACCTAAAAGCACTTGAATAGAGAGTACAATAAGAAAAGTAAAAACAACAACAATAATAGTTGCAAACATAGAAGAGAACTTTCTAAAGATAGCAAGCAGAAGAAGCATTGCTACTATAATAACAGCTGGAGTAAATGTACCACCATCATGCTGTGCCACTTCTATAAAAGAGGTGTTGATGACAGGTCCGCCACCAAGAAAAAACTTATAGCCATTTTTCTCTTCTTCAGGTTTTATGATCTCTAAAACTGCATCACGAAGTTTAAAGCTCACCTCTGGATCATCTCCTGCTTTTGGTGTCATACGCCCTACTATCATCGTAGTTTTTGCATCTTTTGAGATGAGCTTGCCTATGATAATATCCTCACTAAGTGCTATCTTTTTTTTCTCTTCTAGCTCTCTCTTTGTGTAGGATGTGGGATCCCCTATGAACTCCTCTATAAGTACATCATCAGGGTGCTCATGGTCAGCATGAACATACTGGTAGTTCGTGATAGAGTCCACTCTTGCTATATAGTGTGTCTTCCAAAGCTTTTGCGTGATGTTCTCTATGGTCTGTAGTGCCTGAGGAGTAAAAATACCATCTTCATCGCTAAACATAATAGTAACAGCATCATCATTGCCGAAAACTGCACGGAAGTTATCGTAGTTTTTAAGTATCTGAGACTCTTTACCAAACCAGATTCTATAACTCCCTTCAAACTCTAGGTGTTTCAGTGAAGATGCCATTATAATAGTTACAAGAGGAATGAGCACAACTATAAGCCATCGAAGTTTTATGATGTTGTTTACAAATCTTTTCATTTTTATCCTTAAAAGTAGTAGGTGATATTGACGCCGAGTTTTTGGTGTTTTTCTAAGAACTGGTAGGCTGTTTGAAGGACTAAGTTTTTCTCTGATGGAGCAATGTAGTAGTAGTCACAAGAGAGCTTAAAAGTCTCTGCAACACGACTCTCAAACTTCACATAGTATATCTGCTCATCATATTCAAGATCAAACACACCACCACCGACAAAAGAGCTATCATCTGCATTGTTAAAAGTATATCTAGCACCTAAGAAGAGGTCATTTTGCATAGTCTCAAAGAGAGCACGGTCATTTGCCTTGTTTGAGTCATAAGTATCATATCTGTAGTACTCAGCAATGAGTCCTAATGCATGACTCTCATAGATATTTTCCACGCTATGCTCAACTCCAACTCCGATATGCGAGTAGTCTCCTACCACTGAATTGTTATCTACTTTGGCATAAAGTGCTTCTAGCTTAATGAGTGTACTTCCCACTACCATAGTGTTAAAGGTCATAAACTTGTTTACTATGTAAGCATTCTCTTGAAATTTTGTAGGTTTTCCTTGTCGAAAGTTTGACAGACTATCTGGTGTAAAGTAGCGTTGTGAATCATAGCCATTTTCATAGATAAATGCATAGTCTATAGGAAACTGCGTCTCCGTTGAGCCACTATACTTTAGGTAGATTGAGGGTCTGTTTTTACTCTCCTCTGTTTTAAGCGCTCCATCATAACTTATAAAAGAGGGGAAAAAGTAGTACACATAAGGTTCTGCTGCCATAAACTGCTGCTCCTCTTGAAGTTTTGCCACTAAAGAGAGTTCGGAGTTTTCAAAATAGTGCGTATAGGCGACATTGTAAACGCCGAGCTTATCTTTTGCAAATATATTGTTACGAAAGTCTGTTGGGTTGAAACCATCAGTGATATTTCTTAGTTCAAGTGCGCCCCAAAACTCTATGCTTTTTCCAGCTTTAAGAGCATCTTCTTTGAAGTCATACTTGGCATAAAACTCATTGGCTCTAGCAAAAGTTCTCTCTGTTTTATCACTCTCTTTAGTAAAGTCGTAGTAAGCTTCTTGTGCATACAAGGAGGTAAAGAGTGTCAGATCTTCATGAGTGTACTTGAGCTCTAGCGTCTGTTTTGCCGTAAAAGAGTTCTTGTTTTTCTCATCAGCATGTTTGAGATAAAACTCTGTCTCTAGATCTGCATATGCAGTGACCTCTACATCACTGTAGAGAGCACTAAACACCAAGAGAGGGAGAAGGAGTTTTTTCATCTCTTGAGATATCGTTTACTGAAATCTTTAGAAGTGAGACCATTTTTTATCTTCTCATCACTCCACTTCAAGATTGTTGTTTTGTCGTTTTGAACATTTTTCATGGTAATACCTTGCATACGGTAAACACCACTTATCTTTTTGTAGCCGTCAAATGTTCCTACTTTGAGGAGTTCATGTTTTCTATCGTAATACTCTATCTTCTGTATAAGGAGAGTCTCTTTATCTATATATGAAACTAGCTTTGTATAGCCGGAGTACTTTGAGATAGGTATCGCAGACGAAATATAAACTGCCTTACCATTAAATGTAGCTTCTGTCGGCTTACCCTCATACTTATACTTTTTAGGGTTAAATGCCCCTAGATCTTCGTATGAGAACTCACTTCCCATAAAAGCACCCGACTTGTTTTTACTCGCGATGCGTTTGACCCGTTTGAGTGCTGGGAGATAGAGCCACTGGTCATCATCTTTGTTTACATGCTCATAAGAGAGAAACTTTGTACCCTTGACATCAGCAGGTGAGAGAAATTCCATAAGAGACTTATCCTCATCTTCACCCTCTAAAACTTTCATCTTCATTATACGAACTTTTTCTTGTTTAGCTGCATTTATAAGTGTCATCTGCATCTTTGAGATAGAGTCTTCAAAACCATCCATAACCGCTTTACTCTTTTGTGCCAACTCTGCGTTTGTAAGTGCTAAAAGTGTGCTTACACTCAGTACCAATCCCGTTAATAGTTTCATTTTACTTCCTTAAGCCACTTGCAGATTCCCACAAAAGCATCTAATTTAATCTTTTAAAGATTTTACTTGTCTCTAAAATTATATCAGCTAGAGCATTAAAAAATATTATAAAAATTCAAAAAGAACTTAAAGTAACTATTTACGGCTAACTAAAATGCCTCCTACAACAATAAACCCTGTTCCTAAAAATGTTAACAAATCTGGAAATTTATCTCCCAATAAATAGCCAAATCCAATAGCAAAAGGAATATTTGTATAACTAATAACACCGACAACACTCAGGTTTTTTGCCGAATATGCTTTGGTTAACAGCCATTGTGAAAGCGTAGAGATCAGAGCCATCAAAACAATCAATAACCAAACCCTCAAACTCATAGGCAAAATAAACTCCGGAAACAAAAAGCTTAAAAATTCCGGGGTATCTATATGAGGTGCAAGCAAAAAAGATAACAACGGCATTAAAGTTCCTACGCCGACAAAAGAGAGAACAATAATGCGTGAATCATAAATATCTTTGATCTTTTTTATGGTTGTGTAGGCTGCTGCGGCAAAAAATCCACCTAGAACACCCAAAATATGTGCTGATGAAAACTCCATACCAAATGGTTTTGCGATCAACACAACACCTGCAAAGCCGACAAAAAGCGCCATGGCGGTTTTTATACTTAAATGCTCACGCAACAGGAAAAAGGCAAAAATCGTTACAAAAAACGGAGAGGTTTTATTGAGCGTGATCGCTTCACCTAAAGGTATGACCGTAATGGTATAAAAGAAGAGTATCATCGCCATAAAACCAAAAAGACCGCGTGTGAAAAGCAGATAAATCTTACCCCCTGTAAGCTTTGGCGGTGTATGTTTTAAAGCATAAAGAATAATAAAAATACCAATAAGATTACGAAAAAAAACGATCTCCAAGGCTGAAATATCTTCTGAAAGTATCTTTGTAAGAGCGCCGTTAAGTGCGGAGATAAGAGCAGAGCCAAGCATAAAAAATATACCACTGTCACTTCTTTTTAGCATACTTTCTCTCCTCGGACAAACTCTATAGCACGGCTATCTACAAAGGCAAGCTCACGCCACTGTCTGTTAGGTGCAATAAGTGTTAAATATTTTGGATTTGATGCACGCGAGAGTGCAACATAAAATTGTGAGGGAGCAAATATCTCACGCGTATCTATTATCAAATCTGCTATACTCATTCCTTGTGATTTATGAATGGTAATAGCAAAAGCAAGTTGTATGGGATAGTGATAGACCGTAAAGAGTTCTTCTTCAAATAGCTCCTTTTTTTCATTGCATATTTTTTCCGTCCACACTGTTTTACTTTGTCCGACTGCCTCTAGCTTTACAACTTTGCCGTCACTCTTTTGTATATAGACACAAGAAGCGTCAATATTGATAATCATACCCCGCTCCCCGTTAAAATAGTTCCATGCATTACGAGTAAAAAGTACAGGTGCTCCGATTTTGAGCTCTAATGCTTTTTCAATCCTAGCATCATCCAAAAACCGCTCTATCTCTTTGTCATTCACACTCTTTTTATGCTTGACAATATGTGCTTCTTTGATAAAAAGCTCCTCTGCAATATGTTCAAGCTGTTTTTTATTATGTTGCGAAGCAGAAATATTTTTACCAAACAAAAAAGTAAATTGACTTAGATCATTTGGTAGCGGTTTTATAAAAGCATTGAGTGCATTATGCACCGCTTCATCGATAAAACCAAAACGGACACAATGTAAGAGATCTATGAAATCTTTATCATCGGTACGATAGATATGTGTAAGCTCTATTGTCTCAAAAGCAAAATGTTTCCATGACGGCGACTCAAAGGCATAATGCACTTCACTGTGACCACGCACCACAGGGGGTAACTGTAAAAAATCACCCACAACTAGTAGCGACCCTTGAAATCCACCCTGTTTTAGACGCAACTCTATCATCTCAAAAAGCATATCACTTACCATAGATATCTCATCAATAACGATTAAATCCATACCGTGTATGAGTTTTTTAATTTTCTTTTTTATCTCGAACTTTCCATTTTTTTCTAGCTCTTCAATATTAGAAGCTATCCCCAAGTCTAAAAAACTATGGAGTGTCTGCCCGCCGATGAGTATTGCTGCCATTCCGGTTGAAGCAAGCTTAGCCACTTTTTTAGCCTCTGTTTCATAAGCTTCTATAATAGCACGGGTTGTAGTTGTTTTGCCAACTCCTGCACCACCTGTTAAAAAGATATTGTGATAACTGCGTAGTTTTTCTAAAACAATAGAGAGATAATTCATAAACGAATATTACTATAATTTTGGATCAATATCGCTATATCTTAAGTATATAATTTAGAGATAAAAACGGAAGATACAAACTGCTTATTTATCAATTAATCCGTCTTCCATTTAAAGATAACACTTGCATATGCAATTTTCAATGACGCGAAATCATAACCCTGTATTACTTTTCTGTTAAGCCCCATATATCTCGTACCTATTTCGAAGTCTATCAACTCTGTCGCATGGATATTGAAGCCAACATCTGCTCCAAGATATCTTGTATTTGCATTCACTGAAGGCCATTTGGTACTTTTAGTAATTCCTATATTTGCTAATCCTGCATTTAAACCAAAGAAAATATTAGCATACTTTGTGAAATTAAACTTATATTGAATCTCTCCACCGGATGTAATGAATTTATCAAAATCTTTTGCATTATAATATCTTGCATTTAAAAAAAATCTAAAATCTTCAGATTCGGCACCAACTTTAAGCCCCGCATTGCCAAACCAACTTTTTTGAATCTCTTCGCCCCTAATTTTAGATCCGATTTCTATACCAAAAAGTGAATTATATTCATCTGCCATTGATGGTGTCCATATACTAAGTAAAGCTAAAGCTAAAACTACTTTAACCAATCTTTTTTTCATATGGATCTCCT
>JANEIH010000041.1 GCA_024513425.1 Sulfurimonas sp. | reverse complement strand
CTATAAATATATTTTTAAAATTCATATTTGTACCCCTGTTTGTAAATTGATTTTCTAATTCTACCATAATTTGAGAAGAGATAAAAAAGAGAATCAACTGTGGAGAGTATGGTTAAGTCTAAATAAGACTTAACAAAAAAAATGTTATAATTCCATAAACAATAGAGAGTATTTATGGAATTATGTGTAGCCCTTGACCTTCCAACACAAGAAGAGAACCTTCTTCTAGTCGAAAAAATCAAAAACTATAATGTTTGGCTAAAGGTCGGACTTCGCTCTTATATTCGTGATGGTGAAACATTCCTAAAAGCCATCAAAGCCATCAATCCTGATTTTAAAATCTTTTTAGACCTCAAACTTTATGATATCCCAAACACTATGGCCGATGCTGCAGAGTCGATAATGGGGCTTGATGTTGATATGTTTAATGTTCACGCAAGTGCGGGGCATCGTGCTATGAGTACGGTTATGCAACGACTGCAAAAGTATGAAAACCGCCCTATTGTTTTAGCAGTAACGGCACTTACTTCATTTAGTGAGGATGAGTTTTATACTCTCTATGGGAAAGATATTGCAAGCAAAGCTAATCAGTTTGCAAAAAATGCACAAGAGAGTGGAGTTGATGGTGTTGTCTGTTCAGCTTTTGAATCACTCTCGATCAAAAATATCACAAATGAGAGTTTTATGACACTCACGCCGGGCATTCGTCCTTTTGGTGAAGATGCAGGGGATCAAAAGCGTGTTGCCGATGTAGCATTTGCAAAAGAGCAGAGAGTTGATTTTATCGTAGTTGGGCGTCCGATCTATCAGGCTCATAATCCTGCAAAAACAGTAGAGAAAATACTCCAAGAAATTTAAGCGATATATCAGAATTATATCAATATAATTCTGACCTGTAAATGGAGAAGTGGGTGAGTGGCTGAAACCACATCCCTGCTAAGGATGCGTATGGGTAACTGTACCGAGGGTTCGAATCCCTCCTTCTCCACCAGATATAAAATTCCCCCTTCTACAAGAAACTTTTTGTACCACTTTTATCATATAGATCTTTATAACGAAAAGTGATAAGATTTTGCATAATTGCAAACAAAATCATAAAGTTTAAAAAACTACTGCCTCCATAAGAGAACATTGGAAGAGGCACTCCTACAACAGGTGCATAGCCTATGGTCATGGAGATATTGACTCCCATATATATAAAAATCATAAAAGAGATAGATATTGTTACTACCTTAATGTAATAATCTTTATTGAAGATCGCAAGACTTAAAAGATGTAAAATAAGCATCACATAGATGAGAATTAGTCCAAGTGCCCCTAAAAATCCTGTACGCTCAACTACAAAGGCGAAGATAAAATCACTTGTCGCAATTGGAAGAAACTTCATTTGCGTTTGTGTAGCATCTTCTTTTTCTTTTCCGGTCCAGCCTCCTGAACCGATAGCGATGATGGATTGCTGAACATGATAGGATGGTTTTTCACTCAAAAAATCTTCGATACGCGTCTTTTGATAATCATAAAGTCCATATTTGTAAACAAGTGGGAAGATGAGCAAAACAGAAGCGACAATAGTTGCTACTATTTTCCAGTAGATGCCGGCAAAAAATAAAACACCGTAACCGATAAGTAAAAGCACAAGAGCGGTTCCTAAATCGGGCTCTTTTGCAATAAGAATAAAAGGTAGTAAAATATAAAAACTGATTTTTAAAAAGTCTTTGATTCTATAGCCACCGATCGGTGGAGGATTTTTGCCAATGAGATATGCCAGCATCAGGATAAGTGCCGGTTTTACAAACTCCGAGGGCTGAATCGTTGCATTGATAAAAGGGATCTCTATCCAGCGTTGTGCACCAAGGCGTGAGTGCCCAAAAAACTCAACTGCCAAAAGTAGTAGGATATTTCCCCAATAGATAAAAGGGATCAGCCAGTTCATGCGTCGAATAGGGAGAAAAAAAACGGCTATAAAGGCTAAAAATGCTACTCCGACATAGGCCATCTGCTTCTCTGCCAAAACAGGAACTGCTTCTCCTATAAGCCAATTAGATATGATAATAAGAGGTATAATAAGAATGATGGAAAAAAAGTCAAATTGTGATAAAATACTCTTATCAAATCTCCACAAGTTTGCAACTCCAAAACAAAAATTATATGATTATATCATAAAGGAAATAATAGTGAGAAACATACAAGAGTATAGATGTGATGTACCGCGGCGTTTAGATATATTTTTAGCTCAAGAAATAGGTCAAACTCGTTCACAGATAGCACAGCTTATCAGACGAGAGGCGGTTTGTATTGATGGGAAAAAAGTTTCTCGTCCCGGTATTAAACTGAAAAATGGACAAAATATAAAAGTAGAGTTTTTAGAAGCTACAGAGTCTCAACCGCAAGAGATTGATTTTGATGTAGAGATTTTATATGAGGATGAGGATGTACTAGTTATTAATAAACCAAGTGGCGTGACAGTCCACCCGGCACCAAGCGTAAAAGAGCCGACTTTAGTTGACTGGCTAAAGCATAAATGTATCAGACTCTCTACAATCAGCGGAGAAGAGCGTTATGGCATAGTGCATCGCTTAGATAAAGGAACAAGTGGAGCTATGGTTGTAGCAAAAAATAATGAAGCACATGAATTTCTCTCTAAACAGCTCCAAGATAAGAGCATGGGACGATATTATTTAGCTCTTGTTACCCCTCCTTTAAAAGATAATGTTACAATAACAGAATCAAACATAGGAAGAAGTCCTCATAATCGTCTCAAGATGACTTGTGGACTTAAACATGGTAAATATGCCAAGACTATGTTTAAACATTTGGCTTTAAGTGATGATGAGAAGATAGAGCTTCTTGCGTGTAAACTCTTTACAGGCAGAACACATCAGATACGCGTACATTTAGAGAGTTTAAACCGTCATATTTTAGGAGACCATATCTATGGATTAAGCCCTAAAATAGAGAAGGCAAAACGAATTTTATTGCATGCATATCTGATATATTTTATTCATCCAAAAACAGAAGAGAAGCTATTTTTCACAGCAGAATTTGATCCTGTAATGAAAGAGACAATAGATAATAAATTTGACAAGGAGATTTTAAATGAAGTTATCAATTCTAACTACATTATGCGTAGCTTCACTGCTACTTCTTAGTGGTTGTGCCGAGATAGCACCTAAACCAAAAGAGAAAGTTGTAGCCGATTCTACGCTACCTACTATATCGCTGACGAAAAACGGCATTATCACAGATATGAAAACAGTTGCTTTTGAGTGGAAAAGCATAACCGACCCACGCGTAGAGGGGATTTATGTATATAAAAAATCTCCTCAAGACAAAGCAGTGAATAAATTTAAATATTATGACACGGTAGATACACGATACTCTACACATTATGTCGATAGAGCAGTTAAGCCTAATACAAAATATTCATATACTTTTCGAGCCTTTGCAAAAAAGTCTCAAGGTGTTAATTCTAAAATATTTACGGTCAATACACTTCCTGTACTACAGTCTGTTTCATGGATTCACTCCATCACAAAACTTCCAAGAATTGCTAAAATAATCTGGAGACCTCATGCGAGCAAAAGAGTTTCTGCTTATATTATCGAGAGAAAAACTTTTGAAGATAAAGAGTGGCATCAAATCGATGAACTAAAGGGAAGACTCAATGCTGAGTATATCGATACGGAACTTGAAGATAATCATGTTTATATGTATAGAATCAGAGTAAAAACATATGATGGTATCATCTCTACGCCATCTCAAATCGTAAAGTCTATCACAAAACCATTGCCCGAAAGTGTAACAAAAATAGAAGCGAGTACAAATCTTCCAAAAGCGATAAAAATTACATGGAGTCCTTCAATGCAGAGAGATTTTAAGAGATATTATCTCTATAGAGCAGAGAGTATCAATGGTTTATACAAGCTTATAGCAAAACTTTACAATAACCATTTCATTGACAAAATCAACAAAGATGGAAAAACTTATTTTTATAAAGTTAGTGCTCTTGACAAAGATGGTCTTGAGAGTGAGTATGATAAAAACAAAGTTATGGGTATGACATTGGCAAAACCAAATGCACCGACAATTATTGAATCAAAACCGCAAGGCAATAAAATAGAACTAAAATGGAAAAAAAATGACCCAAGAACAGTCTCCTATATTGTTGTCGAAAAATCTAAAAAAGGATGGTTTAATGAGGTCTCAAAAGTATATAAAGGAGTTACGAAGAGTCTTTTTATTAATACAAATGTAGAAGCCGATACGCTCTACACATACATAGTTTACAGTGTTGATAAAAATGGCATAGTCTCTAAGCCAAGTATTGAGGTACAGATCAAAACACCGGAATCACAAAAGATTATCTCTTCACCTAAAACAAAAATTAGACAAAAAGAGTCAGTAAAAACTATGAGTACAAAAAGTAGCAGCAAGACAACAGTTGCACCCACTGAAGAACTTGATTTAAATGGACTCTAATGCCACATCTTCATATAAAAGAGTTTAAAGATATTTCACTTCCTGTGTCTGTTGATGGGATTGTATTTGATTTTATAGCATCAAATATACACCATTCGGATGAAAAACTCATTGCTGTAAAATATGAAAGAGAAGATTTCTTTTTACTTCTCAAAGAGGATAAAAACAGAACGCTTTTAAAAACAGATAAACTGACGCGTCCTGCTTCTATCTACAATGTTCACCGTGCACTGCTTGCCTATGCAGAAGTCGCAAATCTTGAAGTGTTAGCCTCCAATGTACCCGATACACAAAAAAATGTGCATCTCCAAGAGGCTACAGCGATCAAAAAGATAGAGTACTTTACAGAGAGTTTTTCAAAAGAGAGAGAGGTGCGTATAGAGGTTGGGTTTGGATCCGGGCGTCATCTACTGCACCAAGCCACACAAAATCCAGATGTGCTTTTCATAGGCATTGAGATTCATCGTCCGTCAATTGAGCAGATTTTAAAGCAGATAGTTATTCAGAAACTAGACAATGTTATGGTGCTTGATTATGATGCCAGACTCTTTATGGAGCTGGTGCCTTCCAATCTTGTTGGGGCAATTTATGTGCATTTTCCAGTTCCTTGGGATAAAAAACCACACCGTCGTGTAATATCAACAAACTTCATCAAAGAGGCTCGTCGTATCTTGAAAATAGGTGGCACTTTAGAGCTTCGCACAGATAGTGAGAATTATTACACTTACTCCTATGAGACTTTTATGGCATCTCTTAAAATCTCTTTACAGATACATAAAAACAGAGATATTGCGATAAGTTCCAAATATGAAGATAGATGGAAAAAGATGCAAAAGAACATCTATGATGTTATTATGACAAATGATGAAGAGTCTCCTGCATTGAAAATTGAAGGCAATTTCTCATTTCCAAAAAAAACAAATTTATCTATTGAAGAGCTTATTGGACTGCACAATAAAACAATTCGTTTTGCGGGTGGATTTATCCATTTTGAAAGAGTTTACAAGCTTGATAACGGTGTGATGTTGCGCATATCTATGGGAAGTTTTGATAGACCGGAACATCTTTATCTTATCATAACAGATAATAGACTATCATTCTATCCGGAATCGCCTCTTCGTTCACCAAGCAACCTTGAGGCACATAAACATTTACTAAAGGCTTTGGATGGATAAAGTAATCATAGCTGAGAATTTATCGCTTGCATATTCCAATAATGAAACAATTATAAATAAAGCCAATTTTTCTATAGATTCTGGCGATTTTGTATTTATTACCGGAGCGAGCGGCAGTGGAAAATCAACACTCTTAAAATCACTCTACGGGGCACTCAAACCCATTGAGGGAAGTCTTGTTGTCGGTGGTGTTGAGCTGCGTGAGGTATCAAATTCTAAGCTGAACTTTCTACGGAAACACTTAGGTATTGTTTTTCAAGATTACAAATTAGTAAAAGAGTGGACAATAGAGAAAAATATAATGCTTCCTCTTATCATCAACGGCTATGAAAGAACAGTAATGCAAAATCAGACTGATTCTCTTCTTAAACATGTAAAACTGCGTCATCAGGCAGGAAAATATCCACTAGAGCTTAGTGGTGGTGAGCAACAGCGTGTTGCAATGGCGCGCGCACTTGCACACAATCCTATCTTGATTTTAGCTGATGAGCCTACGGGTAACCTTGATGATTACTCTTCACAACTGATTTGGAACCTTTTAGAGGGTGCAAATGAGCAGCTAAAAGCAACTATTATTGTTGTTACGCACCATATTCCAGAGACAATGAAGGTTAGCTATAAGCATTATCATATAGAGTTTGGAGATATCCGTGAAGTCATTTAAAAATCATTTCTCTTTGGTTATTGCGCTTGTAAGCATACTCTTTTCTCTTCAGATTTTTACAATTGTAGAGAGGGCAATTGATGCATATAGAGAGAATTTGGCAAAAAATTATGCCTTGGTTGTTGTTGCACAAAAAAGAGTAGATACCGATAAACTCTTAAACAGTAGTGAGCTAATAGCAAGTATCAATGATATTTCTCCGGATAGTGTTATTGCAAAACTTAACAGTGGTATTAGTAAGCAAAATATAGCACTTCTAAAAGCGACACTGCTAAAGTTTTATAAGGTAAAACTCAACTACTACCCATCACCAAATGAGCTTGAAAAACTAACAGAGCTACTGCTTCATTCACAATCTATAAAAAGAGTAGAAGCCTTTAGCAAAACATACAATACAACATACAGACTGCTCTTGCTTTTTAAAACAGTTATCTCTGTTTTTGCTTTTACGGTTATCATTGTTACCATTCTGCTAATCTTTAAAGAGCTTCGTATCTGGCAGTTCAAACATAATGAACGAATGAGTATTATGGGGCTCTTTGGTGCTCCTGCGTGGTTGCGTTCGGCAGTATTGTTTCGACTAGCGATTGTTGATGCGATTATCGCATCAATTTTCTCATTTGTGATATTTTTCTATCTTACATCACTCTCATGGATAGAAGAACAGTTCAGTAGCATTGGCATCTCTATAGTGCTATTTGATAAAATATATGACTTTTTAATTATGCTTGGAGTATCAATAGCAGTCTCAATGCTACTTGCGACTTTTATTGTTTTAGGGCATAAAGAAGAGGTATGATGTATCGTCTCTTAATAGTTCTTTTTTTTCTTTTTGCTTCATCTCTATATGCTCAAGGAGAGATCGACAAAAAGATAAAAAAGACCAATTCAAAACTCTCTTCTTACAGTAAAAATTACTCCAATCTCAATAGAAAAATGGCGCGTACCGCAAAAGCTATTTTACAACAGAAAAAAGAGATACTTAAGCAGGATGGCTACTTAAAGAAACTTCAAGAAGAACTCAAGAAAAAAGAGAGTGGTTACAAGTTTACTTCACGAGAGTTATCACTTTTAAAACAGAGACAACTTCAACTGAAAAAAAAACAAAACAGCATCGAAGAAGAGCTCGTTTTTGTTATGGCAAAAAGTGTTTCTATCTCTATTGTACTTAATGAGGAGTATCCGACAAGTGAGAATGCTTTAATAGAGCTAGAAGTACTCAAGTCAATGCTTAAGAAGTCCAAAGAAAAAGCAAATCGTTTAAGCAAATTCTTCTTTGAGAATGCAAAAATTATTAAACTTTTAAATAACAAAACAGATCTATTTGAGAAGTCCATCGCAACTATAGATGCCAAGAGAAAAGAGCTCTTAAAGAAAAAGAGAGAAAACAAAAAAGCACTTAAAAAACTAAAAATTGCAAAAGCCTCCTATAAAAAAGAGCTTAAAAAACTCCTCAAAAGGCAAAATGCACTTAAAAAGACACTCTCGCAACTAAACCTCATCAAAATAGATGAGATAAAAAAAGCAAAAGAAGAACAAGCAAGAAAAAAGGCCTTTGAGAGACAGAAGATTGCACTCAATAAAAATCTTCCGAAGGTTAAAAAGCATGGAAGCTCTTACCAGAGTGTCAAGACAATTCATTATCGTGGATCAAAAACAATAGCTCCACTTACTTCTTATTCGATTACGAAGAAGTATGGAACATATACAGATCCGATTTACGGGATCAAAATTTTCAATGAGTCAATTTCGCTTAAGTCTAAAGAACAAAATGCCAAAGTAAAGAGTGTATTTAACGGGAAAGTGATTTATGCTGATAAAACAGCAGTATTGAACAATATAGTTATCGTTGAGCACAGAAATGGTTTGCATACCATCTATGCAAACCTTTCACAAATCGCCCCTGGCATAAAAAAGGGTAAAAAAGTAAAAAGAGGTGCTGTTGTCGGACGCGTCAAAGAGGAGCTGCTCTTTGAGGTAACACAAAAAAGTGCACATATCAACCCTATACGATTGTTTAGGTAAGAATTAGATATAATTGCAAAAAAATTTAAGAGTAGAGATAAAAAAATGAAATTTATTCAAACACGCGGTGTAGATAGCACAAAGCCGGAAACAGTAACATTTTCAGAAGCGATTCTTAGTCCTATTGCCTCTTTTGGTGGTCTGTATGTTCCTCAAAAACTACCTGATTTAGGAGAAGCATTTTTACAAAAGCATAAAAATTCTTCTTATAAAGAACTTGCAAAAGATATGCTTGATACTTTTGAAATTGACATCGATGGAGATGTTGTAGATGAAGCATTATCTCTGTATGAAAAATTTGATGATGCAAAAAATCCTGTACCGGTAGTAAGAGTAAAAGAAAATCTCTATGTCAGTGAGCTTTATCACGGACCAACGCGTGCATTTAAAGATATTGCACTGCAACCTTTTGGTGTTGTACTCTCTTCAATTGCACAAAGACGCAATGAAGATTATCTTATTTTAGCAGCTACAAGCGGAGATACCGGCCCGGCAGCATTAGAGACATTTAAAAATCATACAAATGTAAAAGTGGTATGTTTATATCCTGATGGCGGAACAAGTGATGTGCAACGCCTACAAATGGTTACAGAGGATGCAGCTAACTTAAAAGTGATTGGTATTCATGGTGTGTTTGATGATGCGCAGAGTGCTTTGAAACATCTTTTGGCAAGTGAAAACTTTAAAGAGATGCTTCAAAAAAAAGAGACAAAACTCTCAGCTGCAAACTCTGTAAACTTTGGTCGTATTATCTTTCAAATTATCTACCATATTCACTCTTATTTAGAGCTAGTCCGTCAGGGTGTCATTGTTATGGGTGAGAAAATTTACCTCAATGTTCCATCAGGAAATTTTGGAAATGCTCTTGGTGGATACTATGCTTGGAAAATGGGTCTTCCTGTCGAAAAGATTATCATCTCTTCTAATGAGAACAATGTTTTAACTCGTCTTATTCGTGATGGCAAATATGATCTGCGTGAATGCGAGGTTGTAACTACAACATCTCCTGCTATGGATATTTTAAAATCTTCCAATGTTGAGAGAGTTCTGTTTGATTTGTTGGGTGAAACACGCACAAAAGAGTTGATGATGGATCTTGAAGCCAAAAACTTCTATGAGTTGCGTGAGGATGAGCTTGCAAAACTGCGAGAGTATTTTGATGCTGACTGGTGCAGTGATGATGAAGGAAAAAGGTACATCAAAGAGACTTTCGAGCAACACGACTATCTAATAGACCCGCATACTGCTACATGTATAAAATCATATGAGAGTGTCTCAAAGCCTGAGATTACAAGCATTATCTATTCAACTGCAGAGTGGACAAAATTTTCACCTACAATAGCCAATGCGCTTACCGGCAGAGCAAATATGAAAGATATTGATGCTCTTAAATCAATTTCAAAAGTAGCAGACCTTGAAATTCCTACAATGATACAAGAGCTTTTTACAAAAGAGATAGCTCAAAAAACTGTTATTGAAAAAGAGGAGATCAAGACAGAGATACTGAGGTTTTTATAAACTTCGGTGGCTTGTGCATCTGTTGCTTAATCGCATCTCTCTTTGTTTAGCATTTTTTTCATAGATGTAAAAATTAATTTTGTTTCGATCTTTGCTTCTGGAAAAATCTTTTTTAGTTTATTGGCATCACCGCCGGTCAGCACAATAGGTAAATTATGTGAGAATACCTCATCTCGCAAAGGTTTTAGATAGGCATAACTGATTGCATCTTTTGTATTCTTTGGTAAACAACTCATATCTAACTCAAAATTGATTGCTGTTTCCAAAGCAGGAGAAATATTTTTATATGCGCATTCTATGGCTTTTAGTCCAAGATAGATAGATCCTCCTTCAAACACTCCATTGCGAACAACATCAACTGTTATTGCAGATCCGGCATCAACAATTATGCCATGGTCAACTGCTTCAATAGCAAAAATCCTATCGACACCCATTGTTCCATAATATTTCTCCCAATCAATAAAAGAGGAGAGATCTATCCAATTCTCTAAGAGGTGTAGTTTTTGAGAGACATCTCTATTTACAGAGATGTAATAGATTCTCTCTTTTATAGTTGAAGGGTCAAATGAGTCTATAGCCTTTTTAAACTCCTTTTTACCCTTTAAAAAATGATATGAGGTGTTTCCAATGTCACAAAATAACATTACTGAATTTTCCAGCCTACTTCTTTAAAAGCTTTTTTTGCCTTGGAACAAAGCGGTGCATCAATAAAAAGAATCTTATATTTAAAATTATGCTCACAAAAAAGCGTCAGTTTTGTATAGATCTCTTCAAATTTATGCACATCTTTCATCAAAATTCTACTCTTTTGACTTACCGCAAAAATAGTCCAAAAATAACCATTAATATCGGTTGCTTTATAGATTTTAATTCTGTTTCTGATGCCTAGATCCTTTGGTGAAATCTCTTGCATCTTTTTAAAAATTTTACCCTTTTTTCTTAGGGAATCAACAATCATCTGCATATCTATAGATATCCTTTATAAGTATTTTTTATTCTTCTATTTCTACATCTTCAGCAATCAACTCTCTTCTCTTTTTTAAGAAGTTTTACACCCATCTCTACATGATGTGTATATGGAAACTGGTCAAAGAGTGCCATATCTATCACCTCATGTGTCTGCGTAAGTATTTCTAAATCTCTACAGAGTGTTTCAGGGTTACAGGAGATATAAACTATAATATCATATCTTGCACTAAATTTACAAGAGTGTTCATCCATACCACCGCGAGGAGGGTCAACAAATATGGCATTAATAGCATAACTTTCAATGTCAATATCTTTCATTCTGCGAAACTCTCGCACACCATCAAGTGCTTCTACAAACTCTTCAACACTCATTCGTACAAACTCTATATTTTCAACATCATTTAAAAGCATATTGCTCTTTGCTGCATTGATAGAGGATTTTGATATTTCAGTTGCAAGAACTTTGTTAAAGAGTGTAGCAAAAGGAATCGTAAAATTTCCTGCTCCACAATAGAGTTCCAACAGATCTCCTCTGCTTCCAAGAAATGCATCCATAGCCCAGAAAATCATCTGCTCATTCACGCGTGGGTTTGGTTGTGTAAAACTGTTTTCTATGTAATTAAACTTGTACTCTCTGTTTTTTATCGTCAAAGATTCGGTAATATAATCCTGTCCGATTACTACTTTTTGTTTGCGTGAGCGTCCTATGATGTAGATACCGAGTTTTTGGGCAATCTCTTTTGCTTTTTCTTCCCACACGCTATCAAGTTTTCGATGATAGATGAGTGAGACTACTATCTCGCCAGAGCTTGAGCTTAGAAAATCAGCTCCGAAGAGTTTAAAACCAAGCCTTTTTTCTTTTATCTCACGCAGGAGTTTTGGCATCAAAGCAGAGATATGTTCATTTACCTGTGGGCATAGATCAATCACCACAACACCTTTGCGTTCTTGATGATTCATTGCATAAAAAATATCATCCTCAATATGCCAGATTTTAAATTCACTGCGTGCTCTATAGTGCTTCTGTGGTGACTCAAAAACTTTTATCTCTTGTGTATAGTATGGCCGAAATCTACTCTTATTTAGTGCTAACTTCTGCGAAAGCTGTCTTTTGTATCCATCTTCATAAACACGACATGCGCCACACTCGCCAAAATATTTACATTCCAAAAGCTATCTCCTCACGCTATTTTATTGAAGCAATCAAATTACCAATAAGAAGATTCCATCCGTCAATCAATACAAAAACAAGTATTTTAAAAGGAAGCGATATCATCACAGGAGGCAGCATCATCATACCCATTGACATTAAAATCGAAGCGACAACCATATCAATGACCAAAAATGGCAAAAAGAGTAAAAAACCTATCTCAAAAGCTGTCTTCATTTCACTGATAATAAAAGCAGGAATAGCAATTGAGAGTGGTACATCAGCAATAGTTTTTGGATTTTGGATTTTCCGTATGCGTAAAAAGAGTGCTAAATCTTTCTCTCGTGTATTTCTAATCATAAAGTTTTTAAAAGGAAGGAGTGTTTTTGTAAATGCCTCTTCATAGCCTATCTCTTGTGCAACATAGGGCTTGATTCCCTGATTGTATGCTTTTGTCCCTATAGGTTCCATCACAAAAAATGTAAGGATCATAGCAAGCATAACCAAAAGCTGTGTCGGTGGGACTTGTTGTGTTCCAAGAGCCTGGCGTAAAAAACCAAAGACAATCACAAAACGCGTGAATGTCGTCATTACAAGTACCATAGACGGCACTAGAACCAAAAGCGTAAGAATAACCAAAACATTCAATGATGATACAAGCTGTTGCGGTGTATCCGGAGCTGAGAGACTTAAGTTTACCGTTGGAACAGCTATGCTATCAGCGCCGAAAACAGCCATGCTCAATAGAGTAAGAGCTAAAATGATTCTTATCATTTTTTACTTGTTCACCCTATCTAAAACAGATATTGTCTCTCTAGTTTTCTTTTGGCTTTTTTTACCAAAGAAATGAAGCTCAACACGACGATTTTTTTCTCGCCCTGTAG
>JANEIH010000040.1 GCA_024513425.1 Sulfurimonas sp. | reverse complement strand
TTAGTGCCATTGGCGGTTGATACTAATGCTAAATGGATGGACAGAAAGTATGTTTCGTGGGAAGATTTGGAACACGATTGTGAAGTTGAGGAGGAATTTACAGAAAAATTTTGATGTTATCAGACTTTACAAGAAAGTTGGCAGCACCATACGATATAGACATTTCGTTATGAGCTTTACAACATCGCAGGCAAAGTGATAAAACACTCCAGACAGACGATACTTAAAGTGAATGAGCAGTTTGTGGAGATACTCAATGCTATACGCCAGAAGTGTTACATAGAAAGTTTATAATAATTCAGCAATCATAACAACAGTTCACACTTACACTGCCTCCAAAGAGAGAACTATGCCCTGATTTTTGAGGAAATGAATATTTCTTATAGTGAAACACCAAAAAAATAGCTCTAACCGACCCGCAAAGTGAAAACATATACCAGATAGCTTTGAAAGCTATTTCGTTCTACTGGACTTTTGTGTTTCTTGAGTTGGCCGGAATCTCTATTTCTAGATTTGGGCTGAGTGTAGCTATAAAAATTGATTGAATATATGCTATAATTTCACCCTATGGGGCTGACTTGGTTTCGACAGGAGCAAAGTAGGCTATGGTAGCATGTCGGATTGAGCATTTCCGTTATACGGCTCAACAATTGTTAAACGCAAACAATACAAATTATCGCCCAGCTTTAGCAGTAGCTTAAGTTTTACCCCCTCGTAAGAGGATGGGCTGCTTCACTTGTGGATTCTAAATAAGCAAGATTTTGAAGTATAACCTTTTATTTAGATATATCATAAGTGTGTCTCCACTTATGATGAATGCGAGAGACTGGTCTTGTGTAGCTTTGCAAGTTGTGTGAAGCAAGATGAGATTTAAACAACTTTTCTAAGCATGTAGAAGCCATAGCAAACTTGTTTTTGGACATGGGTTCAATTCCCATCAGCTCCACCATATAATCAATCATACATACCTTTCTTTGGTTTTCATAAGCATACTCAAGTGCCATTTTAATACCACTATGATCCAATAACTTTTTGATTTAAAAAACGGGTGCATAATTTTCTACTTTAAAACCTTTTTAGTCCACTTTTATGCTTATTTGGCTACAATCCTCTTTATGAAAAAAACTCTTATAGCTCACTCACCTGACGCCGATGATATCTTTATGTACTACGCCATTAAATTTGGTTGGGTAGGTATGAAAGATGTCCGATTTAACGATATTGCAAAAGATATTCAAACTCTAAATGAAGATGCCCTTAACGGTATACATGATATTGTCGCTATCAGTTTTGCACTCTATCCGCATATAAAAGAGGAGTATGCACCACTGCGTACTGCTGTTAGTTTTGGTGAGGGTTACGGGCCTAAAGTTATTAAGAAAAAAGGTGTTAAGCTTAAACGAAATTTCAAAGTGGCGCTAAGTGGCAAGCACACTACCAATGCAATGCTTTTTCGCATCGCCTATCCTGATGCTCGCATAACCTACATGAACTTTTTAAATATAGAACAGGCAGTGCTTGATGATAAGGTTGATGCTGGTGTTTTGATCCATGAGTCGATTTTAACTTACAATAATGAACTTGAAGTTGAGCGTGAGATGTGGGATATCTGGCAAAAGCTTGCAGGCAAAGGGCTACCTCTTCCGCTCGGTGGCATGGCAATTCGCCGCTCACTTCCGTTAAATAAAACCATTGATTATGAAAAAACACTTACAAAAGCAGTCCAAGTTGCACGCAATCATAAAGAGAGACTCTCAAAAATGTTACTTGAACGCAATCTGGTTCGTATTGACGCAACAACACTTGAGAAGTATCTTGAACTCTATGCTAATGATGATTCCATTACACTTAGTTCTATTCAATATAAAGCGATAAACAAACTCTTTGAAATTGGCTTTAAACACGGTTTTTATGATACACTTGTAAAAATAGAAGATTATTTAATTCCGACAGAGTATCAGGAATTGAGGAATACATAATGGAATCAAAACTCATAGAGTTGGGTGTAGAGACATTTAAAATCGCTCTTTATTTGGCACTTCCAGGACTGCTTGTCGGTATGCTTATTGGTCTTGCTGTCTCCATTTTTCAAGCAACAACACAGATAAATGAGATGACGCTCTCTTTCATTCCTAAAATTATCGGTGTTGTTATTGTTATTGTTTTAACGATGCCCTGGATGCTCAATGAGATGATAGATTTCTCTACGCATATTTTTGCTCTTATTCCTACATTTATTGAATAATGCAGAAAAAATCCATCAATTTTTCTAAATACTCCTCCTTTAAAATAGGCGGGACATTTAATGTAACACTTTTGGACAAGCAGTCTCAAGCAGATGAAGTTCAAGGCTACCATCTTATAGGAGCTTGCAATAATATTCTTATCGGTGATAATCCACCCCCGCTAATGATGCTCAATAGAGATTTTGACTACATTAAAATAGAAAATAGCTCTCTTGTTATTGGAGCATCTACACCTTCGGGAAAAATTGCTTCTTTTTGTAAAAAAAATAATATTGCCGATTTTGAGTTTCTCTCTCATCTTCCAGGGAAGCTCGGCGGACTTATTTATATGAATGCAGGGCTCAAAGAGTATGAGATTTTTAATCATCTCTTAGGGCTAAAACTTCTCTCTGGAAACTACAACAGAGATGCAATCAACTATGGCTATAGATTTACAAATATAAAAGAGCCGATTTTGGAGGCTACATTTGAGCTCTCTTACGGTTTTGATGAAAAAAAAGTGGCACTATTTAAAAAGATGCGCTCAAATCAACCATCAACACCAAGTGCAGGAAGCTGTTTTAAAAACCCTAGTAAGGATTATGCCGGCAGGCTTATAGAGGCAGTGGGTTTAAAAGGAGTGATGCAAGGAGATCTCTTTTTTAGTGAAAAACATGCAAACTTCTTAGTCAATAAGGGTAATGGAACATATAAAGATGCTCTTTTTTTAATAAAAGAAGCACAGCGAAGAGTCTATGAAGAGTTTGGCATACAGTTAGAGTTAGAGATTGAGATACTCGATAGAGAGTATCTCAAAATTTTTACATAGCAATTAGAAGCGAAGCATTAAACCGGTATAAACACCTGAATAATCTAAATCAACCTGAGTGGACTCATCATCACTTTTTACTTTTTGTCTCCTATAACCTACTTCTATGCCAGGCTGAATAACATCAAAATCAAATGTATAATCTATTTTTACACGGACATCATACATTGTATTTGTTCCATCTGTTATGGCCTTTACATCTGTCTCTAAACCAAGTTCGGTTGAAGGTATTTCAACCCTCCCTCTAGCATAAATAAAAGGGATAACTGCCGTATCTGTTGTTGTGTATCCTGAAAATCCTGTAACTGGACTTACAACAACATCACTTTTTATTAGTTTGGCATCCAAACCTAAATCAATCGTTGTCCAAAAAGTATTATCTAAAAGATTATAGTATGGAATGATATCGTACTCTTGAATATCTGTTGTAGTCGGTGCTAAACTTGGAATATTAAGCCCATTGACTGATCCTGATATAAGACCTTTATAAGAGATACTTGCGTATTCAAATCTTATATTAGGAATTATTGGCAGAGGATGCTTAACTAAAAGCCAAGCGTACGCTTGGCTTGATCCTTTTTTTGTACTTGTATGCGTACCATTTAAATGTAGAACACCATCGCTATTTGTTCTCTTTACATATACATCCGGTGTCTCTCTCCAAACACCTCCACCCATTTCAATGCGTATTATATCGGCACTTACAACTGTAGTCATTGTTGTAGCTAATGCTAATATCGATAAGATTTTTTTCATATTTCACTCCATAAAGTATATTTGTAACATATTATATCAAACTATATTAGCTAGATTCTTAAATCATACGGTTATGGATAAAAGAGGCATCTAGAGTTCAGTCTAGATACCCTAAAGAAGGAGAAATAAAATGAGACGGACTCATCTTACTTTTTTGCCACCAATGGCGGCAAGAAGTTCAATTAAGCTGGGCACCTTAATTGTTAAAACTTTAGTAATTAGGAGAATAAACTACTTTTTAGCAGCCTCAATAACAGCGTCATATTGTGGCTCTTCAGTGATTTCCGGAACAATCTCTTTATAAGTTACGATCCCGTCTTCACCAATTACAAAGATAGCTCTTGCAGTAACACCGGCAAGAACAGAGCCACCTAGAAGTACACCGTAAGCATTAGCAAAATCTTTGTTTCTGAAGTCTGAAGCAACAGTTAGTTTGTCGATTCCTTCAGATGAACAGAATCTACCCGCAGCAAATGGAAGATCCATAGAGATAACAGTAGTTTTTACACCCTCAAGTTCTGCAGCTTTAGCATTAAAGTTACGAGTTTCTGTTGCACATACACCTGTATCTAAAGAAGGAACAACAATGATAAGTTGTTTTACACCTTGTGCACCACCAACTTTAACATCGCCTAAACCGTCTGAGTTTACAACTGTTACCTCTGGAGCTTTATCTCCAACATTTACTTCATTGCCTAATAGTTCTACATCTGTACCTTTAAATTTAGTCGTTGCCATATTTAAATCCTTTTATTTTTTCTACGCTAAAAAACGTTTTTATTTTGATTGCCGAAGTATATTTTAAATCGGATAATATTTATCTTATTTAAAAAAAGAGTAGATTTGCATAAGGTTAAATTAAGTTTTAAAGTTTGCTTTTTGGCGAAATGTCTAATTCTTCTAAGGATGAAAACATTCTTGATTTATACATATCTACAGCAACTCTTCCTATCATAGCAGCATTATCTGAACAATATTGCAACTTACTGAGCAGTAGTTTGGCGTGATAGGACTTTAAAAGCTTCTCTATTTGAGAGCGTAGATAAAGATTGGCACTTGCTCCGCCGACTATAGCAAAAGTTTTTGGAGGATGCGTTTTAAAATACTTCTGGAGCTTCACAATCAAATGCTTTACGGCAATGTGTTCAAACGAAGCTGCTATATCTTTATACTTCTCTTTATCATCTCCTGCATCTTCTATTGCCAAACGCACTGCATTTTTAAGACCTGAATAGGAAAAAGCAATTAAAGGAGATTGATATAATGGCACTGTAAATTTATAAGCTTCTCTATTGCCATTCTTGGCTAACTCTTGAATAGGCAACCCGCCTGGATATCCTAGTCCCATCATTTTGGCTACTTTATCGAAGCTCTCACCAAAACTATCATCCATTGATTTTGCGACAGTATCAATCTCACGCAGGCTTTTTATCTCCATAACCTGCGTATGTCCGCCAGAAACCAAAAGTAGAGTTAAGGGAAAAACCACCTCCCTCTCTATAAAAAGAGAGTAGATATGTCCTATGAGATGATTCACGCCAATAATAGGAATACTCAAGGCAACAGAAACGGCCTTTGCCATTGTTACACCTTCAACAAGTGTCACCGCAAGCCCTGGGGATGATGTGACAGCTACAGCCTTGAGTCTGTCAAAGTAAGGCTCACACTCTGCTAAAATTTTTGGTAGAGCTTCTGCGTGAAGTCTAGCCGCTAGCTCCGGAACTACTCCACCATAGACAGAGTGCTCTATCTCTTGAGATATTTTTTTATGAAAAAGTAATTTGTTACTCTCTATCTCTGTAATAGCTATTGCCGAATCATCACAAGAGCTTTCGATGCTAAGTATCACCGTATATCCCTCACAAAACTTCGCACTTCCTTGTCAAGTAAAAATAGCTCATCAATACTTTTAGGAGCTATGCGAAACTTTTCATACGCCTTTAAAATATTTTTACTAATATCCATAAAACCTATCTTTTTCATAATAAACTTCTCAATAGCCACTTCATTAGCTGCATTGATTATCACGCCAAAATTTGGATTTTTTAATAAATCTTCTTTAATATCCCATATAGGATAACGCTCTTTGTCTATTTTTCTGAACTCCAGACTGCCGACTTCTACAAGATCAATATGCGGTAGAATCACTCTATCCATCTTTATATCAAGAGCATAAGCGATGGGAAGTTGCATGCTCGCATCCGCAAAATGTGCTGTTGTAGAACCATCTTTGAAATCTATCATTGCGTGAAGCAGTGATTTGGTCTCAATAATGGCATCATATTCGCCTGCACCAAAGAGCCACCTTGCCTCTAGGAGTTCAAACATTTTATTGATCATAGTTGCAGAGTCGATCGTAATTTTTTGCCCCATCGACCAGTTTGGATGTTTTTGAGTATCGGCTAGTGTTGCATTTTTTAAGTCACCAAGGGGCCAGTCGCGAAATGCTCCACCACTTGCTGTTATTGTCATCTTTGTTACGGTTCGTTCCTGTAAGAGATACCAAAGTCCAAAATGCTCTGAGTCGATTGGTTGAATTTTTGATGTATCTATAAAAGAGCCCGCAGCGACTAAAGACTCTTTGTTTGCAAGTGCTACACGCTTATCACACTCTATAGCTTTAAGTGTCGGCCGTAACCCTAAAAAACCGACAAGTGCATTGACAACCAATTTACTCTCTGAAGCCTCAATAGCTTCTAAAATCGCCTCTTCTCCATACTTCACGCAAGAGTGATGAACAGACGATAGATCCTCTTTATTTGCAATAACTACTACTTTAGGATTGTGCTCTTGTATCTGTTTGTTAAGCAGGTCTATATTTCTGCCACACACAAGTACTTCAATATTGATATCGAATTTTTTTGCAATGATTAGGGTATTAACTCCAATAGAGCCGGTTGAGCCAAGAAGAATAAGTGAAGACAATCTATACAACTCCTCTCAGAAGCACTAACATAACAATACCGCCAAAAAGGTAGCCATCTATTCTATCTAGCACACCGCCATGTCCGGGGAGCAGGTCTCCACTATCTTTTACGCCAGCTTGACGTTTGAGTGAAGATTCAAAAAGATCTCCAAATATAGAACTGATTGCCACAGCCAAGGTGATTAAAAAAGCAACTCCTAAATCTACAATAGGAAGAGCAAAAAACATCCCTCCCACAGTTGCAACGACAACACCTCCCACAACACCTTCCATCGTTTTGTTTGGGCTTGTTTCGCAAAAAGGTCTCTTTCCTATACTTTTACCAACTACATATGCACCAATATCAGTAAGTGCTACAGTCGCTATAAGCCAAAGCAGTGACATTACCCCATACTCATCGTACATTGTAAGTATAAAGAGCATACCGGCAGTCGGATAGACAAACGGGAGGAAATTTACCCATTTCAACTCCTTGTTAAATGCAACAGCACCTGCATAAGCCACACCTGCCAATACAAAAAGATCACCTCTGTAATGGTATATTCCTGCAATCAACCAAACTCCAATAGCATAGAGAAGCAGTTTATCTTTTTTTATCCCAAAAAGTTTCATAGCCTCTTTAAATGCTAAAGTATAGATAACACCAAGGAGAAGCCATATTAAAAAAAAGTTATCTATAAAACCAACAAGTAAAACACCTGTTAGGAGGGCTAAACCGGTAACAATTCTCTCTTTGTGTGCACTAAACATACTCATAAAAATTCCTATTTTGTTAATTGCGTGATTATATCGTATCAGACTTTAATATCTAATAGATGTATATTTTCTTTGGAGCCAAAATGTTTGCGATTTTTTGTAGAGTTTTTAGACATATCTTCATCAGCTTCTTGACGCTGATGCTCACGGTCAGGATCAATTGCATGGTTCTTTTCTGTAGGACGCACATCTTCTGCCTCTTTTTGTTTTTCATTGACAGCAACTTGGGCAGCAATATTTTGTAGTTCAAAACGGGTATATTGCCCACCTTGCACAGGTGTGACCGCAGGTGTCATTTGATTGACTAAAATTGCACCACCAATAAAACCGACAGCCATTTTGTGTTTCTCTCCTATTCTCTTGTATCTACTTCTATTGTTTTGTACTTATTATACAATACTTTTGCACCATTTTGTATGGAGACTTCGCGTCTTGGAGTATAATCAACCAAATATCTACCTTTTGAAGTTGTTGTAAAATCAACACAAAGCCTTGCCGCTGTTGCTATGATATTTTGAGGAAGTTGCTGTTTGTCCGTATGAATGATTACATGACAGGATGGTCTCTCTTTCATGTGCAGCCAAATATTTCTTGCTTTGGCACTCTTTAAAAGCTCAATATTGCTTTTTTCATTTTTCCCAAGCTCTACTTTATATCCTTCCACCCAAAAGGTTTCGATTGAATCGTTTGTTTTTACTTTTTTATTTTGCTGGTGTTTTGGAAAAAGTAACTCAATTTTTGCCACATCCTTCGCCTCTTGTACCGTATAGATAAAACATTTTATATGTTCTATCTTTGAACGAAGAGACTCCTCTTCAATATGCAAATAAAATGCACGCTGCTTTGCTTTTTTACTCTTCGCAAAGAACATCTCGCTTATGCTAAATGGGGTTGCGTGAGGCTTATTGAGTCTTATCTCTATCTTATTGCCGTCGTAATCTTTCAGGAGTAGTTTTGTGCTGTATGGTTTGATATTTTGTATATTGGATAGTATTAAATTGCCATAGTGCTTAAACTGCTCTGCTTCAGTTTCAAGTTCTGCTTGAGAATCTAGTCTGTCATAAAGTTTTTGCAGTTTTTGCAGTTTTTTGTTTAATAGTGTAATCTTTTGCTTCTTTAGAGACACAAGTTTGCTACTCTGCTCTTTTTCATAAACTTCATACAAAAACTCTTCAACATCATCAAGAGAATACTCTTTAGCTTTAAATGGTGCAGGAGGAACATTTAAGAGCTTTTGTCCAACACGCACTTCCCGAAACGAAGAGAAGAGATCAACATGTCGTAACGCCTCTAAGACAATACCCTCTTCATTTAGAATAATTATATTGGTATATTTTCCGGTAAATTCAAACTGTAAATAGGTCACCTCTTCTTTATAAGCTGATGCCAAAGAGGTTTTAAAACGAATAATTTTGTCCTCATCTACAAGCACAACATCCAAAATATTTGAACGATTAAAACATTTAGAAATGATAACATCAAAAGGAGCATTATAGACCTTAGAGCGTGGATACTCGCTACACTTAAATATGGAGGAGTTGGAACGCTGCATATTAAAATAGAGTGTATCACTCTTGTCAAAAACAATTTTGACGATGGTATCACTTACTCTATAGATGGCACTAATTTTTTTAAATTTTTTTAAATATTTTACAATTTGTTTTAAATGGGAAAGTTTCATAAGTATATTTTAACCTATTTTTTAGCTATAATTTTAAAAAGGTTATTAAAGAGAAAAAGAAATGCATATACCTAAAGGGTTCGGAAGAGATTATTTTACACTAGCAACCATGCAAGCCTATAGCTCATGGAAGAAAATTACAGCATTCTTTAGTGCCGTATCTGCACTTGACGGTAAACCTCTTCTTAAGATAAAAATAAACTCTCCGCCTGCATCTTAAATACTTTTTAACCACAACAGATAAATAAAATATTCAAGGATGTCTATGCAAAAAAGATTACGACTTTTGCTTGTTGCTGTTGCTCTTGTGAGCTCACTTCAAGCTCAAAATCAATACACGCTTCAAAATATTAAAGTCACATCATCACAAGGAACATCTCTTATCAAAGAGAGTGTTACGGATGATATTACTATTATAACAAAAGAGGAGATTGAAGAGTCTCGTGTCACAACACTCAATGAAGCTCTTAGCAGGCTTGCAAATATAACAATAACACAAAACGGCGGTATCGGTACATCCTCTTCCATCTATATGCGAGGTATGGGTTCAAAAAGAATCTTGATTCTTGTTGATGGCATCCGTTACAACGACCCAACAGCTGTCGGAGCAGTAGCAGAATTTTCTCAAATTATGCTCAATAATGTAGAGAGGATTGAGATCATCAAAGGAGCGCAATCCGGACTTTGGGGAAGTGATGCAAGTGGTGGGGTTATCAACATAGTCACATCTAATGCCAAACGAGGTTATCATGCAGGTTTAAATCTCCAGTATGGTGCTTATGATACACTTCAAACATCACTAAAGGCATCTTATGTCACAAGGAGATATGATATACTTGTCTCTGGATCATATTTTAGCAATGATGGTTTTTCAGCCGCAGGACCCAAACACTCAGAAGTTAATTATGCAAAGAGATATGATGAGTTAGGATTGGAAAAAGATAGCTATGAAAACAAAACTCTCAATGCAAAATTTGGCCTCAATCTTACGAACAACGACAGAATTGAAGCTAATATTCAAGCGATAAACGGCTTTGTATATTATGATAGTGGAGCAGGTGTCACAAAAGATTCGGAAGACCCAAATACATACCTGCAAAACCGTTTCTGTTCACTAGCACTTAAGCATAAAGGCTCTCTTGGTAATATAACATTGCACTATAATCTCTCTACTTTTAAGAGAGAAACAGCCTCTGAATGGGGAAATTATGACTACGAAGGCTCTGTTGGTGAAGTAAAAGTTGATGATAAAATTAATTATATGGCAAATAGTTTTTTAAAAGTTGGGCATTCTTACCAAAATTTTGAACAAATAGACATTGCACCAAATATAGATAGAAATTATAATGCGATCTCTGTTTATGCTACAAACTACAATAAATTTCAGATTTTAGCCAATAGCGACACAATCATCACGGAATCTGTTCGATATGATAGCTATAACTCCTTTGAAAGTGCATTGACAGGAAAATTTGGAATCAAACAATTTATTAGAAATGATTTCTACTTTAGTGCAAACATTGGTACGGGATACAATGCTCCAACACTCGGACAACTTTTTGGACAATGGGGAGCGAATCCAAATTTAAAACCTGAAAAATCTTCAACAGGTGATGTAGGTTTTGGAAGCGATATGCTGTGGATTAGATACTTCCATAATCAGATTAATGGTTTAATTGATTACGACCGGACACTCGGATATATTCAAACAGCAGGAGAGTCTATATTTAAAGGTGTAGAGGTTGGTTATGAAGATTACTATTTTAATGCTTTAGGAGTAAAAGCACTCTATACTTTTCTTGAAACAAAAGATGGTAACAAACAAGCATTGGCGCGTCGTCCACAAACACAGGTCGATGTTCGTACGACATATTATGCAACAAATAATTTAGATTTTGGAGTGATCGCACAATATGTCGGCAAAAGATATGATAGTGCAGCTAAACAAGGAGCACAAACAGGAAAATATGCAATCGTTGATTTTGTAACAAATGCAAAAGTAAATAAATATATTACATTTTATGCTAAAATCAACAACCTGACTGATAAATATTACCAAACAGTAGATGGTTATGAAACTATGGGCAGAAGTCTCTATATAGGACTTAATGCAAAATATTAAAAAGGCAAAAAGTGAGCATAAAGACTTTTCTCTTTCTCTTCGTCTTTGCACTCACTGCCATGGCAAAAGAGAGAATTGTCTCTCTTAGCCCATCTATTACAGAGATTGTTTATGCTCTTGGTGCAGGTGATGAACTTGTTGCTACATCATCCTATTCACTCTATCCAAATGCGGCACGGAAGCTCCCTGTTATAGGTGGCTCTACCCATCCAAGTATTGAAAAGATAATCTCTCACTCTCCTACTTTGGTTATAGGGCAGAGTTTTAATGCACAAACTTTAGAAAAGCTCAAATATTTTCATATAAAGAGACTTAAGCTTAAACTAAAAACCATACAGGATATAAAAAACTCTATTATCTTTTTGGGTAAAACAATTTCAAAAACAAAAGAGGCTGATAGACTTCTGACAGATATTATAACAGCCATCAAAAATATAAAAAAAACAAAAAAACCACACTCTGTTCTCATTGTCTATGGACTTAAAGAGAACCTTCGCAGTGGTATTTATGTGGCCGGTGGCAATATCTTCTTTGATGATATCATCAAGCTTACGGGCAACACAAATATCTACAAAGATGACACTATCTCACAACCGGTACTAAATTATGAAAATATCATTGCCTTAAACCCTGATCAGATCATCATTTTGCACTCTCACGCAACCGAACCAAATGTTAATGTCAAACATGCACTTGCTAACTGGTATGCACTCCCGATAAATGCAGCAAAAAATGGTATGATCTCTATGGTGGATGAAGATTATCTCTATATTCCGTCCCAAAGAGTAGCACATACCATCAAACGACTCTCGCGTGAGATGTATAATGATTAAATTGCAAAATCTTTGTTGTTTTTATGAAGAGCAGATAATTTTAGAAAATATCACGCAGGAGTTTCCAAAACATCTTAGTATATTGGGTCCAAACGGTTCTGGTAAGAGTACACTTGCAAAAGCGATCTGTCTGTTGACTCCTTATCGTGGAAAAATTTCACTAGATGGGACAGAGATTGGGAGTTACACTGCAAAAGAGCGTGCAAAAAAAATCGCCTACATCCCTACAAAACTTGAGTTTTATGATGAGTTTTTAACAGTTGAAGAGTTTGTTCTACTTGGAAGATTTGCCTATAAGAAGAGCTTTTTTGACTACTCTGATAAAGAGAGGAGTCTTGCAAAACAGTATATGGGGCTTTTGCGTATTATGCACCTTTGCCATCAGAAACTCAATTCACTTAGTTCCGGTGAGACTGCTCTTGTGTTGATGGCTCAAGCACTTACTCAGGAGAGCCAACTTATCATTTTTGATGAGCCAACAGCAAACCTTGATCCAAAAAATGCAAAAATCATCGCTAGACACATTAAGCAGTTGCAACAAACACACCAAACAGTTTTAATAACACATGATATTCATCTGGCTCATTTTATGAACAATCCTGTACTCTTTTTAAAAAATCAAAATACCCACTATTTTGAAAAAGAGTTCTTTAGCGATGAAAACCTCAGCAAACTCTATGGTGTAAATATAAAATCTCTAGCGGTAGAGTATGACTAGAGCTCTGATATGGTTTGGGCTTCTCTCTATGCTTGTTATCTCTCCCTTTTTTGGTGCAGTCAATTTGCATCTTTTAGATCTTTTTCACGCAGAGTCACTCAGTGCTCAGATCTTTTATGATTTACGACTTCCTCGAGTATTTTTTAGCTTTTTTGCCGGAAGTATCTTAGCTCTGAGTGGTCTGCTTTTTCAAACACTTTTTCGAAACCCATTGATGACTCCTTATACTCTTGGAGTTTCAAGTGGGGCAACACTTGGAGCGGGAGTAGCTATTAAATTAGGAGTTGGTAGTATTTTATTTGGTATTGAGGCTGTAGGACTTTTTGGATTCTTTGGAGCTATATTGACAATATTTTTACTACTTTACCTTTCACGGTTTCTACGAGGATCACAGCAGAGCTCACTTCTGCTTTTAGGTATTGCTCTTTCACTTTTTTACACCTCGTTGTTAATGCTTGTTTTTTATCTTGGTAACACCATTCAAAACGATATGCTCATTCGTTTTACAATGGGTTCCCTCTCTATTATTGGCTGGGATGAACCTCTTCTTTTAGGTATTACTGCTCTTTTACTAACGCTTGCTATCTATGCTTATCGTTTTGAATTACAACTTCTCGGTGTCTCAGAAGAGGGTGCAAAGCTCAAAGGGGTAGAGAGTAAAAAAGTCACACTTTGGCTTCTGCTTATCGCCTCTTTGGCTATCGGTCTGCTTGTGAGTATCTCCGGACCTATCGGTTTTATCGGACTTGTTGTTCCCCATATCGTTACAAAACTTTATCCATTTACGGTAGAGAAACGCATCATAAAAACAGCTCTTTTTGGTGGGTTTTTTCTTGTACTGTGTGATACTATTACGCGTGCCATACCAACGCAAAGCGAACTGCCTATCGGTATCATCACAGTGATCATTGGCGGACCGTTTTTTACTTATCTTATTATCTCCCGAGTACGGTAAAGTTATTAACT
>JANEIH010000039.1 GCA_024513425.1 Sulfurimonas sp. | reverse complement strand
AAACACATCAGAAGTGCACTTAAAGAGAAAGGTCCTGAAGGTGTAGCAGTATTTGCATCTGGTCAATATACTATTATGGAAGGGTATGCTGCTCAGAAAATGATGAAGGGTGGATTTAGATCAAATGCTATTGATCCGAATGCTCGTCACTGTATGGCATCTGCGGTTGTCGGTTTTTATCAAACATTTGGTATAGATGAGCCATCTGGTTGCTATGATGATATTGAGCTTACGGATACAATCGTAACTTGGGGTTCAAATATGGCAGAGATGCACCCAATTTTGTGGTCTCGTGTAACTGATAGAAAATTATCAAATCCAGATCGTGTAAAAATTGTAAATATTCAGACCTATACACACAGGACATGTGATCTTGGTGATTTTAACATTATCTTTAGACCAAATACCGACCTTGCTTTATGGAACTATCTTGCTCGTGAGATTGTCTATAATCACCCTGAAGCAATTGATTGGGATTTTATCAAGAAAAATATCATTTTTGCAGCTGGTCCTGTAAATATCGGATATGGTTTCAGACGCGCTGGTGAAAAATCTTTAAAAGATGGTAAATACAATGATCTTGAGATGGAAACATACAAGAAAGAGATGAGTAAAGTTGTTTCTGATTTGGAAGGTCCTGCATTGGAGCCGTATGGCTATAAAACCGGTAGTGTAATAAAAAATACTCCGGGAACACTCAAACACTGGGAAATCTCTTTTGAGGAGTATAAAAAATCTTTAGCTCCTTATACATTGGATTATACTGCAAAACTCTGTAAGGGTGATCCGGAAGAGTCTCTTAAAGGCTTTAAGAAAAAACTACAAGATTTAGCGGCACTTTACATTGAAAAAGATAGAAAAGTTATAAGTTTCTGGACTATGGGTATGAATCAGCATACACGCGGCACTTGGGATAATACACTCTCTTACAATGTTCACTTTATGCTAAACAAGCAAGCAAGACCGGGCTCTGGAGCATTCTCTTTAACCGGTCAGCCTTCAGCTTGCGGTACTGCTCGTGAAGTCGGTACATTTTGTCACCGTCTACCGGCTGATATGATGGTTAAAAATCCTAAACACAGAGCTATTGCAGAAAAAAGGTGGCATATTCCTGCTACAACACTCAACCCTGTCGGCAATCAGCACATGATGAAAATCCACCGTGATATTGAAGATGGTGTTGTTAAGTTTGCGTGGGTAAATGTATGTAATGCGTACCAAGATTCTGCAAATGCAAAACACTGGGTAAAAGCTGCTCGTGAGATGGATAACTTCATTGTAACATCTGATGGATATCCAGGAATCTCTGCTATGGTATCTGACCTTATCTTACCATCTGCTATGATTTATGAAAAATGGGGTGCTTACGGAAATGCTGAGAGACGCTCACAACACTGGAGACAGCAAGTTCTTCCTGTAGGTGAAGCAATGTCTGATACTTGGCAGTGGGTTGAGCTTTCAAAACGCTTTACTGTGGATGATTTGTGGGGTGCATATACTCTTAGAAATGGTAAAAAGCTTCCAGATGTTCGTAAAGAAGCATATAAAATGGGCTATAAACCAGATACAACAATGTTTGAGATTCTTTATGCTAATGATAGAGCGAAAAAATATAAAATTGATTTAGACTCTTTCCCACAAAAAGGGTATGATAACTCTGACTGTATTGGTGATGAGAGAAATGTTGTAGGAACTGACGGCAAAGTGTTCAAAGGCTATGGTTTTATGATTCATCAATACCTCTGGGAAGAGTATGCTTCATTTGGTCGTGGTCATGGTCATGACTTAGCAGATTTTGTTACATATCATAAAGTTCGCGGACTTAAATGGCCAGTTGTTAATGGTAAAGAGACTCCGTGGAGATTTAATGTTAAGTTTGATCCATATGCAGCAAAACATGCAAAAGAGAATGGCAGAGGCAGTGAGTTTGCATTCTATGGCCCACTTGCAAAAGCATTACCATCAGGTGGTTTGACCGGCGTACAAGATAAAAAGAAAAAACCATTGACTGATAAAGCAAAAATCTTTGCTCGTCCGTATATGGATCCGCCAGAAATGCCAGATGAAAATTATGACTTATGGCTATGTACAGGTCGCGTACTTGAACATTGGCACTCAGGAACAATGACTATGCGTGTACCTGAACTGTATCGTGCGGTTCCAGAAGCATTGGTCTATATGAACCCTAAAGCAGCCGCAGAGAGAGGGTTGAAAGATAATGATCTTTGTTGGGTTGAATCTCGTCGTGGTAGAGTAAGAGCTCGTGTTGAGACTCGTGGGCGTAATAGACCTCCAAAACCATTGGTATTTGTACCTTGGTTTGATGAGCGTGTATTTATCAACAAAGTGACACTTGACCAAACATGTCCTATGTCAAAACAGACAGACTTTAAAAAATGTGCTGTAAAAATTTATAAAGCATAGTTTTAACAAAGGAAGTATTATTTTGAGTAACCATTCAGAAGCAAAAAAGCCTCTTAGTGATAGAAGAAAGTTTATTCTAAATATGGCAAGAGGTGTCGGCTATGCAGCAATAGGCGGAATGATATGGAGTGCATATCTTGATGAAGCGAAAGCTTCGTCGCTTATACTGCGTCCGCCTGCAGCTATAAAAGAGAATGATTTTCTAAAAATATGTATCAAATGTGGTTTGTGTGTTGAAGCGTGTCCATATGACACACTAAAACTTGCAAAACCAGGTGATAATATGCCGATTGGGACACCATTTTTTACACCAAGGAAGACCCCTTGTTATATGTGTGAAGATATTCCATGTGTTCCGGTTTGTCCAAGTGGTGCGCTTGATGAGTCGAGTGTAACGGTTGATGGTCACCTTGATATTAATATAGCTGATATGGGGCTTGCGGTTGTTGATAAAAATAGCTGTATTGCTTTTTGGGGAATTCAATGTGATGCTTGCTATAGAGCATGTCCGATATTGGGTCAAGCGATAACTGTTGAGTATTCTAAAAACGAAAGAACCGGCAAGCATGCATTTTTAAAACCAGTAGTTCACGCAGATGCATGTACGGGGTGCGGAATGTGTGAGAATGCTTGTGTAACGGAGAAACCTGCGATTTTTATTTTGCCGCGTGAGGTAGCGATGGGAAAAGCCGGAAACTATTACATAAAAGGCTGGGATAAAAAGGATGAGGCGAGACTAAAAGATGCTCACGCAATTCAAACAACGACAAATATAAGTAGAAAAAAAGCTGTAGATAAGCTTAATGTAGGATTTGAAGGCTTGTTGGATGAGTAAAATATGGAATAGTTACAGATATCTAATACTAAGAAGATTTACACAGATTGGGATATTGGTTCTCTTTTTTGGTGCAAATGCATGGGGATGGAAGATTTTACAAGGAAATCTTTCAACATCTGAAATCTTTGGAATTATTCCGATGAGTGATCCATTTGCAGTGATGCAAATGCTAGTAACAGGTGTAATTGTTGCAACAGATTTACTGTTAGGTGTAGCAGTTACAATGCTTTTTTACTTTCTTATTGGAGGGCGTGCGTTTTGTTCTTGGGTTTGTCCTATAAATATGGTTACAGATAGTGCAAACTATTTGCGAAGAGTGTTTGATATTGATAGAGCACAGCTTCAAAAACAGCCAATAAGTAGAAATGTAAGATATTGGGTATTGGGACTTAGTTTGATTGTCTCTGCAGTGATGGGAATTACAGCTTTTGAGTTCATTTCACCAATTTCGATGCTACATCGTGGTATCATTTTTGGAATAGGATTTGGATGGGCAGCAATATTTATTATCTTTGTGTTTGATTTGTTGGTTTTGAAAAACGGTTGGTGTGGTCATATTTGTCCCCTTGGCGGTTTTTATTCAATTTTAGGAAAGTTTAGTTTTATTAGGGTGCATCACACTGAAGAGAATTGCACTCTTTGTATGAAATGTAAAGTAGTTTGTCCTGAAAAACAGGTACTTTATATGATAGGTAAAGAGTCGATTCCTGTACTTTCAGGTGAGTGTACAAACTGTGCACGATGTATTGAAGTATGTGATGATGATGCTTTAAAATTCTCAATAAGAGATTTTATTCAAAATAAAAAAACGGGAGAGTAAAATGAAAATTTTAACAAAAATTACGATAGGTCTAGTTACTTCAGCTCTGCTTCTTGTTGGATGTAGTGATACAAATACAGAAGCAAAAGCTGAGAAAAGTATTGTTAAGCCAACAATTACTGAGGCTAATTTAGGATACAGAGGTGCAAACGACCTTCTTAAAGAAGATGTTATTCCACCAAAAGTTGAATATGGTTCAGCAGCACCTGGCACATCTAAAAAGATTCCAAGAGCATTCCAAGATGCTCCACCAATGATTCCTCATGATACAACAGGTATGTTGCCGATTACTAAAAACAATAATCAGTGTATATCGTGTCATATGCCAGATGTGGCTTCATCTATGGGTGCAACGCCGATTCCAATTTCTCACTTTACAAACTTTAGACCAAAAACTGCAATTAAGGGTGATAAAATTCTTAAAAATGGTAAAACAGTTAAAAATACTTCATCTGAAAAGTTAGCAAATGTTTCTATTAAGGTTAATAAAGATCAACATCTTTATAAAGGGAGATTTAACTGCTCACAGTGTCATGCTCAGCAGGCTAAAAATAATCTTGTAGATGAGAGTCGCTTTACTCCGGTTTATACATCTCCTGATGGTGCTTCAAAATCATCTTGGGATCAGTCTAAATGGATGAAACATATTGATACTGCCAAGTAGTAGATAATATGGAAAGAAGAGAGCTTTTTGGCTTTCTCTCTTCCTCTGCAAAAGAGGCAGCAAGGGAGACAAGAGAGAAGGATGTTTTTTTAAGGCCTCCATACTATAAAGATACTGATGCTTTTGCCACAGAGTGTCAAAATTGTAAAGGGGAGTGTGCCTCTTTGTGTCAAGAGCAGATAATTGTCATAACAGAAGACAAAACACCAAGGTTGGATTTGAGTGCACGCGGATGTACCTACTGCGATGAGTGTGCCATAGCATGTCCTAGCGATGTGCTTTTGGTTGAGGAGAAGCAGTATATTGAGGCAAATATTATCATTAATCAATCGAAGTGTTTGAGTTGGCAGGGAGTTATGTGTTTTTCTTGCAAAGATCCATGTCTTGATAATGCTATTGATTTTAAGGCGATGTTTATGCCTGAGATAAGTGAAAAATGTACAAGTTGCGGTTTTTGTATAGGGCGTTGTCCTGTAGATGCCATTGATATTTTAAAGGTGAGTTAATATGAAATATATATTTTTAGTTTTGATTTTTTTTACAAGTTTATTTGGGGAAAATCTTATAGAGCCTCAATATATATACAAACTCTCTTCTGGTCTTGTAACAGATGTATTGTATGCAAAAAAGATACTTTATGTTGCAACAGATGACGGTAAAGTGGAGATTTTTGATACCAAAAGTAAAAAAGAGATAAAAAAGATAAAACTAAAGAAGATTAAAGATTTTATGGGAGATGATGTCAACTCAAAAATATTTTCTCTCGATATGGTAGATAAGAGATTTTTAATTCTTTCACAAGAGAGTGGAGGATATAGTCGAATAGATCTCTACAAGGACAATAAGTCACAACTTATCATCTCTAAAGATGATAAGCTCAATATCATTAAAGCAAAGTTTATTGACAGTGAAAATATCCTAATGGCACTCATTAGTAATGATATTATTTCTTATAATATAAAGAGCAAAAAGAAGAACTGGACAAGACAGGCATCTATGTCAAAATTTTCCAGTTTCGCGCTTAATAACGACAGAAGTATGGTGGCGATTGCAGATGAGAGCGGAGATGTGCATATTCTCTCTACTAAAGATGGTAAAAACAGCAAAACGCTCAGCGGTCAAAATGTTGACAATATCTTCTCGGTAGATTTTAAAGGCGATATGGTTTTAGCTGGAGGTCAAGATAGACGAGCGGGTATTTACAATGTAGAGACCGGAAGCGGGTACTATAAAGCTTCGAAGTTTTTTGTTTATGGAGTTGGCTTGAGTCCTAGTGGTCTCATCGGTGCATATAGTAGTGATATGAACAATAATATTACACTTTTTCATACAAGAACGAGAGAACCAATAGGGAAATTTGCATCAGATAAGATGATAGTCAATGGTATATATTTCATTAATGAAAAAAAGTTTTTTATCAACAGTAGCTCTAATAGTGTTTGGTATTTTAAAATAAAGTAAGCAGGAGGTATATTGTGATGGAATTTAATGAGAGTGAATTTTTAATTGAGACAGAAGTACCAGAGCATGAACTTATTATCTCGCGTACGGATCTGTCCGGGAATATTACCTATGCAAATGAAACCTTTTGCGAGATAAGTGGTTATCACGAGAGTGAGTTTATTGGCAAGCCACACAGTATCGTACGGCATCCCGATATGCCAAGTGGTGCTTTTAAAGATTTGTGGAGTACCATCCAAGCTGGAAAACAGTGGATAGGTATTATTAAAAATATGCGAAAAGATAAAGGTTTTTATTGGGTTGAAGCGATAGTTTCAGGAGTGTATAAAAATGGTAAATTAGTGGAGTATAAATCACTCCGAACACCGATTTCTTGCGAAACTAAGCTGAAATATCAAAGATTGTATGATAAAATGCGTGCTGAGAGTAGTGAAAAAATAAGAAAAGTAATTTACGAATAAAAAGGATAGAATAGTGAATATATCAAGTATTGTAGTACAGACACTACCGAAGTTTTTAGATGAAGTTGTTAAGAGTTTGAAGAGCTGTGAAGTATGTGACTACCATCTTCATGATGAAAAAGGGCGTATTATTATTACCATAGAGGGTGAAGATGTCAGTGAAGAGTTGAGCAAACTTAAAGTTATTGAAGCGATTCCTCATGTAATTGCTGCAGATATGCAAATGGCATACTCCGAAGATGAACTTGATGCAAATATTAAAGTGATTAATGAATCAGATGCCGTACCAAATTTACTTAAAAATGAAGATGTTGAGATTGACAGGGTAACATACCATGGAGATTTAAAGAAAAAAGATGGCGAACTTGTCAATTTTGCCAAGAGCTTAAGTAATCCCGATGGAGTTGAGTAATGGCTGTTATGTTTACTTCTACGATTAAACTTGATGATTCTGATAAATGGTTTATAGAGCTTAGAGATGTAACAGATTCTTGCAATGAGCGTGTTGAGGTCTGTTTCGATCTAGATGAGTATGAGACAAAAATCGAAGAGATGGGTGCTGATTATGGAGGACATATTGATGAGGTTAAATGGCTCAAAGATGATAACATCTCACCCTCTATACTTGATGAGATTCGTTTGAATATGGCAGAACGGCGTGCAAAAATTGAAGAGGAGTTGGGTGAGCCTATCACTCCTGTTGCAGAGAAAAAAGAGGAGTAGTCCATAAAACTATCTGCTTTTATCTTATCTCTTTGCTATTTAAGTAGAAGATAGATAAGAATAAAATTGACAAAAGTCATAAGGATAAAAGCGCGTTTGTAAAAAATAAGCGGTGATTTTTCAATAAGCGGTGCATCTTTAGTAAAGTATGGCTTTACTTTTTCCGGGTGTGTTAGCTCATAGTGCATCTCTGAGTAATGGGAGTATCGCTGCTCTTTATCAATAGTAATTGAACGCATGATGACACTATCGAGCCAGTCAGGAATATTTTTATTAAAAGAGCTTGGTTTTTTTGCTTCTTTAAAAGATGGATTTTGAAAAGGTTCTATCTCCCCGTATGGATATTTTCCTGTGAGCGCTATATAGAGTGTGACACCAATGGAAAAGATTTCAGTTGTCTCACTGATAACATTACCTAAAAAACGCTCAGGTGCTAAAAAGCTAGGTGTTCCTGCTCTAGAATCAGTTGAAAAAATTTCTGTAATACTTCCAAAATCAATGATTTTAAACTCCAGATTCTCATCATCATCTTTTGCAATCATAATATTTGGTGGTTTGATATCACCGTGAATCAGATCATACCTAAGTAGGAACTGTGACATATTTAAAAGAGTTGCTGCGAGCTCTACACTGTCATCAATTGTGAGTTGTTTATGTGTGAGGTAGTGGTCAAGATCTTCACCTTTAAAGAGCTGCATAACATAGTAACGCATTGTGCGTGTTTTTGGAATGACTGCCTTTGGAAAGAAGTCAACTTTTAGTCGTTTTGCATTCCAAGCCTCTTTTACAAAAAGATCTAGTATTGATTCATCATTGATTGCTTCATAAGGTGCAAACTTAAGTACATAATCTTTTGTTTTTTTATGGACAAGCCATGTACGCTCATTTTGAATAAGTGGTTTGATAAGCTCATAACCATCAATAACTTCTCTTTTTTTTAATGTTTGAGGGATTGTCAGCTTTTGACATCTGAGTGTTGCATATTCATCAGCTTTGAGAATCTCAATGACAACAGCTGTTGCATCATCAGGAAGATTGTCCTCCTCTTTTGCACTCACTTTTTTTACAAGTGTATGTGCATTTCCGAGTTTGATGTTTTTTGCGAGTTCTTTTTCATTTAAAACATTATAGAGACCGTCACTGCAAAGAAGAATCTTGTCATCTTTTTGGACAATATTTTCAAAATAGTAAGGTTTTACTTTAGGTGCTATTCCTATAGCCTGCGTGAGAACATTTTCATAGCCTTTTTCATCCATCACATGGTCATATGAGAGTTGGTTGAGTCTGTTGTTTCGATAAAGATAGACTCTGCTATCCCCAACATTTGCACCATAGAGACGATTACCCCGAATAACAACAATGGTTAAGGTGGTGACTAGTTCAGGAGATTCATAATTTGCTTGAGACTCTTGATAAAGGATAGCATTTATAGACTCTATGAAGGATTTGATTGATTTTTCTATTTCCCAAGATTTTGGACGAATTTTAAGGTTGTTCATAAGGTGCTGTGTTGTGCGTTTTGCAGCAGCAGCACCTTCAAGCGCGCTACCAACACCATCACAAACAATGGCAACTGTTAAGTCACCAATGGTTTTGACATCATAAAAATCATCCCCGATAAGCTCTTTGCGTTTAGCGAGTGAAAAACCGGAAAATTTAAGAGTATGTGATGTTATAATAATGTATCCTTTTTAAATTTTACCACCCGCTGCAACACCCCAAGTTGTTCTCCATCTTGTTTTTACAAGTGAGATACCGATGATAGCTACTAAAACAATTCCTGCAAATATCATAAAACCGGTGCCATATCCGTCAAATGTAGCTTTTGACCAACCAAGTGTTTTGACAAGAATTGTGCCACCGATACCACCGGCAGCACCAATAAGTCCTGTCATTATACCAATATCTTTACCAAATCTTTGAGGCACAAGTTGAAAAACTGCACCGTTGGCCATACCAAGTGAAGCCATGATAAAAAATAAAATGGTGATCGCTATCCAAAAAGGAAGAGTAACAAGGGAGTTGATAAGTGCTAAAACAGATACTACGCCAAAGAAGATATAGAGTGATTTCACGCCACCCATTTTATCAGCAACAGCACCGCCAAAAGGACGCAAAACAGCTCCTGCAAAGATTGTCAATGCTCCAAAATATCCCGCAATTACTTTTACATTCGGTTCATTGAAAATATCTACTCCAAAAGCAGACATATCTACTTGATAAGTATTCATCAAGTAAACTTTCATATAGTTGGCAAAACCGACAAATCCACCAAAACTAACTGCATAAAAAAGTCCAAACCACCATGTGTCTTTATCACGCAGAAGTTTTAAATAATCAGCTACTTTTTTAGGGCGTGTTACATAGACTTCTTTAGGAGCATCTTTTGCTATAAGAAAGTATGCAATAAAGATAAAAGTAGAGAGAAGACCACCTATTAAAAATACTGCTTGCCATCCCCAAATCTCTGCAATTTTTGGTGCAAAAAGAAAGTCGATTACAACTCCGATATTCCCAGCCCCTGCAATTCCAAGAACAACACCTTGGAGTTTTGGCGGATACCACTGACCGGCCTGCGGAAGGGCAACTGCAAATGAAGCTCCTGCAAAACCAAGACCAAGAGCTACAACTAAAAGTTCATTATATGTAATGGATTCACCTCTGAAAAATGCATAATAGAGCACCGAAATAACAATACCCTGAGCCATAAGAGCTGTCTTTTTGGGTCCAAATTTATCAACACCAAATCCAAGCAAGATACGAAGTAGTGCACCCGCTAAGATTGGAATTGAAAGCAGTGTCGCTTTTTGTGATGGAGTCATTAAGAATCCACTAGCTACTTGGAGTGATTCTGCTATTTCAGTTGAAAGTGGTCCGAGCATTGTCCAAACCATAAAACTAAAATCAAAATATAAAAAAGCTGCAAAAAGCGTTTTTGCATCACCTTGTCCTTTAAGGGCTTTAAATCCTGCCATAAAATCTCTCCTGATGTTGATTGATAGTGTAATTATAATATATGAGAACTTTTTTGCCTATCTATATATGATTAAAAAATATACAGTTTAAAAATAGTGTATGATTAATAATTACTCAATATATGTAAAAAATATATATAATTATTGATATATATCAAGATTAATATTTAATCATTTCTATAAAATTCTATAAAATTCAAAGGAGAAAAGAAGATGACATTTACAAACTCGGCTCAATTACTTGCGTTTCATTGGGTTGCATACTCCATCTATGCGGCGATGATTATTTCTATTGTTGCGTGGTTTGGGTACAACCTGACAAGAAAAGATGCAAAATCGGTCTTTCGCATACCATTTTACTGGTATATGGCATTTTTAGTTGCTGGTGGTGTGGGGCACCATATCTTTACATACAACACAATTCCATGGGTATCTGAAGATATAGATAGGCATAATATCAAGCCTGATGCAGTATATAATATAGAGGTAAAAAACCATAAATGGAAGCTTCCGGCGAAACAGGTAATAGTTCAGTGCGAAGAGAGAGTTCTTTTTAATATTAAAAGTGATGATTTGACATATGGATTTGGACTTTTTCGCCAGGATGGTTCTATGGTAATGCAGATGCAGGTAAATCCGGGAACGCCAAATGATATTCTTTGGACATTTAATCATAATGGTGTTTTTAATATGACCTCAACAGAGTATTCCGGTCCGCATCAATATAGTGAAGATGGAGAGGATTTAATGGAAGTGAAAAACTTTATAAAAGTAACAGGCTGTAAAAAGGGAGGATTGAAAAAATGAGTTTTATAAAAAACCTTACAGAGGGTACGAATTTTAATCACAAAAGTCTCAATGCTTTGCAAAAAGTGACGCTTCGAGCAGTTGTGACAAGCTTTTTGTTTTATGGGCTTGTTGCTTTAGAGGGTATGATAATGAGGATGGTTGAGGTTGGGCGTGTTTCTGGCAATCCCATTCCTGAACAGTTCTTTCACCCTGATCATTTCTTCTCAATTATGACAGTGCACCCAATCGTTGGAATCTTTGGTTCAACATATCAACTTGTATTTGGTGCTTTTTTATTTTTGGTACCTTATCTTACTAAAAAACCGCTCTATAGTGTAAAGCTTGCAAATTGGACATGGTTGCTAATTACATTTGGGACAGCACTTGCGTGGATAGCTGCATTTATATGGCGATATGCACCGCTTTATACGCTTTATTGGCCACTTCCGGCAGATACTTTGCAGTTTAGTGCTATTGGCGGGGTTGTCTTTATCATTGGTGTGGCGCTTATTATGTTTGGTACATTTGGATTTATCTATAATATCTATGCAACGATCTTTGCTCGCGTAGGCGTACATCAAGATAAAACAATGAAAGAGTTACTAATTTCTGGTTTTGGTATTGATGGAGTGTTGAATTTGATAAATAAGCTAAGAGGCAAGCCGCCATACACAAAAGAGCCTGCACTCGCACTCCCTGTTGTGGCTATCTTTCGTGGTACGGTCGATACATTTTTAGATGCTGTAGTTATTTTAGGTGCAGGCATCTTGGTTCTTCTCTTTTTACTTGCAGATCTTAGTGGAACTTCATGGGATGTCTCAGCAATTGATGCACTACTCTACAAGAACTTTTTTTGGTGGGGGCTTGATCTTGTTGCTGATGGACTTGTTCTCATCTATGTTGCGGGTTCATGGTATCTCTTAGCTACACTCATCACTGGGCAAAAGCTCTTTATGGAAAATGTTGCGCGTGCGGCATTGATGCTTGAGCTTCTTGTCTCTTGGATGGTTTGGTCACATCACCTTCTTGGTGACCAAGGTCAACCTGAAATGATGAAATTGATTTCTGGTGAAATGGTAACGGCATTTGAACTGCTCACGCAGGGGCTTGCGCTTTTTATTACACTTGTAACGCTCTGGAAAGCTCGCCCATTGAAAATGACAATGGAGTTAAAGTATCTTCTTGGTGGACTCGTTGGGTTTGGTTTGGCTGTACCTGCTGCTATTATTCAAGCAGATATGGGGATGAATAGAGTATTGCATAATACACAGTGGATTATTGGGGCGCATGTACATATTGCACTGATTGTCGGTCTCTATATGACACTCTATTCTGCTGTTTATGTACTGTGGCCAATTGTGACAAACAACACAAAGCTTTACTCACACAAGCTCTCAAATATACACTATTGGTTACACCTCATAGGTGGTATTGGAATGGGTGCATTTATGGGTATGGCCGGACTAGACGGAATGCTTCGTCGTCACCTCTATGTTGACGGACAGTTCAATCCGGATATGATATTTGCGGCTATTTTTGGAAGTATGCTATTGATTGCATGGTTTGTGTTTTTATATAACATTGTTATGAGCTTTGGTATCAAAGGGTTGATCGGAATTTTTTTACCTACTGAAGATAAAACCTCCTCTTACGGCATAGAAGATGAGATAGAATCAGCAGATGATCCTGCATTTGCAAATTAGAAAAAAGAGTCCGGATATACTCTAGATTCAAAATAAGGAAGTGAAAGTTGATAAACCTACAGCGAGTTACTAAAGAGATAAAAACAGTAGGTCTTTATGACTTGGTACTGCAAGATGTTCAGCGATTTTGGAAGAAAAATCGTGTCAGTGAAGATGAGATATATGAAGCGATGCAAAAGCGTCCTGAAATTTTAAATGATTATATGCAGACAACTGTTGAGTATAATTTGAGCAATATTCACATAAGAGATATTAAGATAGATGATTTAAAAGATAAGTGCAAGTCCAAGGCAAAGCAAGTGAATAAAATTTTAGCTTTGTTGCGTGAGCTTGAAAAATATACACTTGATTTTGAACAGAGTGCTACACTTGTCATCATCTTTTCAATCGAATTTTTTGTTCTTTTCTCTGTGCAGTATTTCATAGTGCTTCTCAATTTAAAAGATTGGCAGTGGTGGATTTATGCTCTTTTTGCTTCTTCTGTAGCACTAGCATATTGGTATGGGAGGAAGCAGAGCAGATTTTATGCAGCAAACAAAAAGATATATGATGAAAAATATTTGCAAGCCAAAGCATTACTAGAGGATTTACAAGAGCAGGGATGTATCAAAAAAGAGGACTTAATGATAAAAGAGTGTGATGAGCATGTCTAAGAAGATAAAGTTAGTATATGTGTGGGACAAAGAGATTTTCTTGCAGGCAAGCAAAGCTATTTATGACTTCAATATGAAACATTCTCCAAAGAGATTTTTAGGGTGGTTTTTTATAGCACTTACACAGTTTGGTGTTGTTGGAGCACTTAACAAAGATATTTACGGATTGTTAATTGTCTCAACTTTTCTTGTAGTTTATTGGTATGTTTTGCATTGGCCACTGCGTAAAAATATATTGCTTCGTGGGTTTATGGCTTCTGATATAAAAAATCATAAATTTATCATTGAGATAGATGAGAATAACTTGAAAATTGATGAAAATCTTATAAAATGGCAAGAGATTTTAGAGGTCATCTCTTTAAGTAGCGGTTATCTACTGTATAGAGAGGACTCCTTTCTCTTTTTTCCAAAAAGTGCATTTAAATCTGCGGAAGATAGAGAAAAGTTTATAGGAATGCTCCCTAAAAGCTAGACAAAAAATACTTTAATAATTTAGCTACCATATTATATAAATAGTCAGCCCTGAAAAACCAAACAATCCC
>JANEIH010000003.1:47936-55539 GCA_024513425.1 Sulfurimonas sp. | reverse complement strand
TTTTTGATTCTGCTGCTTTTTGTTCTGTTGCTTGTTTTGCTGTTTTTGCTCTTGCTTTTTCTGCAACGCTTTTTTCACAGCTTCCAAATTCTCACGAACCTCTTTATCTTCTTTGAGCTTCAAGGACTCTTCATATACTTTTATCGCATTTTTCAGCTCTTCTTCACTCCCGAGTCTGGCATGAGCATTTCCCATATTCGCAAAATTCTTCGCGCGTGCTTCACTACTGCTAAATTTTGCTTTTTTATAACTCTCTAAAGCCTCTTTATATTTTTTCTGTTCATAGAACGCATCTCCTGCATTGTAGTAGGCCTCTCCACTGTCGGATTTTTTCGCATAGGCATCGAAATATTGTGCTGACTTTTTATACTTTTTATGCTCATAAGCCTCTTTAGCCTCTTTTAACTCTACAAAATCCAAAAGACCTGCTTTAGCACTAGGAGCATTAAAAAATATAAGAGCCAACAGAAACATAGATGGCACTTCTACCTTTTTTCGCTTACTCATAGATGATGTGGCAATAAGTAGAAGGATAAGCGCAGCCCCCACAGGATAGTAAAAGAGTGGAACATACTTCTCTATCTCTTCTGATTTCATCTCTCTCCTCTTTGCTTTTGTCTCTATCTCACGCAACATGGCTTTTATATCACTGTTTGAATTCACTCCCTCTATATAAACACCGTCTGTTTTGGTTGCCAAGTCGGCTATCTTTTCATTGAGTTTTGTCAAAATTATTTTTCCGTTTTGTTTGACAAACCCACCATCTTTAAGCTTAATGGGTGCTCCTTTTTTTGTTCCGATACCTAAGATAAAGATAACAATATTATGCTCTTTTGCATAGGCAATCTCGCGTGAAAAATCTTCGGTATCACCACCGTCGCTCAAAAGCAAAATATATCTGCGTGACTCACTCTTAATGCTTTTATCTACTACTTTAAGCATCTCCATAAGGTCTGTTCCCTGCTCTGTTATGGAGTTTGTATTAAGATTTTTAAGTAAAAATTCCACAGCCTTGTGGTCAAAACTCAGCGGTGAAACTAGATAGGAGTTTTTTGCAAATGCAATGATACCGATACGCTCATTTGGTGCAAAATGTAAAAATTCCAAAGCCTTTTGTTTGGCTAGCCTTAGACGATCTGGATAGAGATCTGTTGCTAGCATGGAGTCTGAAATATCAAGCGCTATCATAATATCTGCACTCTTGGCTTTTATCTCTATCTTTCCCTCTTTGATAACCGGTCCTGAAAGTGCAAAAATCAGCAAAATACCAATAAGCATAAAAAGTGCATTTCTTGCTTTGAGTGTCAAGGTATTGGCACTTACACGCAGTCTATCTATCACCTCTTTGGAAAAAAAAGTTGCTTGAACCTCTTGTTGTGTTAAAAGCAATCCAAACAAAATAAAAAGTGGCGGCAGCATATAGTATAAAAATTCCGGATGTAAAAAACTCATTACGCACTCCCTCTTTTATTTCTGAGATAGATGTAGAGCATCAACGAAATGAGACCTATGAAGAGTGGGTAGAAGTAGTAGTATTTCATATAGGTAAAAGTCTCATTTTTAATATCACTCTTCTCTAATGTATCAATCTTTGCATAAACAGCTTTAAGCTCATCTGCACTTGAAGCACCAAATGCAGCACCGCCTGTCTCTTTTGCAATCTTAACAAGCACTGCACGATTATACTCATTTGATCCGCCTATACCGATAGGATAGACCTTTACTCCCTCTTTTTTTGCCAAATCTATAGCAACATTAGGAGGGATTCTATCAACCCCTGGGGTAGAGCGTCCATCTGTCAGTAAAATCGCTACTTTTGATTTTGCTTTGGACATCTTTAAGAGATTGACCCCTTGAGCCAATGCTTCATAGAGTGCAGTATCTTTTCCTGCCATACCAATTTGGAGCTGTGAAACTATACGCGAGAGTATATGTTCATCATAGGTAAGCGGTGAAGCGATAAAGGAGTATGTTCCAAAGACAACAAGACCGATGTTATCACTCTTTCGTTTTTGTATAAAATCTCTTACTATATTTTTAACGACATCAAAACGCGTCGTCATTGGGTCGTTCATATCAAAACCGTCTCTCTGCATAGACCCGGATGCATCCAAAATCAAAGCTATCTCATGCCCATGCTTTGGTGCAAGTTCGTAAGATTCATCTTTGACCGGAGACATCAAAGCTAAGATTAGCATCACTACTCCTACCCATTTTAAAAAAAACAACAATTTTGATGCGGCAATACCGTTTTTCATAAATTGGCTTGCGTGAGGAAAGTAGATAGATGGAAGTTTCATCTTACAAAGTGTTTCACACGCAATGAAAAAGAAGATTACAAAGGCTATTTTTGGAAATTCAAAATAGAGTCCGTCAAACATCTATCATACCTCTATATAACTCTATGATTTGCAATGTTTCACTGTGAAAATCATCAACACTTTTTCTATACTTGAACATCTGTAAATGCTCAAGCATATCCTGATAGGTTTTTTGATGATACTCGCTGTCATCTGCAAAGGTTGCACCATACTCTGTCAATCCATATGCGGCTTTTTTTGTCTCATTTAGATCAATATCTTGCAAAAGATTAAAATGTTCTTTTCGAAGATTGAACTTTTTCTTTGCACTAAAATATCTATATAACAGATAGATTCCACTAAGAATAATAATAGTTCCGATACCAAGCACACCTAAAAAATAGTAAAATGAATAATCCTCTATATCAAGTAGTGGCTTTATATCATGAAGTGGTATCTCTTTTGTCGATATATCTTGCATCTTATCTACCCTCAAACAATCTTCTAAGTGCCACACCAACACTCTGATGTGTATAAATTTTGGTAAAACGCACATGATGCTTTCTAAATGCAGCATAGAGTTCTCTGTCATGCAGAGTCACTTTTTTTGCATACGATACTACCGTTGCATCATTAAAATCACCCTCTAAAACATTGCCACTCTCTGGGTCAATGAGTGAAGCAAATCCCATTTTCGGTGGTTTTTCTTCTAAAATATCCCGTACAACAACAGCAATAACTTCATGTTTTTTTGCCAAAAGTTTAAAATCAGGAATCTCAAAAAAATCTCCTACAACAATGACGAGTGACTTTCTTTTTAGTCGTTTAAAAAGCGTATCGGCAAGCACTTTATAGTCTGCTTTATGATTTAAAGCTTCAAAGCTTATAACCTCATCAACATTTCTATGCACAGAAAAAAGCTTCTTACTTGGCTTGGGGTGAGACTCTAACTTATCTGTAAAGATATACGAGCTTAGCAGATCACCATTTTTTATCGTAGAGAAGCTAAGCATCGCTATGATCTCTGCGATAACATCCTGTTTAAATCGTTTTGAACCAAAATGCACACTTCCGTTAAGCATAGATGCTACAACAACATTAAGTTCACGCTCTTCACGAAATATCTTAACATAGGGCTTTTGCAGTTTTGCGGTAATATTCCAATCGATATGACGAATATCATCACCCGGCATATACTCACGCAGTTCAATGAAATCGTACCCTTCTCCTTGAAAAACAGAAGAGTTGTTTCCTACCATCTCCGAAAAGACCTGACGGCGAGCCCGAACAAGTATCTTTTGTAATTTGCTCACTTTTTCCGCCTTATGGGATTGCTACTGCTTCAAGAACTTTTTGAATAATTTCATCTGTTGTAACACCTTCAGCCTCCGCCTCATATGTTAAAACGATACGGTGACGCATCAGCTCTTTTATAATATAGGCAATATCAACAGGTGTTACAAAATCTTTTGCACGCATAAATGCCATCGCTTTGACAGCTTTAAACATATCGATACTTACACGCGGAGATGCTCCAAACTGTATGAAATCTTTTATATCTTCTAATCCGTACTCTTGTGGAAATCTTGTTGCATTGACAAGTTCTATCATATACTTTTCAACCTCAGCATCGACATGTATATTGCGTACGGCATCTTTAATGGCATCAAGTTCACTTTTATCAATGACAGGCACAATAGTTTCCATGGTGCCACTTGATATACGGCGTGCAATTTCAAGCTCTTCTTCTCTCGTGTTATAGCCCACAACAAGCTTAAGCATAAAACGGTCAAGCTGTGCTTCTGGGAGTTGATAAACTCCCTCTTGTTCTACTGGGTTTTGTGTTGCCATAACAAAAAATGGAAGATCAATCTTAAAAGTAGTATCGCCGATGGTCACTTGCTTCTCTTGCATCACTTCAAGCAGTGCAGACTGAACTTTTGCCGGTGCACGGTTAATCTCATCAGCAAGTAAAAGATTGGTAAAGATAGGCCCTTTTTTAATTTTAAACTGATTATTTTGCGGGTCATAAATCTCAGCACCTAAAATATCTGATGGCAAAAGATCGGGAGTAAACTGTGCACGCTTAAAGTCAAGTCCAAGTGCTTTAGAGAGTGCATTTACCGTTGTTGTTTTTGCTAGTCCGGGCACACCTTCAATAAGAATATGTCCTTCACATAAAAGAGCAATCAGGAGAGAATCTATCATCTTCTCTTGCCCAACGACAACTTTTGCTACCTCTTTTTTTATATTTTCAATCTTAGAAATCATACCTTCACTACCTTTTTTTGTATCTATATAATGAAAGTATATTTTCTTATAGTAAATAATTTCTAAATATTTAAATTGAGTATTTTTGCAATGCCTTCTTTGTCTATTTGCTTAGAGAGTTTTTTTGCGACATCTTGTTTGGCGATGGTGTAACTTTGGGAAGATTGTCCTGCAATATTGAACACATTTGTTGCTAAAATATTTCCGCTGTTATCTTTTATGGAGATATCTATCTGCGATCTTGCAATGTAAAAACCATAAGAGATTGCTCTTTGCATATTTGATTTTAGATAGATTGTAAAGTGATAAGCATTGTGAAGATTTTTTATCTTGAGTTTTTTCGAGCTTAGCCCTTTTTCAATCACGCCACTCAATGGTCTATAATCTGATGTAACCCAAAATGTTATACTTTGTAAAAGTTTATCTTTTTTGTTTCGTAGCTTCTCATACCTTTGCAGATATTTTTGCGACTGAAATCTTTCGTTTAAAACGCTCATCACAAGTAGTCTATTTTGCAAATCGCTCAAGTTTTGTAGTGCTCTCTTATAAAACAACAACTGCTCAAGAGCATTTTTATCTGCTCTGTTTTTCTCCCATGAAGCTACTAATGCGAACTCTTGATCTATCTCTTTTTGCAGTGTTTGAAAAAATTTCATTCTATCTACTTTAATTAAAACTGCATACTTTTTAAATCCAAGTTTGGCAGACTGCAACACTTCATAGTTACTGATACGAATCTTTTTAACTTCACTTTGTGTCTCATTGACATATGTCGCATTATGTCTGTTTACTCCGCCCTCATACACAACACTCTTAGCACTATATTTTGAAGAGATAGAGACGCTCAGCGTTGCTAGCAATGAAGCAAGTGCATCTGAAAGTGCCTCTTGTTTATCTTTGCCATCACCTACGCCATAAATTTCTTCCATATTGGAAGCCGGAGGCTGCATATACCAAAGGGGCAATCTTTTTTCTTTAACAACGACACGCTCATTCGATTTGCCACATCCACTCAATAGTACTATTGAGGCTAGACATATATAAAGTAGTTTCATTATTTTCTTAATTGTTCCAAAGTTTTCTCTCTTTTGGCTATTAAAGTGTTTATACGCACAATAGCCTCACTTATCTCTTTGACAGATTCAACCATAAGATTATCGGCATACTCATAATACTCTTTTGCCTCTTCATATTTACCTGCAACCTCTCGTATCACTCCTAGATTATAAAAAGCGACATAACTTTTTCCACCTGTTGAGTCTATTAGATGTGTTAAAAGCTGCTCGGCTTTATCATATCTTGCCTGCTCAATATACTCTAGGGCAAATTTTAAAAGATTCTCTTGCTCAGATGTGTAGTCTAAATCTGGATCTTCTAAAAGAGCAACATAAAATTCCCGATAATGCGGTGTCAGTTTATATGTAAACTCTTCCGTCAGTGCATTTGCCATATTTTGCGCAACAATCGAGACGGAAGGAAGTGTTCGTGAGTCATCATCACAATGTTCAAATACTCTATTTTTACTGAGTCTATCTGCAAAAATTATATCTCCGCGTGAGACATCTACAACACGCATCTCAGCGGCAAGCCCCACAACTCTTTTTGTGCAATCTACATTATAATATTTTAATTTACTGCAATTATTATCGACACAACGCACCCTTTGTCTATAAAAATAACTGTCTTGTCTTGTAGGGCCACGGACATCACCGGAGATAATAGCCTGCACTCCTATGATCTCTCCGACTTTTACAGAGTTATCTTCACCTGTCAATCCACTGCTTTGAAGCTTCTGCTCTTCTATAATTGTATCAATATCTGTTCGGCTTACAATAGTAAAATATTTCTTATTATCTATTTGAAAACCTGAAAGCTGTGTCTCTATCTTTCTTGAGAGTCCGACACGATCATTTTTAAAATTCAATACAGCTATCTTTTTTGTCTCTGAAATCCTATCAACTTCTGCCGGTTCAAGTGCTTTGATTTTTACTTTTTGTGCACATGAAGTAAATAGAAAAACCACAAGAAGAAAAAATGTTAAAACCTTATATATTTTCATTATACACCTTAATATTTGGAGTTGATTGTAATTAAAAATTATTTAATTGCTTATTAATCTATATAAATTTTAAAATTTAATACTGTTTTTCTTGACATACAATATCTATTTGTCTATAATTTCGACTTCTCAACAAAGAGAGTTTATGTCTCGTTAGCTCAGCTGGTAGAGCACGTCACTTTTAATGATGTGGCCGATGGTTCGAATCCATCACGGGACACCATAACAATATACAAAGTGGCCCCTTCGTCTAGCGGTTAGGATCCATGGTTTTCATCCATGTTACAGGAGTTCAATTCTCCTAGGGGTCACCACTTTTTCAAACTTCACCAATTCTAAAAATAAGTGTGACACACTTGCATAAAACCGTATCACTATTTTCATTTAATGTAAAGAGTAGCTAATAGGAACGGTTAAAATCAACTTTTCATCTGGTTTTGGAAACTCTCCTGAGAGATTTTCAAGAGTTCTTAATGCGCCGCGTGAGAGAATCTCATCTGATGAAGAGAGTATCTTGCTGTCGATAACTTCTGCATCCTGCGTGAGAGTAAACTTCACAACTACCTTACCTTCTACACCTTGTTTTCTAGCGCGTCTTGGATAGTAGAGATTCTCTTGTAGGAGTTGTACTATCTCAGCGAGATGTCTGTTTATATATCTATCTTCGGGGGACTCTATGTCTCTCTTTTGCTGTTGTTTTTCCATAATTTTATTTTTTGATTGACTTTTTTGTTGTTGCGTGAGATATCTATCTTGCCCAATAACAACATCTGCTTTTTTAATCTCTTGAGGTTGTTTTGCTATCTCTTTTTTCTTTTTTACTTTTTGTTTTGGGGGCTTTTTTTGAGGAGTTTTCTTTACTTTCTTTACTTTCTTTACTTTCTTTACTTTCTTTACTTTCTTTACTTTCTTTACTTTCTTTACTTTCTTTACTTTCTTTACTTCTTTTTTCTTCTCTTGTATCTGTGTTTTA
>JANEIH010000003.1:0-47836 GCA_024513425.1 Sulfurimonas sp. | reverse complement strand
TTTCTTTACTTTCTTTACTTTCTTTACTTTCTTTACTTTCTTTACTTTCTTTACTTTCTTTACTTTCTTTACTTTCTTTACTTTCTTTACTTCTTTTTTCTTCTCTTGTATCTGTGTTTTAGCACTCTCAATAGAGCCTAACTTGATACAAACTCTTTTTTCTTTTTTATCCCCCATAAATGATGATAGTTCACTATATATAAAAAAAATCTTTCCTAAGAGCAGAGAGTGGATTAAAAGCGAGAAAAGCAGAGCTTTTAAATGTTTTATCATAAGGCAAACAGTATTGAAATCTCTGCTACATTAGTGTTAAATTGCACGCTTAAACTCAGGATAAGCCTCAACACCCACTTCATTTACATCAAGTCCTTCAACTTGAGCATCATCATCAGCTCTAAAAGGTGCGATTTTGTTAATGATAAAAATAACAATATAAGAACTCACAAAAGCAAAAACACCAACAACGACTACTCCTTTGAGTTGTGCCATAATGGAGATATCTTCAACAAAAATTCCTACAGCCAAAGTCCCCCAGATACCATTAACAAGATGTACAGAAAGGGCTCCAACAGGATCATCAAGCTTAAGTTTATCAAACAGAGGAATAGCAAATACAACCAATGCTCCACCAATTGCACCAATGAGTATCGGCGTATATATATCATATAAATCCGGTCCTGCTGTAATTGCAACAAGTCCGCCAAGTGCACCATTGAGTATCATCGTAATATCAAGCAATTTATATCTTGCATACATAATAACAGCAGCTATGATGGCACCTGCAAGTCCTGCCGTATTTGTATTCATTATGGTTTTTGCCACAGCATTAGCATTCTCAACGCTAGAGATTGAGCCGACACTTCCACCGTTAAATCCAAACCAGCCTATCCAAAGCAAAAATGCACCAAGCACCACAAGTGGAATATTAGATGCAGGAACTACTTTTATCTTTCCATCTCTATACCGCCCCTTGCGTGCTCCCATGATTAAAATTGCAGCTAAAAGAGCCCAACCGCCTGTTGAGTGAATAACAGTTGACCCTGCTAGGTCATACATATCAATATCAAGAAATGTTCCAGAAATCATATCTGCACCCCAAGAGATATTTACTACAAGAGGATAGAGTACAGCACCCATAACAGCAGTAAAAATCATCAATGGAATAATCTTGACACGCTCACTCACTCCTCCACTCATAATATTAATCGTTTTGCCGACAAATGCCATTTGAAATAAAAATGCAGCCCAGATACTCATAGATGAGTTCTCCCATGAGCCAAATGCAAGTGAATACCCAACAAGCAAAAACGCCATTGATGCAACAGCATATATCATAGTATTAACAGTTAATACGGAAGATACATTTTTTGTTCTAACAAGACCAGCTTCAAGCATAGCAAAACCAGGAACCATAAAAATAATAAGCACCATTGCAAATAAAGCAAAAAATGTATCGATAATGTATTTAAAATCAGCTTCAGACATTATAAACCTTTTAAATTGAACTTAAAATCTGAGTTTATCAAAATAATTATATGTTAAAAATAAAATTGGGGTTTAAAGAAAGCGCATATGCAAAATGCATATGCAAATGTGAAAGAATGAAACTAAATAGCTTCCGTATCAGTTTCACCAGTACGAATTCTGATGATTTTTTCAATATCACTAACGAAAATTTTACCATCACCGATTTTTCCGGTTCTTGCGGCTTCTACGATTGTAGCAGTAACTTGCTCGATCATATCTTCAGCAACAACCATCTCCATCTTGATTTTTGGTAAAAAATCAACTACATACTCAGCGCCACGATAGAGTTCACTATGCCCTTTTTGACGACCGTAACCTTTAACTTCACTTACTGTCATACCGTCAATACCGATCTCTGCAAGTGCATCTTTTACATCTTCTAGTTTAAATGGTTTAATAACCGCTTCTACTTTTTTCATTATTATTGCTCCAATAAAGTTTAATTATTATCTAAATTGTAACCATATTTGATTACAAAATCAATAGGCTAACCTCAAAAGAGATTAATTATTTATATATTTTTCACCGTGAACCGATTCATCAAGCCCCATAGATTCACTATCTTCATCAACACGGCTTCCGCCTGTAAGTGCTGTTGCAATATAATAAACTACGACTGTGCCGACAAGTGTGAAAAGTCCAACTATTACAACTGATTCAACTTGAACCATAAATTGTCCCATTCTATCACCAGACTCTTTAAGTGGACCATCCCATAGCAAATCATTATCTTTTAGTGCCAAAAGACCGGTTGCAAGTGCACCGAAAAGACCAGCTAAGAAGTGAACACCGAATGCATCAAGAGAGTCATCATAACCAAGCTTCTTTTTAAGTACCGTAACACCCCAGAATGCAAAAAGCGTTCCAACGATACCAACAATAAATGCACCACCAACACTCACAAAACCAGCAGCAGGAGTAATGGCAACAAGACCAGAAACTGCACCGGTAGCAATTCCTAAAAGAGTTGGTTTTTTATAAACAAACCACTCAGCAAGCATCCAAGTAATAGCCGCAGCAGCAGTAGCAATGGTGGTAGTAAGAAGAGCTACGCCGGCGATTGCATTTGCGCCAAATGCAGATCCTGCATTAAATCCATACCATCCAAACCATAAAAGAGCCGCACCAAGTGCAGTCAAGAGAACAGTAGCTGGCTTCATTGCAGATTTTGGATAACTAGCACGCTTCCCGACAAGAATTGCAAGCACTAAACCGGCTAAACCACCATTCATATGGACAACGGTACCGCCAGCGAAATCTAAAGCACCTGCATCAAAAAGAAGCGCACCATCGCCTCCCCATACCATGTGAGCAACAGGAGCATATACCACAACTCCCCAGATAGCTACAAAAACCAACCATGTAGAAAATTTAATACGCTCAATAACGGATCCAGATGCAATAGCAACAGTAATAGCAGCAAATGTACCTTGAAATGCAACAAATACATAAGTAGGATATGTTCCACTTAAGTCTGTCCATTTAATACCATCTAACATAACATTACCAAACCCGCCAATAATGTTTTGAACAGCAGCAGATTCAGCTGTACCAAATGCGATTGAGTAACCTGCAACGATCCATACGACAAATGCAATTACAAATGCTCCAAAAACCATAGCATAAGTGTTGAGAACATTTTTACTTCTTGTCATACCTGCATAAAAAAGTGCAAGTCCAGCTGGTGTCATAAGTAATACCAATGCGGTAGAGATCATCATCCACGCAGTATCTCCTGTATCTAATGTATCTTCAGCAAATACAAATGTTGGTAAAGCAAGCAGGAGTGCTATTAACCATTTCTTCATGTGAATCCTTTTATTTTATATTTTTCAAAACAAAGTATGACACAGAAATTTACATAAATTATTATTATTTTGCTTAATTTTTAGGCATCTTCTATTTATTACTATAGGGCACCTCTAAAAACCACTAAAAAAGTAGCCTAAAAGTACTCATTTCATTTTTTTTAACTTTCCCAACTTTTTTTGTTAGAAAAATTATCTCAATTTTTACTGTTTTTGGAGGTAAAAACTGAACTTTGTAATGATTTTAGTATGGGCATCAACATTTACATGATTCTTGTAGCCGTAGTGTCTCTCATTATTTTTAGTCATCCATCTTGCATCTGTATCTTTTTGAGATAATTTACTGCGTTTACCCTTGTCATCTTTTTTTACAAATTCCAAAGTTTTTTCTCTTTGAGTTGTTCTTTAAAAAGCCAGATTGTCTTTTCATCAGGAACATCGTCTCCTATCTGCAATCCTAAGAACTGCATAAAAGAGAGTCTATCTTTTATTTGAAACTCTGTCTGTTCATCTGAGAGATTGTAATATTTTTGGAGTATAATGATTTGCGTAAAGCCTGCCATCTTTTTGCTCTCTTTTTTCTTTATTTTATCTAATCTTTGGTTTTATCTCGATTAGGTTGGATTTTTAGAGGTGCCCTATATTTATAACTATTATGTATAATTTTCTCAAAATATCTATTTAAACATTTTCTTAAGGGTTAATAAGATATTATGCATAAATTTTATTTTTAAATACTAGGGTGTTTTAATGAGCAATTTACTAAATAACGACGATATACAGACTATTAACATAGAAGAGACTCTTCAGAACTCTTACCTTGACTACTCAATGAGTGTTATTGTTGGGCGCGCCTTACCTGATGTTAGAGATGGACTTAAACCTGTTCATAGACGCATTCTTTATGCTATGGACAAACTCAATCTCTCTCATGGTGCAAAGTATAAAAAATCAGCGCGTATAGTTGGTGATGTTATTGGTCAATACCACCCACATGGTGACACTGCAGTTTATGATGCACTTGTTCGTATGGCACAGGATTTCTCTATGAGAATGGAGCTTGTTGACGGACAGGGAAACTTCGGTTCAGTTGACGGCGATTCTGCAGCCGCTATGCGTTATACAGAAGCACGCATGACAAAGTATGCTAGTGAACTTTTAAAAGACTTAGAGAAAAATACCGTCAATATGATTGACAACTATGATGCTACAACCAAAGAGCCAGATGTTATGCCGACGCGCGTACCAAATCTTCTTATCAATGGCTCAAGCGGTATTGCTGTTGGTATGGCAACAAATATCCCCCCACATAATCCTACCGAGATTGTAAATGGTCTTAAAGTACTTCTTGCTAACCATGAAGCCTCTTTGGCAGATTTGATGGAACATATTAAGGCACCGGATTTTCCGACAGGTGGTATCATCTTTGGTAAAAAAGGGATTATAGACGCGTATGAGACAGGTCGTGGGCGTATCAAAGTTCGTGCAAAAACACACATAGAACAAAAAGTAAAAAAAGAGGTTATTGTTATTGATGAACTTCCTTATCAGGTAAATAAAGCTCGTTTAATTGAGAATGTAGCAAACCTTGTTAAAGATAAACTCATCGAAGGTGTAAGTGAAATTCGTGATGAATCAGACCGTGACGGTATGCGTGTAGTTATTGAACTTAAGCGTGATGCAATAAGTGAAATAGTTCTAAACAACCTCTTCAAACAGACTGCTATGCAAGTCACTTTTGGTATTATTATGCTATCTATATTAAATCGAGAGCCGAGAATCTTTGGTCTGATTGATATCTTAAAACATTTTATCAACCACCGTAAAACTATTATTATTCGTCGTACGATTTTTGACCTTGAAAAAGCAAAAGCACGCGCTCACATTTTAGAGGGTCTCAAAAAAGCGATTGACATCATTGATGATGTTATCCGCATTATCAAAGCTTCAACAAATGAAGATGATGCAAGAGAGAATCTTGTAAGTGAATTTGACTTTTCCAAAATTCAAGCAACAAGCATTGTTGCTATGAGACTTGGACGCCTGACCGGTTTAGAGATAGAAAAAATCGAAAATGAACTTACAGAATTAATGGAGCTTATTAAATATCTTGAATCAATCCTCAAAAGCGAAGAGGTACTTCATGGAATTATCGGTGAAGAGTTTGATGAGATACTTGAAACCTACACTACTCCAAGAAGAACAGATATCGAAGATGATTATGATGATATTGATATCGAAGACTTAATTCCAAATGAGCCTATGGTTGTAACGATTACACACCGTGGCTATATTAAACGCGTGCCACTTGCATCATATGAGAAACAAAAGCGTGGCGGCAAAGGAAAAACTGCTGTTACTACTTACGAAGATGACTTTATAGAGAGTTTCTTTACATGCAATACGCATGATACCCTCCTCTTTGTAACAGACCGTGGACAGCTTCACTGGTTAAAAGTTTACAAGATTCCAGAAGGAAGCAGAACTGCAAAAGGCAAAGCAGTTGTCAATCTCATCAACCTTGTAGCTGATGAAAAGATTCAGTCTATTATTCCTACCACTGATTTTAGTGAAGAGAAGTCACTCGTCTTCTTTACGAAAAATGGTGTTGTTAAACGCACAAACTTAAGTGAATTTAATAATATTAGAAGTAATGGCGTGAGAGCTATTGTTTTAGATGAGAGTGATGAACTTATCACTGCAAAAATAGCAGATCAGTCAATCAAATATCTCTTTATTGTTACAAAACTTGCACAGTGCATCAAGTTTGAGATAGAAAAAACACGTGAACAAGGTCGTTCAACTCGCGGTGTAAGAGGTATTAAGTTTAAGCTTGAAGGTGATGAAGTCGTTGATGCGAACATCATAGAAAGTGATGAGCAGGAGATACTAATCGTTGCAGAAAAAGGTATTGGTAAGCGTACTGATGCTGGAGAGTATCGACTAATTAACCGTGGTGGCTCTGGAGTGATTGCTATGAAAATGACTCCAAAGACCGGCAAGCATATTGTAGGATGTTTAATGGTTGATGAGACTATGGATATGATGGCACTCACAAAAGTTGGAAAAATGATACGCGTTGATATGCAGACCATCTCAAAATCAAGCAGAAACACATCTGGTGTTTATATCGTAAAAGGTGATGAAGTTGTCAGTATCTCTCGTTGTCCAAAAGAGGAAAAAGATAAAGATGAGATACCAGATGAGCCAACACCAAAGTTGGAATAGTAGTTGCTTAAAAGCCAACAGTAAAAGGAGTATCACACTCCAGACCAAGGATATTTAATGAAATACTCTTTAGTATTAATAGCACTTCTAAGTGTTACATCATTTGCAGCCGATAAAAAAGAAGATGCAACACAAGTAACTATAGTATGCTCAACAAGTAACTGCGTGAAGCAGACAGAGATTACTAACCCTGTTGCAAAATCAAAAGTAAAAAAGAAACTTTCTCCCAAAAAAGAGGATGTTCTTGATACACGGCATAACCTCCTTATCAATGTTATAGGTCAAGGTGTGGCACCGGCAAATACCTCTTCACCTGCACAAGCTTATGCACTTGCTAAGCGTGCAGCTGTTGCCGATGCTTACAGACTTATTGCTGAAAAAGTAAAAGGTGTTCGTATAGATGGTCAAGATCTCATTAAAAATATGATGGTAAAACGCTCAACTATCAGAACATCTGTTCAAGCAATGGTGAGAAATGCAAATATCATTGAAACGACTTTTAAAGAGGGATTATGCGAAGTAGAGATGGAGATTACTCTTTCACGCAATCAATTTCCTCAATAATCTCTCTACTACTCTGTTCATCTGTAATTTTTGCAGATGAATACATTATCTCCTATAGATACTCCGTTAAAAATGCAACTCTTTACAGTGAGACACTTTATGTTTCAAAAGCGATGAAAAAGTGTATGGGCAGACCCTATGACACTCTACTTTTAGAGTCTCAAAAATCAGAAATTTTAAAAGAAATCCTACTTGCCAATCAAGATAAATTTATAGAGTTTCTTTATAAAATAGGTCTAAGCGTCAGGTATTATGAAGAGACGCTCAATGGTAAAAATGACTCATCTACGATACTCACACTACCCTCAAAATGTTTCAAAGTCGATTTTAATGATAGTTTTGTTAGAATTGCTCCTTTAAAATAGCTAAGTAGTAGGACTTTTTGTGAAAATTGCCATAGTCGAAGATGATATTAATATGAGAAAATCTCTTGAGATCGCTATGGATGATTATAAAGAGTTTGAGGTTGTGACATTTAAAAATGCCGTAGATGCCCTCAAAAAGCTTGATGAGAGTTTTGATTTGGTCATTGCAGATATCAATATGCCAAAGATGGATGGTATTGAGTTTGTAAAAGAGCTAAACGGGCGTTTTGAAGTCATTATTATGACCGGCAATGCAACACTTACGCGAGCCATAGAATCTATTCAGCTTGGTGTGAAAGATTTTTTGCTCAAACCCTTTGATATTGATGCGCTTATTGCAGCAATTCAAAGGGAGAGAAAAGTCCAAAAAATAAAAAAGAGTGTAAAAAAGCAAAGCGATAAAAGTACAAATGAGTTTCTTGGTTCATCAAAAGCACTACAACAGGTTCTCACTATTGCTCAAAAAGCAAGCAAGACAGATGCAAGCATACTGCTTCTTGGAGAGAGTGGCGTAGGAAAAGAGGTGTTTGCCTCATATATCCATAAAAATTCATCCTGCACAAAGAAGCCTTTTGTCGCTATCAATATGGCAGCACTACCTGAAAATCTTATAGAGAGTGAGCTTTTTGGCTTTGAAAAAGGTGCCTTTACCGATGCAGCAAAAGCTAAAGCTGGGCAATTTGAGCAAGCTCACGGGGGGACACTCTTTTTAGATGAGATAGGTGAGATGCCTTATGGTGTTCAGGCAAAACTGCTGCGAGCACTACAAGAAAAAGAGATACGGCGTCTTGGCTCATCCAAAACAATCAAGATAGATGTTCGTATTATCTCAGCAACAAATGCAAATCTTCATGAGAAGATAAAAAATGGTGAGTTTCGAGAAGATTTGTACTATCGGCTCAATACTATTCCGCTTTTAATTCCGCCTTTGCGTGAGAGACGCGATGAGATATTGCAGATTGCAGAGGCTGTATGCAAAGAGAATTGTAAAAAATATGGCTTTAAAGAAAAAAGCTTTTCAAAAGAGGCACAAAGCAAACTACTCGATTACAACTGGCCGGGGAATATACGAGAGCTTATCTCTGTAGTTGAACGAGCTGTAATACTAAGCGAAAATCAAGAGATTCAAAAAGATGAACTCTATTTAGATATCAGAAAATAAGTATAGGAGAGAAAATTGAAAAACTATAATGTAGCAGTTGTCGGTGCAAATGGAGCGGTCGGAGAAGAGGTTCTTAGAATTTTAGAAGAGATAGATTTCCCTTTGAACAAATTGGTTCCGTTGGCATCTTCACGCAGTTCTGGAAAAAAGATAGACTTTAACGCCAAAGAGCTAACAATACTTGAACTTACAAATGATATCTTTGAGCAAGAAGGTATAGAGATTGCAATTTTCTCTGCCGGCGGAAGTGTCAGTGCAGAATTTGCACCCGCTGCCGTAAAAGCCGGAGCAGTTGTTATTGACAACACTTCTCACTTTAGAATGCAAGAAGATGTGCCTTTGGTTGTGCCGGAAGTCAATCCTGAAGATATAGCTAAATGGCGTGAGAGTGGAATCATTGCAAACCCAAACTGCTCAACCATTCAGATGATTCAAGCACTCAAGCCTCTTGATGATGCGTATGACCTAGTGCGTGTTGATGTTGCAACATATCAAGCAACAAGCGGTGCCGGAAAATCTGCTATGGAAGAGCTTGTAAATCAAATGCAGGCATTCTTTGCATTTAAACTTGATGAAGCAGAAGTTAAAGCATTTAACCAACAGATCGCCCTCAATGTCATTCCTCAAATCGATATGTTTCTAGAAAATGGTTTCACAAAAGAGGAGATGAAGATGGTCAATGAGACAACAAAAATTATGCATAAAGAGATAGCTCTAAGTGCAACTTGTGTGCGTGTACCGGTTCTTCGAGGACACTCTGAGGCACTAACACTGACTTTTGACTCTGCAGTAAGTGCAGATGAGGCTCGTGAGATTTTATCTCAAGCACCAAATATTATTGTCGTTGATAATCCCTCACAAGCACTCTACCCTATGCCAAAAGATTGTGTCGATAAGAATGAGACTTATGTTGGACGCATCCGTGAAGATGTATATGCAAACAATATACTCCATATGTTTGTCGTTGCGGACAATCTAAGAGTCGGTGCTGCAACAAATGCAGTAAGAATTGCCCAGAAATGGGTAGAAATGGAAAATTAAAATGCTAGAAAAAATCTTTGAAGAAGGACTTTGGGGCTCACGCTTTATAGTTCTTATGGCTGTTATTTTTGGTCTTATTGGCGCTATAATACTTTTCGTCGTAGCATCATTTGATATCTATGAAACACTTAAACTTGTTTTCAATGCCTATCTAAACCATCATCATCTTGAACATTTTCATGAGCTTGTAATTGGTGGTATCATTGGGGCTGTAGATCTCTATCTTATCGGTGTTGTAATGTTGCTGTTTTCATTTGGTCTTTATGAGCTTTTTATTTCAGATATTGATACTGCACGCAATGATAAGGATCGAGAAAATAAAATCCTCTCTATTCATTCATTAGATCAACTCAAAGACAAAATATCCAAAGTAATCGTAATGGTTTTAATTGTTGGTTTTTTTAAAAAAGTCGGACTTACTAGCTACAATACTCCGCTTGAGTTACTCTATTTAGCACTTTCAATTACAGCTGTTGCTGTCGGTTTATACTTTTTAAGTAAAGTTGGACATAAACATTAAAGGGAAATAATGGAAATAGGAATTAAAATTCGATACAAAGAGGTACTAAATGCCCACTCGTAAAATATTTGTAGATGCCTGTTTTGGTAAAGAGACACCATACACTCCCGTATGGATGATGAGACAAGCCGGGCGTTATCTACCGGAGTATATGGAAGTGCGTTCAAAAGCAGGTGACTTTTTAAATCTTTGCCACAATCCTGAAATGGCCTGCGAAGTAACACTCCAGCCTGTTGATATCTTGGATGTTGATGCGGCAATTTTGTTTAGCGATATTTTGGTTATTCCAGATGAAATGGGAATGAACCTCTCTTTTGTAAAAGGTGAAGGCCCTAAATTTGCAGACCCAATCACCAACAAACATGATCTCAACAGGCTTATCGGTGGTGAAGAAGCCGCAAGCAAGCTGACATATGTTTATGATACTATCAAGCTCATCAAAGAACGCCTTGCAGATGATAAAGCACTTATAGGCTTTACGGGTGCACCATGGACACTTGCAACATATATGATTGAAGGACAAGGGACAAAAACATATAACATCTGTAAAAAAATGATCTATTCAAACCCGGAACTACTACACAAGATACTCAGAAAAGTAACTGATGTTGTTAAGCTCTATATGGAAAAACAGATCCAAGCCGGCATCGATGTTGTTCAGATATTTGACTCATGGGCGGCGGCAATTGAGCCTGGAAAATATGATGAGTTCTCATGGAAATACATGGTAGAGATTGCGGAGTATTTAAAAGAGAAGTATCCTCACATTCCCGTTATCATCTTCCCCAAAGGGATTCCTGCATTTTTAGACAAAGTCTATGGTAACTTTGATGTATTTGGTGTAGATTGGTCAACACCTCTTGCATTTGCCAAAGAGCGTTTAGGTGATAACTATATTCTTCAGGGCAATATGGAACCATGCCGACTCTATTCAAAAGAGGCAACCACGCAGTGCGTGGAAGCTATCCAAGAGACAATGCAAGGCAAACGCCATATCTTTAATCTCGGTCACGGAATACTTCCTGATGTTTCGGTAGAAAATGCAAAACATTTCATTAACGAGTGCCACAGAGTCAGTGGAAAAAAATAAGACAATCTTTGGTCCTGTAAACTCACGCCGTTTTGGAATGAGTCTTGGAGTTGACCTCTCTCCCTCACGCAAACAGTGTAATTTTGACTGTCTCTACTGTGAGCTTGCACCCTCTGCAACAGTTGCAAGCCAAAAAGAGACAGTAGGTGTCCCTGAAATTATCAACGAACTTCAAAAACATCTTGATGAAAAGATAGATGTTATAACGCTCACTGCCAATGGAGAACCAACACTCTACCCCTGTCTTGATGAACTTATCAATGCAATAGATGCAATAAAAGGTGATGTTCAAACACTTATATTGACAAACTCTGCAACACTCATCGATGAAAAAGTTTACAAATCACTTCTAAAACTCAATCAGGTCAAGCTCTCTTTAGATGCCGTAACGCCTGAAATCTTTAAAAAGATAGATAGACCACATAGAGATATTGAGATAGAAGATATTGTAAAAAGAGTAGAAGCTTTTTCAAAAGAGTACAGAGGTAAACTCTTTGTAGAGATACTCTTTGTTCATGGGCTTAATGATACAAGAGAAGAGGTAGAAAAACTCAACAATATTCTCCTATCTATAAATGCCTCAAGAATAGACCTTGGAACAATAGACAGACCGCCGGCTTATCCTGTAATGGGAATCAGCTACAAAGAGCTTCACACCCTCTCTCATATGTTTGCAACCTCCTTACCTATCCACATAGCCTCACGCCACCACACAGAAGAAAATCACGCTAGCTACAATGAAGAGGAGATACTCAACACTCTAGATAAGCGTCCTCTCACGCAAGAGGATATTGTACTGCTCTTTGATGATGCAAGCAAGCAAAGAGTAGAGAGACTCTTAAATAAGGGAGAGATTGTCGTCAAAAAGTTAGGTGCTTTGGAGTTTTTAATACCTGCTGCGAACAGTATGAGAAAACAAAAAAAATAGATATGCTATTTTGTCTCTACTGCCAGATTTTTCCCACTTCCTAGAAGTACAGCAAGCCATTTTGTATTTTCATTGGCAGCAAAAATAATTTTTGCCATGATAGTAAGTGGAATAGAGAGAAGCATTCCCACCATACCTAAAAGCCATCCCCAAAATATCAAAGATAAAAAGACCACTAGTGTTGAGAGACCCAACCCTTTTCCCATCACTTTTGGTTCTAAGATAGAGCCTATAATAATATTGATAACGACATAAAAAACAGTCACAATCAAAGCACTAAAACCTCCAAGCTGTACCAAAGCAATAAGTACTGCCGGTACTGCTGCGATGATAGAACCGATGTTTGGAATAAAGTTAAATAAAAATGCCAATACTCCCCATAAAAAAGCGTAGTCAATACCGATAAACGCAAGAAACAACCAAACAATAAAGCCGGTAAACAGTGAGATCAATGTTTTGATAACCATATAACTTTTTATCTGTGTAAAAATTTGATTGATATGCCCTATTGTCTCTCTATTGCCATCTGCAAAGCGAATTTTGTCTGTAAAATGTTTTGATTCCAACAGCATAAAAACAACAGTTAGAATTACCACAAAACCATTGGTAAACATTGCACTAAGTCCTCTAATAATAGATGTGGAAAAATTCATAATCTGTTTAGAATCAAACATTGTTCTTATCTCATCGACAGGTATCTCCACGCCAAAATTTTCCGCAAAATTTGATAAAAACTGATAATAGATAATAAGTTTTGATGAATAGTGATCAATATTCGCACTAAAATTATGAACAGATGTTCCTATAAGATTTGCGATAAAAACTAGTAAAAACAAAAAAATGCTCATAACAATAACAATCGAGAGAGTATCTGGCATACCTTTTGATTTAAAAAAATTATATAACGGGGAGAGAATGATGGCGATGAAGAGTGAGAGCAAAAAAGGGACAATAATACTTGCGGCAAATTTTACCCCTGCCAAAACAATAATCACGCTAGCTGTTACGATAAAAAAATAACCTAATTGCCTCTTTGGCATCTCTTCTCCTTTAAGAACCTATCTCTTTTTGATTTGTTAACTGTTGCAGGTAGTTTGAGATATTTATCAAAGAAAAAGTCACTAAAAATATCAAAAGACCCGGGAAGAGGCTTACCCACCACGCAGTCTCTATGACATCTTTTCCACCACTAAGAATTGAACCCCAGCTCATCTGTGGTGCAACAATACCCAAACCCAAGAAACTCAAACCTGATTCTGCAAGTATAGCACCTCCGACACCAAAAGTAAAACTGACAAAAAAAATCGGAGCTAAAATCGGTGTATAATATTTTAAAAGTATCTTGATTTTTTTAACTTTTGCGATGTTAAGTATCTTAATATATGGTTGCGAAGTGATTTTAAAACTCTCAGAACGAATCAAACGCGCTGTTGTCATCCATCCGGTAACTGAAATGATAATAATAAGCACAGATGTCGAAGCATTGACATAAGAGACAAGGGCTAAAAGTAAAAAGAAAGTAGGAAAAGTTAAAAACAGATCGACTATGATGATAAATGACTTATCAACAACTCCTCGATAATATCCAGCAATTGAGCCCAAAATCACTCCTATAAAAGAGGCTATAAATGCACTCCCGACACCTATAATCAAAGATACCTTTCCACCCTCAATCAAACGCGCCAAGATATCACGCCCAAGTCTGTCCGTACCTAGAAGATGCATTGATGAAGGTTTAAGTAAAATGGCATGACTATCAAGCATATAGGGACTTGTCGTATAGACAAAAGAGCCAAAAAAAGCGAAGAAAAAGATACTAAAAAGTAAAACAACACTGACTTTTGGGAACACTCTACTGCCTGATTCCAAGAAGTGTCTGCATCATCTGGTCAACTGTTGTAATAACCTTTGCAGCTGCACCGTAAGAGGTTTGATATTTTATGAGATTTGTCATCTCTTCATCAATACTTACTTTTGAAATAGAAAAATACTCCATCTCTGTCGAGTTAAACTGTGCCGTCACTGTTTCATTTCTTGTTATTGCTGCATTTGTAGCAGTACCTATATAGGTCGCGGTGATATCGAACATACCGTATGGAGTAGTGTCATACTCTTCAACACCAACTTGGAATTTATATGACTCAAACTGTTGCTGTACCATATTGAGTGCAACTCTGCTATCACCTGCTGTAGAAGAGAAACCTGCATGAATTTTTGTCGGATTGTCGTCTAGCTCTGAATTGAGTTTAATACTGCTTGTGCTGTCTCCATCAAAAAATCTTCTAAGCCCCAATGCTCCTGCAAAATTACTACCAGATGAAAACTTACCGTCTAGCAGTTCATCTTTGATGGCAAATGTGTACCCCATAGATTCAGATTGTGGATCCAATCCTAACTCTAGACGCAATTCACCGCTTCTTGCGGCTCGGAAATTAAATGTCATAAAATCATCAATATCATTATTGGCATTGGAGTCACCATTGTCATCCACGGTAGCAACTATCTGTCCTTCTATAGAGTTTGAGCCTGCCGCACCTGACATCGATGTGGCATGGTCGATATTAATTTTTCTAGAGGCCACTTCATTGCCGTCAATATCATAAACAATAATATTAAAAGCACCCGAATTTACATTTAAAGGTGAATAGACAATGGAACTTGTCGCTCCAATATCAGTTAAAGTATTTGACTCCATCTTTGTCGTTGCACTCTCTGCATAGAGATTGTTTGTACCTTCAATCAAGCCATGCGTAAATGCATACAAATCCGTTGCGACTTTTTGCAACACGCCATCAGTCGGCATACCATTTGTTGTTTCGACCAATCTACCACGCAAATCAAAAATCACACCGACTCTTCCGTTTGTCACTTTCTCTTCAAATGGAATGAGCGTTCCGTCTCTTCTTTCATAATAGAGATTATAAAAACCATATTTATTGTCATCTTTTGTTAGTTTTAGAGGATGATAGGAATTGCCGTCAACAATATTAAATCCATTCACACTTAAAGTATAGCTCCCTGCTCTTGTGTTTGAGTTGCTATCTATCTGTATATTGGACTCTGATTCTCCTTGATTTACTTTCGCACCTATAAGTCTTGAGAGGCTTTGTTCAATTACATTTCTCTGGTCACGCAGATCATTTGCCGTATATATTCCACCGGATTCTGCAACATCTATAGCAATATTTAAATCAGCAAGCTGTTTTGCAAGAGAGTTCACCTCTTCAATATTTACTGCAAGTTGGTCATTAATCTGCATCTGCAGACTTAAAACCTGTTCATGCGTTTGTGTTATATGCGCAGAGAGCGTTTCTGTCTGTTTTGCCAGAGCGACCTTAATGGAATCGTTATCGGGGTTATCTGCAAATGTTTGCCACATATTATAGTATTCTGCCAAATCTGCTTTGATACCTACCCCATCAATCTCAGGAAAATATGTTGAGAGCTCTTCTAGTGTCTGCTTTTCAAAATCACTATACTCTTTATCGGATGATATACTGCTATATCTGTCAAATACAAAATTATCAAACAGACGCTTAATATCTTGAACCTCTGTGCCGTTACCAACCTGCCCTTGTCGCATAGTGACAGGTGTTGTGGCTGCTGTAACGACACGCTCTCTTGTATAGCCCTTTGTCTCGGCATTGGAGATGTTATGCCCAGTTGTATTAATACCGACCTGTGCAGCATTCAATCCACTGTAGCCGATATTTAATGCATTAAAAATTGATGCCATATTATACTCTTACTTCCATAATAGTAGAGTCTTTTGATGCAACCTTTTGATATCCTTGCATCTCTGTCGGAACCAATCTCTCTAAAAAGCTGTTATACAGATTACTGACAACCAAAATAAGTTTTGCATATTTTTTATTGACCTCATGAAGTTTTGAGAGTTCGACTTTTAAATCATCTAGAAGTTGATGCTGTGGGGAGCTTAAAAGGTCTGGAAGTGCTACATCTGGATTTAATGTCATCAAATTGGAAATTTCACGATCTATCATCGCTTTTTTTGTCTCAAAAACTTTCAGTTTCTCTTCTTTTAACGAAAGTCTTTCAAATTGGGAATTGTGCTCTGCTTTTTTTATATCTTCTATATCTGATTCGGTAATTTCAATAAGATCTCTTAACTCTTCTAAAGCATTTTGTAAGTGATGAGAAAGCATCGCAAACCCCCATAATTATTTTATTTTACTTAAAGTAGCTCATCTGCCATCTTCTCCGATAACACAGATAAATTTACTTTATATTCACCTGATTCAATAGCCTCTTTAAGTTTTTCTATGCTGTTTTTGCCGTCATCTTTCAATGCAGTTAACTTCATATCTTGTTTTAACTCTTTGTTTTTATTCAAACTACTTGAAAAAGTACCGCACGCAACTGAATTACTAATATTTGGAATCATATTTTATCCTTCATACCTCTTGTAAAATTTCTCTATGCTGTTATATCGACAAAATTATGATTTTCTAAATCTGTTTCACAATTTTTTTTGACTCAAGTAGTCATAAAGCATCTGCGAAAAACCAAAACTCCCCGCACTTGCTTTTGAGAGTTCATCTCTATAGATCGATTTGTATAATTTATCTCCCGGATCATTTTGAGATGAGAAAATGTTTTTCTCATCTTTCATCGCATTATCCATCAGCATTTTGATGATGATCGCTTCAAAAGCATCTGTCTGCTTTCGCAATGCCTCATCCTCTGCCTGAGGATCAATCTTTGGGATGCCTTTATTTTGTGTGACTAATTGTGCCTGTGCACTTAAAGCATTTAATCCATAGTTCATTATATTACCTCCAACTCGGCAGAGATGCTCCCTGCACTCTTCATCGCCTCTAAAATAGAGATGATATCTTTTGGTGTTGCCCCTAGTTTTTGAAGTGAACGCACAAGGTTGGCAACAGTAGTTGCACCTTTTTTTGTATAAATTTCATTCTCATTCATATCAATTGCAAGATTTTTATCCATCTTTATCGAATCTTTTTCGACTATCTTAATCGTGATATCCCCATGCGTAAGAATAGTTGGTTTTAGTTGTATATCTACTCCGGCAACAATAGTTCCGGTTTTTTCATTGATGATGATTTTATTTTTAACTTTATAATCTATATTGATGTTTTGCACTTCTGCCAAAAACTCAATCATTGAACGATTTTTCGGGCATTTTAACTTGATGCTGCGTGAGTCCATTGCCACTGCTACTGCTCTATTGTAGTATCTATTTATCGCCTTTTGCACAGCTACTGCATTTTCAAAACCGGACTCTTTAAGAGAGAGTGTTGCATACTGCTGATGAAAAAGGTCGATGTTTATCTCACGCTCAACAAAACCGCCGTCAAAGACTATGCCTGTCGTTGGATGTGTCGCCGATCCAACACCTCTTTGGTTGAGTCCGCCAATACTAAGCGAACCTTGTGCCAACGCATATATCTTTCCATCTACCCCTTTAAGCGGTGTCATCAAAAGTGTTCCACCCTCTAAAGATTTTGCATCACCGATGGAAGATACCGTTACATCAAATTTATCACCCTGTCTTGCAAAAGATTTAAGCGTTGCTGTTACCACAACCGCTGCAACATTTTTCGATTTAATATCTACAGGATTCATATCGATATTCATCGCTTTTAACATATTTGAAATTGATTGGAGTGTAAATTTTGAGGTTGTGCCATCTCCTGTCTTTTTCAGACCGACAACCAAAGAGTAACCAATAATCTGATTATCCCGAACACCGACAATGTTTGAAATATCTGTGATTTTCGCTGCGTGAAGTGATGTAAAAAACAGTAAGAAACCTAAAAAATATTTCATTAAACAAATCCTTGTATTATGCAAGAAATTAGCAATATTTATTCCATATTTTCATCTGTAAGATATGTAAGTGTTGTATTTCCAAATTTTTTTGATTTTTTGATAGTAAAACTGCCTATTTTTTGAGGTATATCAAGCCCACTCATATGTTCAATGATAATCATTATAACATTCTCAGCCGACAGAGATGCTATCAACTCTATAGTTTTATCATAAATATCTTCCATCCCCTCGCGTATGCTAAATGGCGGGTCAATGTAAAAATAGGCTTTTGTCTTTGCTTTTTTGAGTCTCTTTATGATAGTGTTGATATTCTCAAAACTATCCCCACCAAAGAGCTCACAGGCGGAGGGGTTGGTTTGTGCTATATTTTCTTTGAGCCCCTTAAGGGCATCTCTGTCACGCTCCATAAAATATATCTGCTTCGCTCCACGGCTAAGTGCTTCAAGACCGACCGAACCTGAACCTGAAAAGACCTCAACAAACACTGCATCTACAATATCAAATTGTAGTGTATTGAAAAATGATTCTAGAACAATCGCTTTTGAACTTCGTGTTGTTATTTTAGAGGGGAGTTTTAATCTTTTGCCTTTGTATTTTCCGGCAATAATCTTTTTTGTCAACTGTTTATTGTTTTTCATAGAATACTTTTACGGCCTGCAAAATATTTGCCTGATACTCCTGCGTCAAAAACTCTATGCGTCTTTCCAAGATTGAGAAGTCCATAGAGGCATTCTCTTTAAAATACTCCTCTTCTACAGCTTTGTTTTCTGCTTTTTCATCCTCTCCATAAAGCTCTTTATAGCGTTTTTCAAGAGCCAAAATAAGCTGTGACTTAGAAAATGGCTTGACAAGATCTGCATTTGCATCACTGCCTATGTAGAAACAGCGACTATTTCCAAAACACTCTTCATCACGAACAATAATATCATACTTCTTTGAAGTACTCAAATATTTTGACAAAAAAAGCTCTAACGATTTTTGCAATAACGGCGATTGACACTCAACGGCAACTTTCATCTCTATCCTTGTAAATAGTACTCCAAAGAGTACGCTAAATCATCATCCAAACTCTCTAAAGAGAGCATCCACAGCAGATAGCTTCTATCAATCTCAGCTATCTCTTCAATATATCTACCGGCATACTTTCCAAAGGGAAACTTCTCAAGCAGTACATTTTTAAAACTAAGCTCTTGCATCATCTCTTGACTTAACTCTTCTAAGAGATAGTCAAAGAGCAACTTAACGACAAAAGCATCTTTAATTCCACATAATTGTTTATGTGGCTCTTCTTTTGTGTAGAGTTTTAACTCATAGCGTATAAATTCCAAACTAAAAGATTCACACTCTGGAATATGATGCTTTAAAACTTTTTGTGTATCTATGATTTTACCATACCATTTTAAACCGACATCTTTGAGATAAGGAAGAACAAAATCGGCGTTATGCATGATTAGTATGTTTTCTGCTTTGTTGTGTATCTGGAGATATTTATAAATCTCACTCTCACGCAACGCAGGTTTCCCTTGAATCATCTCATTGGTGATATTATGCAAAGCCGAAGCCTTTGAGGGTATCTTTTTACCCTCATTTATAAGCTCATACAAAGAGCTTGTGCAGGATCTGTTTTCAAAGAAGAGCACTCCTAAAGAGCAGATTTTATCCTCTTTTTCATATCCTGTTGTTTTAATATCTAAAAATATCAGCACTTCACAATCCTAACACTTTTGCAACGACTGCTTAAAAATATAAAAGAGAGATATCCTGCAAATAATATAAAAGCGTATAGAATATAGATATTAAACCAGTCAAAAAGGCTCTCATAAAAGCTAAAGATATGTGTAAACAGCGCTGCAAGCACCATCAAATTCCCGACAAGCCAAATAAGTAACCAAAACCATTTCCGCCGTATTTTAGCCAAATCTCCATTTTTGAGTTTTAGCATATAGTCTGCGTGAGGATGGTCAAAAAGATACTTTACGCTTTGAAAAAGTGCGATTAAAACAGCCGCATTTAAAGCAATAGCAAACCAAAACTTCCAAACATCAAAAAGTGCATCCGTTATCTCTTTATCTATAGAAGGGAAGCCCTGTTTCATATAGATAAAGAGTGTCAAAAGAAGTGCAAAAAATGTTGCTAGAAAAAGGCTACGCAACACTACTTGAACTACCCATGAAACCCACAATAGAAAATAAAACTTAAACATCTTTGTTTTTAAATTTTTTAAACATAGCGTGATAGTGCTCCATATTGATAAAACTCTTCTCAAAACGGTATCTAATTACAAACTCCACAATCCTCTCTTTTAATACCCTATCAACACTCTCAACTCTTCCAAAGTATGCCAAGGAGACATTTTTACTCTTTATGGTTGCATCCTTATCGTACGATATTGCTAAAATCTGTAGATACTTTCCCTCTTTTATCTCACCTAAATTCTCTTCTTGAAGTGAAACACCTGAGAGATTAATAGCTTTAAATTCAAAAAGCTCTTCAAAATACTCTACTTTTTTATCGATACCTATCTCTCTATAAAGCTCTTTAAGCTCTGCCGTATTCTCTTTTCTTGCTAGCTCATACGAAGATATCTTATTTGTTATTTTTTTTAGCCGCTCAAGTGCCGAACTCATCTTATTTCCTACTTAATCATTAACGGTAGTATAGCAAATTTAAGATATAATAACACAATTTTTTTAGAAAAACAAAATAAAGATAAACATGGACTACTTAAAAATCAAAGGCAAATCTGCCCTCAATGGAACAATAAAAATCTCTGGTGCAAAAAATGCATCGCTACCGCTTATTGCCATGACAATTTTGGCTCGCAACAGCGTTGCCATTAAAAATCTACCGAATGTTGCAGATATAAGAACACTTCTAAAGCTTCTTGCAAACCTTGGGGCATCTTGTAATTTTTACGATGATAGAGTTGTGGTGGATACTACTTCTATAAACGAAACAAAAGCAACCTACAACATTGTAAAAACAATGCGTGCCTCCATTCTTGTTTTAGGTCCAATTCTAGCGCGTTTTGGACACTGTGATGTGTCACTTCCAGGAGGCTGTGCCATAGGACAACGCCCAATCGATCTCCATCTCAAAGCACTTGAACAGATGGGTGCAGAGATATCAATCAAAGCAGGTTATATTGAAGCACGAGCACCAAAAGGACTCAAAGGTTGTGAAATTATCTTTGATAAAATCACAGTGACAGGAACAGCCAATATTGTTATGGCAGCAGCACTTGCAGAAGGTGAGACAACTATTATCAATGTTGCACGCGAGCCTGAAGTGGTTCAACTCTGTGAAGTGCTCAATGCAAGTGGCGTGATAATTGAGGGAATCGGTACGGCAGCACTAAAGATACATGGAACTGCCGGAGAGCTTTTAGATATCAAAGAGTTTAGTACTATTGCAGATAGAATCGAAGCAGGAACATATCTTTGTGCAGGAGCAATTACCGGCTCAAAACTCACAATTACAGATGTAGAACCAAATCATCTTGGTGCGGTTATCGCAAAATTTGAAGAGATGGGGTTTGAGCTTACACTCACAAAAGAGACTATTACAATCCATCCAAACAAAGAGATTAAACCTGTTAAAATTGTTACACAGGAGTACCCTGCTTTTCCAACAGATATGCAAGCACAGTTTATGGCACTTGCCACGCAGGCAAATGGAGTATCTATCATAGAAGAGCGTCTTTTTGAGAATAGATTTATGCATGTGAGTGAGTTACAACGCATGGGAGCAGATATCTCGCTCAGTGGACATACTGCTACTATCAATGGAAAATGTGATTTAAGCGCAACGGATGTTATGGCAACAGATCTCAGAGCATCAAGTGCTCTTGTTTTAGCAGCCCTTGTTGCCCAAGGAGAAACAAACATTCATCGTATCTACCATCTTGACCGTGGATATGACTCTTTGGAGAAAAAGCTTAAAAATGTGGGTGTTATGGTTGAGAGATTAAAAGAGGGACTCTAATCTCCCTCAAAAATAATCATCTCATAGATACTTTTCTTTGTCACTAATGCTTTATCAGGAGAAACAGAACGAGCATTTTTCACAATTTCTACCTCATGACGCAAGTCGGCAATCTCACGATCCATCTTATCTACATTCTCTTTTAAGCGTAAAATAATATCAACACCTGCAAGATTTACACCAAGCTCACGCGTAAGGCGTAAAATAAGTTTAATTCTATCTATGTCACGCTGTGAATAGAGTCGTATGCGTCCATTTGAACGAGAAGGCGTAATGAGATTCTCCCTCTCATACTGACGCAAAGTTTGTGGGTGAATATCTAACATCTTCGAGACTATACTGATTAAATAAACCGATTCGTCATAATGATGCATCATTTACCTCCTGTTTAAATTCTCTTTGGTAATTTTTCTTTCATCAATTCTACCAAATCATTGCTCAAATCTTCTACTTTTGGATTGATAATATTTGCTTTTAAGTACAAATCGCCTCTTTGTTTTGTTTTTCTATTTACAGCACCCATCTCTTTCACGCGGAAACGCTGTCCATTTTTTGTGTTTTGTGGGATTTTGAGTTTTATCTCTTTGTCGAGTGTTTGTAGTGCAATTTTATCACCAAAGAAAGCTACATAGAGCGATATATCTATGGTTTTGACAAGATCATCTCCCTCACGCTCATAATCTGGTGACGGCGCTACTGTTATCTTTAAAAACAGATCTCCGAAACGACCGTTTTGCGTATGCCCTTTTCCTCTCACGCGGAGCTTTTCTCCTGTTTTAACACCTATTGGGATCTTAATATCAAGACGCTCACCATTAACTGAAACTGAGTGCGTTCCACCAAGAATGGCTACATTAAATGGAATCGTCACCTTTGATTCGATATCAAGATTTGGTTCTTGATGAAAACCTCCAGCTCCACCAAAACCGCCAAAGCCTCCACCACTAGAGAACATTTGACGCAGTATCTCATCAAGATCAACATTACCGCTCTGACTGCGTGAGAAGTCATGGAAATTCTGCCCTCCAAACATAGAATCTCCATACATATCATACTGCTCTTTTTTCTTTTTGTCGCTCAATATCTCATACGCTGCATTGATCTCTTTAAATTTCTCTTCACAATCTGCTTCTTTACAGATATCCGGATGATATTTCCTTGCTAATTTTCTATATGCTTTTTTAATCTCAGATTCACTTGTATTTTCTGATACTCCTAATGTTTCATATAATGATTTTGCCATTTTCCAATCCTTGCTAATAATTGTTAAATTCTCTATTAGCGAAATTATATCATAAGAGTTGAGCCTATGTCAATCAAGTTTAAACAACAACTAGAGTATCGGTTAGTTCTTTTTGCATAGTTGTGGTACAATAGAGTGATAAAAAACAGATAAAAAGTTGCAGATGCAACGATAGCCAAAGGTATTTAAAAGATGAAAAAGATATCTTTTCTCTTTCTTATTGTTTTTACGCTGACAGCTCATGCTAGTGTAAAATATTCGGAATTTATTGACAACCAGATCCAGCTACTCTATAAGATGAATGATGCCAATATTTCACAAGAGGAGGCTTCGGAGCTTCTCAAAGAACAAGAAAATATGTATGAAGATGCACTCTACAGACTCATGGCAGATAAATCATACTATATTAATGATCTAAAAGATTTCAGTTCTAAGATTTTTTCACTAAAAAAGATTATATCTATTAACAAAAGAGAGGCGAACTCATATGCTGTCATTCGTGATGAAGTACAGATAAAGTCCTATCTAATCATGCGTGATATTAACAATATGATTAAAAATATTTTAATCGCACTTGATAGTAAAAATATAAAGACTTTTGAAAGTAAGCTTAATCAGCTTACGGCACAAAATCAAAAACAGCTCAACAGAGTAGTAAAAAATAGTAATAAATATGCCAAGATTTTGGCTCTGCAAGGGAGTTCAAAAGTATTACAAGCAGCGCAAAACAACATCAAAGAGTTTTATACACTACAGAGTATCAACAACGATATGATTACACATCTTTATAAGTTTAAAAACAAGATGTATAGGCTCAATATATTTTCAAAATATCATCTCATCAAACTTGCCATCTACATCAATTCACTCGATATTGTACAGATATTTGACAGCGTGCTGGACTCTTTTGGTCTTAGTGTTATCAAACTGATAATTATCTTTGCACTTATCTTTTTTGTCTATCTCTTTTATATGGTACTTGAAAAATACCTTCTCAAAAGTGATTTTTTAAATGAATATGCAGAAGATATACTGCTAAGGACTCGTAAAAGTATAAAGTTATTAATTGTTGTCATCAATACCAATATGATGATATATATCTATAATGATTTCAATAGCATAGAGTTTATATTGAGATTTTTTAATATCATATATACGATGATTATAGCCTATATTATCTATATCATTATCAACACCATTGTAGTACTCAATCTTAAAAAGTTTGAAAAAGATAAGACAACTATTAAAGGTGAGCTTATCAATGTTGGTATTAAAATTATCAACTTTTTCATCTTTATAATAGGTTTGTTATTTACTCTTTACTTTGCAGGAGTAGATCTTACAGCGGTTCTTTCTGGTCTTGGAATCGGGGGATTTGCCGTTGCATTTGCTGCAAAAGATACAATATCTAACTTCTTTGGAACACTCTCTATTCTCTTCTCTGATGTCTTTTCTCAAGGGGATTGGATTGAGATAGACGGGCGTGAGGGAACGGTTATAGAGATCGGTCTGCGTGTAACTACAATTCGAACATTTGATAATGCACTCATTGCCATTCCAAATGGTACTTTTGCTTCTAAAAATATCAAAAACTGGAACAGGCGTAAACTTGGTCGTCGTATCAAGATGAAGCTCGGCGTGAAGTATGATTCTAAGCGTAAGAGTATTAAAAAAGCTATAGAAGAGATAAGAGAGATGCTAAAAAATCACCCTGATATTGCAACTAAAGAGACAAAATATGAAGGTGTTACCGATCGGCGTTGGCATATTGAAAAGCTAGTCTCAAAAGATGATCTTGAAGGTATTAAGCGTATCCTTTTGGTTTATTTGGACGAATTTTCAGATTCAAGTATTAATATCTTGGTGTACTGTTTTTCCAAATCTGTAATGTGGGAAGATTGGCTTAGAACAAAACAGGATGTTATGGATAAAATTATGGAGATTTTTGAGCGAAACAACTTAGAATTTGCATTTCCTTCGCTCTCTATTTATGATGAAACCCAAAGAGTTGAAGATATATCATAATAAAACTTAATACGGGGCTGTGTGTTTGATCACTAAGCGTTGAGAGTCAATGCAATAGATGTGAAGTGATCTGCCCGACAAATGCTATCAATTTATAAAAGTGACTTGAAAAACTCAAAGATCGATTTTGATCCATATCAAAGAGTTTTTTGAACTAGAAGTGGTAAATCTAGTAGCTTTTAGTGTAAAACGCCGTAATGAGTGTAGTGTGGTCTTTAGCTCAGACAGCGATCAAGTGAACTAGGGTCTATTTACACCTCATATGACGATATGTTAGATAAACTCACGCAGAAAGCTTACGAAGAGATAGAGTGTTCTAGATAAGATCTTTTAGATAGAGCCACCCTTGCCAAAGTGCAGCAGAGGAGATTCCTGCTGCAAATCCAGCGATAATATCATCACCCATAACACCAATACCGCCTTTTGCTTCACGGTCGATTCTTCCTATGATAGACGGTTTTATAATATCATACGCTCGAAAAATAACAAAAGAGAGTAGTGACTGAATTAAAAACCCGTTTTGCAGATCAAAAATCTGATCTATAGCAATAGTTGTTGCCGGTGCAACTGAGAGTGCAAACCATACTCCTGCTAGTTCATCAATAACGATTTTTTGATTATCATGTGTGCCTGACTCTTCTTCATACTGATTAATAATCTTAATAGCGACAATTGAAATAAGTGAAGTCGCCAAGAAAAGTGTTGTTGCATCAAAATAGATAAGTATCAACATACCAAACGGTAGAGAAACAAGCGTTCCCATAGTTCCGGGGGCTTTTGGCGAGAGACCACTGTAGCCTACAGTAAGAAAAAACCAGTTCATTTATACCCTTATGTAAGTGAAGTTGTTTGATAGAGCTTCATCAACTCAAGATAGAAATCTTTTTCCGTATGCTCCTCTAAAAGACCTTTGACGGGAAAAGTGTCATAGTATAACTTTTCCAGATTTTTAAATCTGTTTGGAAAGAGTTTTGAGAGTAAAAAGGAGCTTATCTCTTTACGAATAAGTACAGCTGGTGGCAAAAGACCAACCTCAAGCAACTCTAAGATAGAATCTGCATGATAAGAGATTTGATGATGTTGCCCATGAGGACAAGTATTTTTACTGACTAATGTTTTACACTCATCACAATAAACATATTCACTTGCTACTGTTATTTCAATATCGATTCCAGTTACTTTATCAACAATAGACTTATTTGAGTTACAATCATAAAACATACCAAGACCTGCGTGGTTTCGTCCGATTGTGAGTCTTCCACAACCATAATTCTTTGCAACAATGGCATCGATAATGATCTCATTATAGCCTGCAAAGATATAACTGTTTTCAAGTGGCACAACAACCACGCGGTTTTTAGGTAAAAAGTTATTTATAAAATATAGCAAAGCCTCTTTTCTAATATCAAAAGCAATATTGGCACTATCATAAGGCTTTAAGAGAAAAATAATGAGCAGATCCGTAGCCTCTAAGGTTTGACGAATAAGACGCTCATGTGCACGATGCAGAGGATTGACACCCATTACAAGAGAACTTGTATGGCTAGCGCCTATGAGCTCTTTTACTTTGGCAATGTTTTTTTTGTTGATATTCTCTTTTTTGTTCAGTATAGTATAGCTACCGCTTACTGCCCATCTGCCGATACGCTTGATGGTTGCCATAACACCGGGGTGAGAGAGGTCGTCTGTGCCATAAATATGTTTTACACGCTCATTTGGGTCTATTCTAAAAGTTTCTTCAACAACAAGTGTTGCGAACTCCTCTTGATTGCAGATGATTATGATCTCTTCACCCACTTCAAGCAAAGAGATTGTCTCTTCATTTTTCTTTCCAAAGGGTGCGAGTATAAAAGGGAAAGGGAAAGATTTTCCATTGATGAGTCCAGTTTTTAAAACCTCTATGGACTCTGCTTTATTCATTAGTTTTGTTACCGGATGTAACAATCCGTCATCTACAAGCTCTAATGCTGAAGCCGCCTCTTTATCAATATAGAGCGTTTTATTTTTTCTTGACGATGTCATATTTCTTTCTTTTTTCCCAAAGGCTTTTACGGCTGATACCCAATTTTCTGGAGAGTTCTGTATCTGGATATTTGTCTTGATAATTGAGTACAATAAATTTTACATAATCTTCAATTGGAAGGATTTCTCCTCTGCTAAAGACATTATTTTCACTTTTAATCTCAATAACAGGATACTCTACATCTTCAATCTTATCACTGCTGACGATGATGGCTTTTTTATCTGCTATCAACTCACAAAAGATTCTCTTGTCTGATTTTTTAAGTATCTGATAGTCGATAATGTAAATTATGGAATTTTGCGGTAGTGATTCTATCTCATTAAATGCTTTTATGTCGCCAAGTGAGACAAAATGGAGTGGAAGATTCTTTTTTTGTACATACTCAAAGACAAAAGCATCTGCATATTTTTGAAAGTTTGATGAGACAAAGAGAGGCAGTTCGATATCTTCTAAATCCTGACCATGTTTTGCATTTTCAAATGTGTATGCAAGATATTTCTCATACGCCTCATTTTTCTTTTTAAGCTTTTCATAATCTTGATAGTGGTCAATCTTGCGAACAAGCTCTTCTATCATAAATGGTTTTAAAATGTAATCTTTTGCCCCTGCTGATAGTGGTTTTGATACTGTGTCATTTGAAATATATGAGACCATCAAAATAACGATGGAGTTTTTAAATGTTTCTATAACAGGATTAAAATCTTGCCCATTTATATTTGTAGAGAGAAGCACTATATCATAACTAATGCCACGAATTGCATCTTTTGTTGAGGTGCACATTTCACATATATACCCTAATTCACCTAATTTTGTTGCGATGCTCTGTGCTAAATATACTTCATTTTCTATAATTAATATCTTCATACTATCCTATCATTTTCCAATCTAAATATTTTAAATTTGCATTGGCAATAACACCAACACCTTCGCTTCTTCCGATGAAGCCTAATTTTTCTGTTGTCGTTGCTTTGATATTCATACGCGATGTATCGATGCCCAAGATCTCAGCTAAAACTCTACGCATTTGCGGTTTATACTTTCCTATACGAGGTGTTTGTGCTGCTATGGTTATATCTGCATTGATAATAACAAAACCAAAACTATAAATTTTTGCTACAACATTCTTGAGCAACTCTTTTGAATCGATCCCTTTATATGCATCATCATTGTCAGGAAAAAGCATTCCTATATCACCCATTCCTGCGGCCCCTAAGAGAGCATCTATGAGTGCATGAATAGCTACATCACCATCGCTGTGTGCTTTAAATCCAAAGTCGGATTCTATTTTTACACCACCTAGCCACATTGTACCTTTATCATCAAAGGCATGGACATCAAAACCGCTTCCGTTAAGTATGTCACTGCTTGGTGCACTCAAACATGAAACTTTTTTTAAATCTTGCGGGTATGTAATCTTATGGGCATCATCTTCACCTACAACAAACTCGCGTGAGCCACCGTTTGCAACTATAGCACTACTCTCATCTGTAAATATCTCATTAGTATCAAGTGCAGCTTTAAGTGCTTTTGTTGTGGAGAGTTGTGGGGTTTGAATTCTTTTTACCTTGTCTCTATCAATAGTTTCATTCTCATACACAATAGTATCGGTTACATTTAAAAAGGGAACGATAACATCAGACAAACCCTTGCGTGAGATAATGCGTTCTAATAAATTGGTCGAGATGCAGGCGCGTGCTATATCACTCACAAGGAGATATTCATTTGCAACAATTTCGAGTGAATTTTTAAGAGACTCCTGTCTTGTCACTCCACCTGCTACAAACTGATATGAGGAGTATAGTTTCATAAACTCTATTTCATCGGCAGAACCTACGATAATAATTTGAGAGAAAAAGCCACTTTTTTTCAAATTATCTGCTACAAATTGCCACAAAGGCTTATGTTCAATGCGAAGCCACTGTTTTTTTACATCTTGGGCAAAGCGCCTAGAAGCTCCAGATGCAAGTAAAATAAGTGTCAAGTTAGACAAAAAGTCTCCTCATGATTAAAAGTGTTACGAAATTATACACATCAAAAGCTTTTTAAATCTTAAAAAACAGCTTTCTTATATGGGGAGTTCCTTTAGCCCGCCAATAAATCTATTCACTTTATATTAGATTAACTTTATTTGATTATATTTCCATCATATATAAAGATAATTTTGAGGAGAGACTTATGAGATCTTCATGGGTAAAAAAGCGTGAGAATGATCCTGCTAGAACGCAGATGTATTACGCAAAGCAAGGCATTATTACAGAAGAGATGGAGTATGTCGCAAAAATAGAAGATTTATCTCCTGAACTTGTTCGTAGTGAAATAGCAAGAGGAAGATTAATTATACCTGCAAATATAAATCATACATCATTAGAGCCTATGGCAATCGGAATCGCTAGTAGATGTAAGATTAATGCAAATATAGGTTCATCGGCAATTGCTTCTGATGTGCAAGGTGAGATAGAGAAAGTTCAAGTATCACAACACTACAAAGCAGATACGGCGATGGATTTAAGTACAGGTGGGAATCTTGATGAGATCAGAGAGGCTGTTATTACAAACTCCAAGATCCCAATCGGAACAGTGCCAATCTATCAAATCCTACATGATGTTGGTAACAAAATTGAAGATTTAACTATTGATGTAATGCTTAAAGTACTAGAGCGTCAAGCAAAACAGGGTGTTTCATACTTTACAATTCATGCGGGCTTCTTGCTAGAGACTATGCCAAAAGTTGCAAAGCGTAAAATGGGAATCGTATCTCGCGGTGGGTCATTGATGGCTGCGTGGATGATGCATTATCATAGAGAAAATCCTTTCTATACGGCATTTGATGATATCTTAGATATCTGTGCAAAGTATGATGTAAGTCTCTCTTTGGGTGACTCATTACGCCCTGGTTGTTTAGCAGATGCATCTGATGATGCACAACTTGGTGAGTTAAAAGTTCTTGGCGAGCTAACACTGCGTGCATGGGAGAAGAGTGTTCAGGTTATGATTGAGGGTCCGGGTCATGTTCCACTTAATCAAATTGAGCGCAATATGAAGATCCAGCGTGAGCTTTGTCATGAAGCACCTTTTTATATCTTAGGACCACTTGTAACGGATATCGCAGCTGGATATGACCACATCTCTTCTGCAATCGGTGCAGCCGTTGGTGGATGGCATGGAGCAAGTATGCTTTGTTATGTAACACCAAAAGAGCACTTAGGATTGCCTAATGCAGATGATGTACGCGAGGGGATCATTGCGTATAAAATTGCAGCACATGCTGCTGATATTGCAAGAGGACGCAAGGGTGCACGCGATGTTGATGATGCTATGAGTGATGCACGCTATACATTTGACTGGGAGAAACAGTTTAAATTGGCACTCGATAGTGAACGCGCGCGTGAGTATCATGATGAGACACTGCCTCAAGATATATTTAAAGAAGCAAAGTTCTGTTCTATGTGTGGACCGAAATTCTGTTCATACAAAATTACACAAGATATTATGGATAATCCAGAAGGAATCCAAAAAATCATAGATGAGTCAAAAGAAAAAGAAGAGGCTAAAGCCTTAGCTTAAACATTTTTTGAAAAAATTGATCCTAAATAAGATAATATTTGTCTTATTTGGATATGATAAGTTTCAAAAATGATTTTCAAGGAAAAGAATAATGACTGAAGAAATAGTAAAATCGGCATTATCAAAAGTTATGTATCCTGGTTTTACCAAGGATATCATAACATTTGGTTTTGTAAAAGATATTGCAATCAATGGCAACGATGTGAGTCTGACAATAGATATCACTTCATCGGCACCAGAAGTTGCACAGCAAATTAAAGATGAAGCAACACAAGAGCTAAAGCATGCAGGTGCAACAAATATAACCCTAAATATTAAAGCACCGATAATGCCAAGAGAGAGCTCTTCAAGAGGTAAAAATATTGCACCGCAAATTAAAAACTTTTTGATGGTAAGTTCTGGAAAAGGTGGTGTCGGTAAATCTACAACATCTGTAAATATTGCTATTGCTCTTGCGCAACAAGGCAAAAAAGTAGGTCTTTTAGATGCAGATATCTATGGTCCAAATATTCCTCGTATGCTTGGTGTTGCTGATGTAAAACCAGAAGTAAATGGAAATAAAGTGCTTCCTATTCAGACTTATGGCATTGAAGTAATGTCTATGGGTTCGTTGATGGAAAAAGGACAATCTTTAATCTGGCGTGGCGCTATGATCATGAAGGCAATCGAGCAGTTCCTGCGTGATATCTTATGGTCAGAGTTAGATGTGCTTGTAATTGATATGCCACCGGGAACCGGTGATGCACAGCTTACGCTTGCACAATCTGTTCCGGTAACAGCCGGTCTCACAGTTACAACACCACAGGGGGTATCTCTTGATGACTCGCGTCGCTCACTTGATATGTTCAAAAAACTCAACATTCCAATCGCTGGAATTGTTGAGAATATGAGTGGATTTATTGCGCCAGATACCGGTGTAGAGTATGATATCTTTGGCAAAGGAACTTCTGAACCTATGGCAAAAGAGTTCAATACAAAAGTTATCGCCGAAATTCCAATTGAACCGTCAATCAGAACGGGCGGTGATGAAGGAAAACCTATTACTTTTATAGCTCCAGACTTTGAGTCTGCAAAACGCTATATGAAAGCAGCGGAATCTATTTGGGCAACTATTGAAGAGATTAATGCTAATGGTGGGGTAGACAATGAAGCTGTTCAGCCTACAACACCTCCGGGTGTATCGGCTTGCTCTACAGGTGGAACATCTTCAGCACCACAGAGCAGTAGCGGCGGGTGCGGTTGTAGTTAACTAAAACAGAAAATGAAAATAACAAATCACAATAAATTTTCTTTTTAACATTTATTTGGTTATACTACAATTGAATTTAATAAGAAAGGGGTTAAAATGAAAATTTTAGCAATTTTAGTTCTAGGTTTGAGTTTTTTATTTGGTGCTGTTGATATTAACAATGCCTCTAAAGATGAGTTAATGGGCCTTAATGGTGTTGGTAGTAAAAAAGCAGATGCGATCATTGCTTACAGAAAAGGGAACTGTTTTAAAGATATACAAAGTTTAGGACATGTAAAAGGTATAGGTCCAAAGCTGATTGAAAAAAATAAGAAAAATCTTCTTGCAGGAAAGTGTAAAAAGTAAATGTTATAGTCTAATCGACTATAACATGCCCTACAAATTTACTCATATTATCTAAAATCTCTCCACCTTTTCGAAATCCAATTCCACAAGCTTCATAGGCAAAGAAAACACCTGCTTGGTATTTTTTTCCTTGTTTATCACTTGGAAACTCTACATATTGTTGATAGACCTTGCTGTAATTATCATAAGGACCATCTGTCAGAGTGAGTAACCCTCCATCGACATCTATGATTTTTGTATTTGCCCCTTCTCTACCAAAAAAGGGTTTCTCAACCTGTTTTACTCCCTTAAGAGGCTTAAAAGATGTTTTTAGCAGGTATGGAGAGTCTGGAAAAAGTTTTGATAAGATCGCTAGCATCCCTTTTGATTGAAAAAGAAGAGTATAGGCTGGATTTAAAATAATGGCTTTTTGGTTCTCCATTATATCTATTAGTATCGTAGCAAGCTCTGGTTCATCAACGGCAATATCCTCCCAAGGATAGAGCTTAAACCAATACTCGTAAGGATTTTCCTCTTTACTGTAGATACCTTCATCATCAAAACTGACATCCTCTAAAAACTCAAATCTTGTAACAAATCCGGCATCACTTGCCATCTGCTGTAATAATCTAACTGTAGCCTCCTCTTCATCATTACCTGCAACAGAGGAAAAAAGTATCTTCCAGCCATTGTAAAGTTCGTTAAACTTTTCCGTATCATCAAAAAGTGTAATAAGCCGTTTAAAATTATTAGAAATAGCCTCATAAACATTGTTAAACTGTTTGGCTTCATCCATATTGTTATGTTTTAATATTGCCCATTGCAGGAGTGCCGTCTCAAAAAGTGCTGTTGGTGTATCTGCATTAAACTCTATAAGTTTAATAGGCTCTCCATCAATACCACCTGCAAAATCAAAACGCCCATAAATATGCCAGTGAACATCATTTTCCCATGATTTTTTTATTATATCTATCAAATTAAAAGGGATGCCAAGCTCAAAAAAGAGATTGTTTTCTATGATATATTCAGCAGCTTCAACATACATATCATATATCGTATTTGCAGCTTTGTAGTAGGCTTCTGCTTCATCTTGCGTGATGACCACGAGTTCATCACTTACATATTTACTGCTATCGCTGTCTGTATGCCATGTAAAACCTATCTCATCAAGCGTTGTATCATCAATAGGTTTGATTTTAAGTGTTTGTATCATAGATTAACCGCCAAAAAAACCACTACTGCTTTTTTTATAAGAGGATCTTTTTGAATTTCCAAAAAAACTTTTTTTAGAAGATGTACGAGCTGTTTTTTTCTTGTATGCTGAAGTTGTGTAGGCACTTCGAGTATTTCTAGAGAAGGCTTTGTTGTTCATAAGTGAGTTTGCTATCATATTTCCAAGCAGACTCCCCGCTGCAACTGCAAGGATGGTTCCAGCCAATCCCATTCCTGCACCGCCACTGCCATTATCTTGAATGGTCTCACTTGTACCGCTTTGTACTTTTTCATACTCCTGTGCAGCAAGTGCTTTCATCTCTTCTTCACTCATAAAACGCTCTTGAATATTGCCCAATTCATCACGCTCACGGATAATTGCACGGGTTGGACCTTCTGTAGCCATCTCTTCTACTACTTTATATTTTCCATTTGGAAGTTGCTCAATGACCAAAAACTTGTTTTGTGCCTCTTGCTGTCTCTGCTCACATCCCGTGAGTGTGCCCATCATCATAATACCGGCAGTGCCAAGAGTTACACCGCTTGCAATAGAAATTATATGTTTCATTACTAATAACCGCCTTGAAGTTTATTTTTTGGAAGAATTATAACCTTTTTTAGTTTATAATCATAAAAAGTGATCTTTTTTCTTCCATTATAGAGTATATCTCCACGATAGCTAAATTTATCTGTTTGTAAAACACTACCCTTTTGCATCAACAACAACTCACCCACAGTAGCTCCAACAGGAGGAATTAGCGTCGATACACAGAGCAAAAAAAGTGTTCCGATAACAATTACGGCAAGTTTATTGCTATGATACATAACAGTGTAGCCGGTAATGAGAGTAAAAAATAAGTAGATAGTAAAAGATTGATGATCTATAAATAAAATATTATAATAGATTTGAATATTATGTGCGTCAATATAGTTCTCTTTTATTCCTAAAAAGAGAAAAAAATCACAAAAAAAGGTAAAAAACATTCCACTGAGTATCGTCTGTATAACTTTGCTCATCGCAACCTCTTTATTTTTGTATTGTTTATTTTATAAAGTCTTGAGGCTCTCTCTTCAAAGAGTCCCCGCTTATCTTCTACTATTATATCAGCTTTTTGCTCACAAAAACTTCTCTCATAGCCTCTATCGCTCTCATTTGCCGATGTTGAATAGCTCCACTCTAGTTTTCTTAACACTTCAGAGTCTAAAGAGTATTTTGCAATCCGAAAGGCTTTGTTTTTTACTATAAAGGTGGTTTTTTTTGTTCGTCTGAGCATCTTTTTTCTGCTTTTTGGTATGCGGATATTTGCTTTTTTTAATGTTTTAAAATTTTGAAATACTTGAATAAAGGGTTTATTTGATTGGCGTGATTTTATTTCACGCAACTTAGAGGCATCTTGAGATAAAAAACCGACAGTTGTGTCGGTCTGCGTGAGAATGATACTCTTTTTTATACAAGAAAATCTTGAAGTGCCGTTGCTTTGGACCATTTATCATCTTTCATCTCATCAAGTGCCAAGATGAGTGCACGAGCAGCACTAAGTGTAGTAAAATATGGGATGTTACGCTTAAGCACCTCTTGACGAATGACAACAGCATCTTTTTTGCTTGTGTTGTTATCTGAAGTATTGATCGCCATTGCAATCTCATCATTTTTCATACTATCTTCAATATTTGGACGACCCTCAGAAATTTTAAGTACTCTTTGGCACTCTATGCCCGTAGCTATAATTGCCTCTTGTGTTCCTTTTGTTGCAACAAGTTTAAAACCATGTTTAACAACTCCTGCTGCAATCTCAGCAGCGTACTGTTTATCAGAATCTACAAAAGAGAGAAAACATGTACCACCTGTTGGGATCTTATTGCCGGCACTCAGTTGTGATTTTGCAAAAGATACACCGAAATTTTTACTGATTCCCATAACTTCACCGGTTGATTTCATCTCAGGACTAAGAACCAAATCTGCACCATAAAGTTTATGAAAAGGAAATACTGCCTCTTTTACTGAAACATGCCCTTTAAGACGAGGACGAAGCAGACCGTTTATCTCTTCAATAATATCATACTTATCATAGTATGCAAGAGAATCACGAAGATTCTCTCCCATCATAACGCGTGTTGCTACTTTTGCCAAAGGCATACCTGTTGCTTTAGATACAAACGGTACAGTACGGCTTGCACGAGGATTTACTTCTATAAGATAAATTTCACCCTCATAGATAGCATACTGAACATTCATAAGTCCTCGCACGCCCAGACCAAGTGCAATCGTTTTAGTTTGGAGTTCTACTTTTTCTATCATCTCTTGGCTTAGATTTACCGGAGGCAGTGAACACGCAGAGTCACCCGAGTGAATTCCAGCCTCTTCTATATGTTGCATAACACTTCCGATGTAGATATCCTCTCCATCAGAGATACAATCCACATCAAGCTCAATTGCCTGGTCTAAGAATTTATCAATTAACACAGGCGCTTCATTGCTTACAGAGATCGCAAGATCCATATACTCTCTAAGCTCTGCTTCTGAGTAAACAATACGCATTCCACGCCCTCCAAGAACAAATGAAGGACGAACAAGTACAGGGTATCCGAGCTTTTGAGCGATTACATAAGACTCCTCTTTTGTGCGAGCTAGACCATTTTCGGGCTGTTTGAGTCTATGACGATTTACAAAGTCAGAAAACTGTTCTCTATCTTCTGCAAGATCAATGACCGCTGAAGGCGTTCCGGATATCTTTGCGCCGATTCTTGTCAAACCGTCTGCAAGTTTGAGTGGTGTTTGTCCACCAAAATGAACGATAACACCATCTGGATTTTCCGCTTCAATAACCTCACGCACATGCTCAAAATCAATCGGCTCAAAATAGAGTACATCAGAAGTATCATAATCAGTTGAGACAGTTTCGGGATTACAGTTATACATAATAGTCTCTATACCCATCTCTTTAAGTGCAAATGCAGCATGAACACAACAGTAATCAAACTCAATTCCCTGACCTATTCTATTTGGTCCGCCACCAAGAATAAGTACTTTTTTACCTGAGGGGTATGCTCTCTTGTCACTTTGGCGTGGGGATTCAACCATCGGTAATTTTGTAATATTTGTAGTAGAATAGAGGTATGGCGTGAGTGCTTCAAACTCTGCTGCACAGGTATCTACTTCATTGTACTCTAGAGTAACACCTAGTTTTTTACGCGCTTCATAGACAAGCTCTTCACTGACACTCTCTCTGGAATTTTTCCTAATAAGTTGCGCTATGCGTTTATCAGAGAAGCCGTCAACTTTTACTTCTCTCATCAAACCGGCATCAAAGAGAATTTTATCTGTTACTGTTTTTTCTCTCTCTGTTAATTCTTGGATCTGATACAAGAACCATGGATCAATCTGGCATATATTAAACATCTCCTCAATACTCATACCACGCCTAAAACCTTCTGCAACATATAAAATTCTGTCCGCATTAGGGCGACGGATTTCATGAAGGACAAACTCATCATTCGCATCGATCTCATCAAATCCACACAATCCGGTCTCTAAAGAACAGAGTGCTTTTTGAATGGACTCCTTAAAAGTACGACCGATCGCCATAACTTCACCGACTGACTTCATAGAAGTAGAGAGTGTGCTTACTGCTTCGGGAAATTTTTCAAATGTAAAACGCGGTACTTTTGTTACAATATAGTCAATAACAGGTTCAAATGCTGCAGGAGTACCTGTAATATCATTTGTTATCTCATCAAGTGTAAATCCAACTGCTAGAAGAGTTGCTACTTTTGCAATAGGGTATCCGGTTGCTTTGGATGCTAATGCAGATGAACGAGATACACGAGGATTCATCTCAATAACAATCATACGACCGGTTTTTGGATCTATTGAGAACTGAACATTAGAGCCACCGGTATCAACACCAATCTCACGCAGGATTGCAAAAGATGCATCACGCATTCTTTGGTACTCTTTGTCTGTTAAAGTAAGTGCAGGTGCTACGGTGATACTATCACCTGTATGAACGCCCATAGGATCGAAGTTTTCAATTGAGCATATGATGATACAGTTGTCTGCTTTATCACGGATAACCTCCATCTCATACTCTTTCCAACCAAGCATAGACTCCATTATCTCTATCTCATTAATAGGAGATGCACTGATGCCTTCTGCGGCGAGTTTTTCAAACTCCTCCATATTATAAGCTACTCCACTACCGCCACCGGCAAGCGTAAAAGAAGCACGAGAAATTACCGGAAAACCAATCTCTTTTGCTACCTCTATAGCCTCTTCAACGCTATATGCATTTTTACTTTTTGGCAGATCCATACCGATTTTAATCATCGATTCATTAAAAAGGTGCCTATCTTCCCCTTTTTTAATAGCCTGTGGATCTGCACCTAGAAATTCTACACCCTCAAGCATTCCTTTTTCATACATACTCATGGCAACATTAAGTGCAGTTTGCCCACCCATTGTAGGTAAAATAGCATCTACATTTTCATCTTTGATAATTTTTTCAATAATATCTTCTTTGATTGGTTCAATGTAGGTTCTGTCTGCAAATTCAGGATCTGTCATAATTGTAGCAGGATTTGAGTTGATAAGAACAACACGGTATCCAAGCTCCTTTAGCGTCTTTACTGCTTGTGTTCCCGAGTAGTCAAATTCACATGCCTGACCGATTACAATCGGACCGGAACCTACAAGTAAAATAGTTTTAATGTCGGTACGTTTTGGCATTTATTACCTCTTAAATAGTCTCTATAAAATTTAGAGATTGTAGCTAAGAAGCACTTAATATTTAATGAGGATAGGTACTAAAATGTATAAATCAGAGAAAATTTCATCGAACATTTCTGATTATATGAAAATAACTTGGCTCATTTGAGTTGTAATACTGTTTGATAACGGCATTTTGATAGCCTTGTGATTTTGAAATAGAGATAACATATCCAACTTTAAGACCTTTAAAAAAGATATTGTCAAGTCCGGAAGTTATCACTTCATCGCCTACTTTTATATCAAACCATGCGGGTATAAAATTTACAACAAGATTTTTATCATTGTTTCCGTGAGCAATGCCGGGTGCTTTGGCATTACCGATATATACGGCATAGGTACTTTTTATATCTGAGTTGAGCAGTGCAAGAGCTTTTGTATCTTTTGAGATAACAATGCCTGCTACCATCTCTTTATAAATAAGACCGTAAATTTTTGAAGCATTGTAGTCGGGAATATCAAGCCAAATTCGGTTGAGATTTCCAAACTTTTCATAAGAGATGGCGCGTACAAGTTCTGTTCTTGGATCTGTAACTAGTGGAGAGTCGTTCTCTTTATACATATCGTCTATTTCCGAAGCAAGTTGTTGCATAACAAGATGGTTATTCTCATATTTTTGGAGTTTTTCTTTTAGCTTTGTAATTCTTTGTGTCTGAAACAGGTGTTTTTCAATGATCTTGTCAATGTTCTCAATGGTGTTGTGATATGAAATTTTAATACTATTTAAAAAGGAGAGCAGAGGAGATTGTATAATATTTGTATAGTAAAGAGCACCCATAAAGAGTGCTAAGAAGATAAGCAGGTATGAAGATAACTTTTTATTCATTCTCAAAAAGTTCTTGTAAGAGATCTATCTCTTCAAGCGCACGACCGGTTCCGCGCGCAACAGCGAGCAGTGGCTCATCAGGTACAAAAACAGGAACTTTTACAATGTCTGAGAAAAATTTGTCAAGTTGGCGAATAAGTGCACCGCCGCCTGTTAAAATAATACCGTGATTGATAATATCTCCTGCCAAATCTGGCGGTATCTGCTCCAATACATCGCAAAGTGCCTCTGCGATCTCCTTAAGAGGCTCACGCATAGCATCTTTGGTATCATCTGAAGTTAGTTCTATTGAGCTTAAAAGTCCTTCAACCTGATCGCGTCCATTGACAACCATAGAGAGTTTCTGATCAAGACTTACGGCCGTGCCGATATTGATTTTGATCTCCTCTGCAACACGCTCACCTATAAGAATATTATATTTTTTTCTTACATAATTTATAATCCCATGATCGATTTTGTCACCTGCGGTACGGATTGACTTTGAAACCACAAGTCCGCCAAGAGAAACGACACCGATTTCTGTTGTACCACCACCGATATCAACAACAAGATTTCCCTGCGGTTCGCGAATGTTTATACCAGCACCGATTGCTGCTGCCATCGGCTCTTCTATAAGAAATACTTCGCGTGCGCCAGCGCTAAGAGCCGACTCTCGAACAGCTTTACGCTCAACCTGCGTAAGACCGTAAGGAACACAGATAATGATACGAGGAGAGATTAAAGAGCTTCTTCCATGTGCTTTTTCTACAAACTTTCGAATCATCTTCTCTGTCATATCAAAGTCAGCAATGACGCCATCACGCATAGGGCGAATAGCTTTAATATTCCCCGGGGTTTTACCCACCATCTCTTTTGCTTCATGTCCGACGGCCAAAACTCTTGTCTGTCCATACTTTTCTGTTTTTACTGCAACTACAGATGGTTCATTGATTATAATACCACGGCCTTTGGCAATTACAATCGTATTTGCGGTACCAAGGTCAATTGATAAGTCATTTGAAAAAAGTCCTATTATTTTGTTAAATATCATCTATCCCGCCTTATGCTGTTTTTTGTATTGATTTTTTAATATATACCGGCTTTTCGCCATCTTCAATAACCTCTTTCGTAATAAGAAGTTCATATCCTACATACTCTGGAAGTTCATACATAATCTCTATCATACCCTCTTCCATAATTGCACGAAGACCGCGTGCTCCAGTTTTACGCTTGATTGCTTTTTGTGCAATAGCACGAAGCGCATCTTCTTCAAAGTTAAGCTCTACATCATCAATCGCAAAAAGTTTTTTATACTGTTTTACAAGAGAGTTTTTAGGCTCTGTGAGAATAGATACCATATCATCTTCTGTGATTTCATCAAGAGATGCGATGATTGGCAGACGACCGACAAGCTCAGGAATAAGTCCATAACGCACTAGATCATCAGGCTCTACCATATCAAAAGTAGGTTTTGCTTCATCTTTTGTCTTCTTCTCATGTCCAAAACCAAGAATATTTTCACCCTGCTTACGCTTGAGGATCTCTTCTAAACCATCAAATGCTCCACCACAAATAAAGAGGATGTTTGTTGTGTCAATTGTAGTAAATTCCTGATTTGGATGTTTTCTTCCACCTTTTGGTGAAATATTTACAGATGAGCCTTCAATGATTTTAAGCAGTGCCTGCTGTACACCTTCACCGCTTACATCACGAGTAATAGAACGGTTTTCGCTCATGCGTGAGACCTTGTCTGTCTCATCAAGAAAAATGATACCTTTTTGTGCACGCTCTACATCACCGTCTGCTGCATGGATGAGCTTTGTCAAGATATTTTCAACATCTTCACCGACATATCCGGCTTCTGTTAAACTTGTTGCATCAGCAATGGCAATAGGAACATTGAGTACTCGTGCAATCGTTTGCGCCATCAATGTTTTACCAGATCCTGTCGGACCAATGAGGAGAACATTTGATTTTGCAATCTCTGTCTCATCATCAACTGCATTGTGTATTTTAAAGATTCTTTTATAATGGTTATAAACAGCTACACTAATAAGCTTTCTAGCTCTCTCTTGACCAATGACATAATCTCCTAAAAATTTGTCAAGCTCCTTAGGTGTCATCAGCTTTTCTACATGTTCTGTGAGCTTAGCACTATCTTGATCTACTAACTCTTTCTCATCACCAAACATAATTTTATAAGCTGAGAAGACACAATTTTTACAGATATAAACACCATTTCCAGCGATAAGCGGATTCTCTTCGCTCTCACCTGTATCACAAAAGTTACAATGTCTGTGTATCATTTTTCTAATCCTTTTCTTTCAAATGGAATTCCGCGTTTTGTTTTAATAACAAAATTACACAAATCAATTATATAATGATTTTTCGTATTTTCTAGTAGTTTGCTTGCTCTATCTTTGAGTGGCTTTCCAGACTCAAAAAGCTCACGGTAAGCAGATTTAAGTGTGTTAATCTCTTCTCTTTGAATATTACGGCGAAGTCCTGTGAGATTCAATCCACGAAGCGTTGCACGGTTACCTTCGGCCATACAAAATGGGGGAATATCTTGTGTAAGTGCCGACGCACCGCCAACCATCGCATAATCTCCAATGTGTACAAACTGATGTATCGGTGTCATTCCGCCGATGACAACATAATCACCAAGTTCTACATGACCGGCTAAGGTTACTGCATTTGCCAAAATACAGTGATTACCAATAATAACATCATGCCCCAAGTGTACATAACCCATAAAAAGATTATGGTTTCCGATGATGGTTTTTCCACCACCGCCTTTTGTTCCCGGGTTAAAGAGTGTAAACTCTCGAATAGTATTATCATCACCGATAATAAGCTCTACATCTTCACCGTTATATTTCAAATCTTGTGGAATGGAACCAAGGACTGCGTGAGAGAAGATACGGTTATTTTTTCCGATCGTTGTCTTTCCGTAGATACATGTGTTTTGTGCAATTGTTGTGTTGTCACCAATCGTCGTATCCTTAGAGATAAAACAAAACGGAGCTATTGTAACATTTTCTCCAATGACTGCACCATCTTCAATAATAGCTAATTCAGATATCTTACAACTAGACATTTACTGCTTCCTTCTGTTGCGTTTTAGTTTTGGTACTCAAATTTTGCCTATTTGTCCACTATCATAGCTTTAAGTTCAGCTTCACTTGTTAATTTTCCATCAACATAAGCCTCCCCTTTGAAGAGCCAGATAGCACCTTTGTTCTTAATAACTGAGATTTTATACTCTAACTTGTCACCTGGCTTTACAGGAGAGCGAAACTTAGCCTTGTCAATGCTCATAAAATAAACAACTTTATTTTGAATCTCCTCTTCTATAACATTATCCATACTTTTAAAAGCTAAAACGCCGCCAGCTTGCGCCATACCTTCAAGTATCATAACACCCGGGTAGATTGGATGACCCGGAAAGTGTCCTTCAAAAACAGGCTCAGAGATTGAGACATTTTTATAAGCGATAATAGACTCTTTTGGATTGAGTTCCGTAATGCGATCTACTAGTAAAAAAGGGTAACGGTGTGGAAGAATTTTTTGTATATCCATAACATCCATAAGCATATTGAAAAACCTTATAATAATAATTTTGAATATTTTAGCAAAACTTTTATTATAAAACGATTAGCTTTTCTCTAGTATCTTCATAGATTTTTGTATCGAGTGTAAGTGTGAGCTTGGTATCGGAAATTTTTGAAACAACGACAATTGGACTTAAATCATAAGAAAACCCGGAAATTTTCTCTCTTAAATCTAACTCTTTATCTATAGTTGGAGGATTATAGATAAGCTCTTTTATATCTTTGTAAGAGGTTGAAAAGAAGTCGTTAAAAAATGCAAGTGTGATAAATTTTACCTCTTCACGGTTCATATAATGCACATGATCTACAACAAATTCTATACGCCCTTGCGTGCGTCTCCTTGGTAGTGACGAATAGGAGAGAGCATAAGCATCAATGGGTTTTTTTTCAGAAACCAGCTTACAAAAAAACTGTCGGTAGTTTAAGAACTTCTGTTTGATGATTTTATACTCTTTTTTCTCATCTTCAAGTTTGTTGCGTGAGCTGTAAAGTGCGAGTCTCTCTTCAATGGAAGCGGGCATAATTTGTCCTGAAATTGGTGAAAACATCTCATCCATCAGTTTATTCTGTTGTTCACGCTGCATAGTAAGCCCATAGATACAACCGCAATAATCTTGGCGATAAAGTTGTTCTTCTTTTGCCACCCTGCTTTGGTCTTGCGTACCGCCACCACTTCGATAATCCACAGCAATAAATGCAACACCATATTTTGCATAAAAATCATCGCCGAGACGCTTGAGTTGTTCTTGGGACTTTAAAGGAGAAACCAAAAGTGTCGTAGTAATTTTATCTTCGCCAAGCTGCAGGGCTTTTTGTGCACTTGTTAAAAAACGCTTGTGAAAACAGACTTCGCAACGCGCACCTTTTTCAGGCTCTTGTTCAAGACCGCGTACGGTATTGAGCCATGATTCGTAATCATATTCGCCTTCAATCAGTTCAATACCAAGTTTTTTACAACTTCTCTCAACATCCAAAAATCGGAGTTTATACTCAAAATAGGGATGGATATTGGGGTCATAAAAAAAGCCCGTGAGCTTTTCATCAGGAAAATCCTCTTTGAGCTTCTCTAGAAAAAAATGTGAATCAACACTGCAACAGATATGGACTAAGATAAAATATCCCTACACTTTTGCTGCGTGAATCTCAATAGTTTTGATCTCATCTTGACTCTCAATTGAATCAAGTACGGCAAAACTCTCTGCATCATCTTCTTCGATTCCGCCAAAAACAGTGTGAACACCGTCAAGGTGAGGGCATGGAACAAAACAGATAAAGAACTGGCTTCCACCGGTATTGGGACCTGCGTGAGCCATTGAAAGTGTACCTTTTACATGTTTGTGTCTGTTTTTATCTGTCTCACATGCAATCGCCCAATCCGGACCACCGGTACCAGTTCCATGTGGACAACCACCTTGAGCCATAAATCCAGGGATTACACGGTGAAAATTTAGATTGTCATAAAAACCGCTTTGTGCTAGATGAGCAAAGTTTGCTACCGTATTTGGTGTCTCTTGCGGATAGAGCTTAATCCAGATATCATCCTTGTTTGTTACGATCTTTGCATATTGGAGTTTTGCCAACTCATCTTCGCTTACATTGTACTCTTTTAACTGTGTACTTCTTCCGAACATTTTTTAAAACCTTTTATTTTTTAAATTTGTGAAATTATAGTTAAATTTTTTAAATCTTAGTATAATCACCTATATAAAAAAGAGTTTGGGATTTCAAACATAGGAGAGATGATAATGTTAAAACCGGTATATAAGCCAAACAGAGAGTTTGCAAAAAACGCAAGAATTAAAAATATGTGTGAATATAACGACCTTCAAGAGTGGGCGTCAGAGGATTATGAAGGTTTTTGGGGACACTACGCTAATGAAAAACTAGATTGGATTGAACCATTTACAAATGTAATGGATGACTCTAATTTCCCATTTGTAAAATGGTTTGAAGATGGGAAACTCAATGTTGCCATGCAGTGTATCGACCGTCATTTAGATACGCGTAAAAATAAAGCGGCGATTATCTTTGAGAGTGACAAAGGCGATAAACAGATCATTACATATTTAGAGCTCTACTATAATGTAAACAGATTTGCAAACCTTTTAAGGAGAGAATTTGGTGTAAAAAAAGGCGATAGGGTTATTATCTATATGCCTATGATTCCTGAAGCTGCATATGCAATGCTTGCGTGTGCAAGAATCGGTGCTATTCACTCCATCATATTTGGTGGATTTTCAGCGGAGGCACTTCGTGATAGAATCAAAGATGCAGAGGCAAAAGTAGTCCTTACGGCAGACGGTGCATATAGAAAAGGTAAACCATATATGCTAAAACCTGTTGTTGATAGTGCATTAGAGGGTGATACAACAGTTGAAAAAATACTTGTTGTCGAGAGAAACGGTGAAGATATCAAGTGGGTTACAGGGCGTGATTACTCTTATAATAAACTCATTGAGATGCAAGATGTTCATTGTGAGCCGGAAGTGATGGATAGTGAAGATCCGCTTTTCCTACTCTACACATCAGGTTCAACAGGAAAACCAAAAGGTGTTCAACATAACTCTGCGGGATATATTCTTTGGGCACAGATGACTATGGAGTGGGTATTTGATGTAAAAGAGAATGACACCTACTGGTGTACAGCCGATATTGGCTGGATTACAGGGCATACATATATCATTTACGGTCCACTTGCAATGGGTGCTACAACAGTAATGTTTGAAGGGGTTCCGACATACCCAGATGCCGGGCGTCCTTGGAAAATGATTGAAGAGCATAAAATTAATCAGTTCTATACAGCACCTACTGCCATTAGAGTTTTACATAAAATGGGTGAAGATGAGCCGAAAAAGTATGATCTTAGCAGTCTAAAAGTCCTTGGAACTGTTGGCGAACCGATTGATCCACCAGCTTGGAAATGGTACTATGAGGAAGTTGGTGCAAGTAGATGTGCTATTGTAGATACCTATTGGCAGACTGAAACAGGCGGACATATAGTATCACCGCTTCCCGGTGCTACCCCAATTAAACCTGCATGTGCAACATTCCCACTTCCTGGAATTATGGCTGAGATCTTAAACTCTACAACAGGCGAGAGAGTAGAAGCAGGCGAGACCGGTTATCTCTGCATAACGCGTCCTTGGCCATCAATGATTCGCGGTGTTTGGGGTGATGCAGAGCGTTTTGTAAAATCATATTTCGGCAATGTAAAAAAAGATGGTAAACCGGTTTACTTTACGGGTGATGGCGCTGTTTATGATGAAGATAACTACATCACAATCACAGGACGCACAGATGATGTTATTAATGTAAGTGGACATAGAATGGGTACTGCTGAGATTGAAGCTGTCATTAAAAAACATCCAAATGTAGCCGAGGTTGCCGTAGTCGGTAAACCACACGATATCAAAGGTGAGGGTATTTTTGCTTACATTGTTTTAAAATCCAATGATGGCATAGTTGATGAAGCGGAAGAGGTAAAAGCTATCAACAATGTTATCAAAAAAGAGATTGGTAATATCGCTCTGTGTGATGAGATCGTTTTTGTTCTAGGACTTCCAAAAACACGCTCTGGGAAAATTATGCGTCGTATTTTACGCTCAATCGCAAAAGGTGAAGCAGTCACGCAAGATATCTCAACACTTGAAGATCCATCAGTCGTTGAAAAAATAGAGAATATAGTCACGGCTAATTCACTCTAAAAGCTAACACGGCTTTTCAATTTTACTGCCAAGCACGCAGATAGCTTGGCGGAAACTGATATAATTTTCTCTTCTTAGTACATTCATAGCAATATTTCTCATAATTGAAAAATTTATAGGTGCATCTCAAAGGGTTGTAATCTTACTTTCATAATCAAATAAGTTTACACCTTATATTAGTCTTTTATACAACGGACAGACATTGCGACTGCTCGTTTGGTATTGTCAAGCAGGTTTATTGAGTTCATGGTGAAATACATCATACGCGAATCACCTAAAACATCATGAATTGTAGAATAGTTACCGTTCCAATAGGTGCCATATTTCGTTATATACCAAAATCTGCCGTTAAACCAACGGAAGCCGGCCATAGACAATCTTAGTTTACTTGATAGAGCACCTGAACCATCTTTTGAGCTCCAACTGTTTGCCTCTACACTAAACTCGTTATCAGAATCTGTTGCTCCATTTGGATCTAGCGGCACTCTGTATCCTGCCGGACAGACATTGTTTGGGTTTGATTCGCTTGCCCATAGGGTATCATAAACCACTTGCGAAGGGTATTTTCCCTCTGGGGTCTCATAAACCAATGGGCGCACTCTCCAATTATTAGGATAATGGAGTGCTATGATAAAGGCTGGGTTAGATGGATTACCAGAGGGTGCATGTGTTGTGCCATATTTTGGAGTTCCCGCGGTACTACTTCTCCAGCTTATTAGCTCATGCCCATCTGCTTTTCTGCCCCATTGAAACATTGAACCGTAAGCTTTGTAGTCAGTCGATGATGTAGCTTGTTGTTTAGGATTAAAATTACCATTAGGGTTATTTAGATCTGCATACTCTGCTCCTAGGTTATTGTTAAGCCAAATTCTTCCTGTGGCTGTAGTTATAGGCATATATACAAACTGATGTTCATATTTGTCGTTTGTCAATACATTGAAGTTTCTATCTGGTATTCCAGGTATAACTTTAAGTTTTAATTTTCCTATAGATGAATGCTCATCTGTTAGATATAAAAATGTAGCACTTGTATATCCACTTGCATTTAGACCTAATTGTTTAGCGTGGTAAGCCCCACTAGTACTAGCAGGTACAATCTTTGCATTAAAATAACCATCTCCTTTAGATAAATTTACATCACTCCATTGAAGCACTAGAGAAGCTTCACTACTATTATCGTTTGTTTTACTAGCATCAATAGTAAAAGTAGAACTTGTAAAATCGCTAAGAGCTATATCACTATCTGAATGATAAGGTATTTTAACCACTAAACC
>JANEIH010000038.1 GCA_024513425.1 Sulfurimonas sp. | reverse complement strand
AAACTCTTTCTCCATCACTGCGTTTAAAAAACGCTCACCGATAAGTCGAAATCCCTCTTGTTTATTACTCAAAAGTAGTGGTACAAACTCCTCTAAATCAAACTCTATCTTTTTACCTTGTTTGAAGGGTGTTTTATGCACCCATTTTTTTAATTAAGTCATAAAATAGCTAAAAGTTTAGAAGTTGATATATGCTATTTTTTTGATAAATAACTCCTAGAAAGCGTGATAGGAATTAATAGCAATTACTTTTTACGAGCAATCATTAGTGTAGATATATCCATAGAGAAGCTTTGAGAATGCAACATCTCAAAGCCAGCGCTCTCTAACTCTGTTTGCATACCTTGAATCGTTACAAAGTTCTCTATTGAGTCTGGAAGATAGGTATAGGCTTCAAGGTTTTTTGATATTACTCCACCAACATAGGGAAGAATTTTGTGCATATAAAAGTCACGAATCTTTTTGAGGATATTTTTGTTTTCATCTTTCATAAATTCAAGTATTACTACAAGTCCATCTTTTTTAAGTACACGATTAAACTCATAAAATGCCTCTTGACGCTCTACTACATTTCTTATGCCGTATGTGATACTAAGTATATCAGTAGATCTATCTTTAAGAGGAATCTCTGTCGCCTTTGCAATGTGATAATGAAAATCTGGAAACTTTTTACGAGCAACATCGACCATGCCGTTTGACGGATCGACTCCAACATACTCACCAATGGCAATACCTGATTTTTGTGCCTGTTTTTGCCAAAATCCCATCATATCACCAGTACCACAAGCAACATCAACAACTCTGTCAATACTCTTTTTGCCATAATAATCAAAAGAGAAATCACAGGCTTTTTTTCTCCAAGATATATCGACACCCATACTCATAACACGATTTGCCGTATCGTATGTTGGTGCAATATCATCAAACATAGAGACAATTTTTTTCTGTTTTATATCACCTTCTTGTTCTAAAATATTCATAAATTTATTTTCCTCTTTTCATCCATATAATTATATCTTCACTCTCTTTATCCACATTTAAAAACTCAAAATTATCTTCACCAAATACTATGGACTCTTTTTCGCTAAGAGAAGGGGCAATATAGCAAAGATAGTAATCAACAATATCACGAGTAAGTGCATACATTTCACTACCGCCCTCTATCATAATATTTTTGTATGCTTTAATTTTTTCTAGATTATCTTCTATAAAAACTTCTCGTTCCTCTATATCAAAAAGAGGAATAGTTCTGTCAAACTCTTTGGAGCGTGAGAGTATTAAAATATCTGGAGCTTTTCCATTGACTAATCTTGCATCAAGTGTTGGTCTATCCTTGCGTACAGTTCCACCACCGACAACCAATAAATCACATACATCACGCATAGCATGCACCTGCTTGCGTGAGTTCTTAGAAGTGATTATACCGCCGTCTGTTGTCCCGTTAAGTCGCTGTGCCAACTTAAAAAAGACAAAATTATTCTCAAGAGATTTTTGAAATGGATAGAGCAATGCATCACACTCTTTTTTTAAAATTTCACTGTAAAGCATACAGTTATTCATCGAGAGTATCATACTTCCATTTGCCGCTTTTTTATTTCTGTCATTTGAGCCGATATAGACCTCTTTAATGCCAAGTTCAGCAATGAGGTTTGCACAAGAGGGGGTTTTACCATAGTGTGAACATGGCTCTAGTGTTGTATAGAGTTTTATATTTTCAAAAATACCGTTATGATTATTTAAAAGGTGAGTGTGAATATCTATAGAGTCTGTAAGTGTCAAAATATAGCTCTCATCTGTAAGTTTATAATAAGCAAGCTTGAGAGCATTTACCTCTGCGTGAGGTTCGCCTGCTTTACAGTGTGCTTCAACAGCTAATATCTCCCCATGCTCCCCGACAACGCAACATCCAACAGCAGGGTTTGGATATGTCAGCCCCTGATACTTCCAAGCCTCTGCCAAGGCAAGTCGCATAAAAAAGTCGCTATTTATTACCATTCAAAGTAAGTTTTTGCTTTTTTGACATCATGAAAATCAACTTTGGTTATACCCTCTTCATTTTCAAAGACTAGAGTATTGCCGTTGACCTCTTTAAGTTTTGTACGAAGCTTCTCTTTTTCACCATATATAATGGCAACATCTTCACCGATTGACTTTTTAAAATGGTCAAGCGTTAAGAGTTTTCTCTCTATTCCCGGACTACCAACCTCAAGTCTATACCCTCCTGAAACAGGTGGTGTAACATCTAAAAGTGGAGAAAGAAGGTGTGTAAGTTCTACATATCTATCTAAATGAACACTTTTGCGTTTGCCATCTTCAAATTCAGGTTCTATTACACTTACACGAAAGATCGTCTCGTCAAACTCATTAACAATTACCGTATCATAAAGCTCTAAGCCAACTGATTTTACAACAGACTCTATATCACCTTGCAGACTCATTGGAGTTCCTCTTTTTTTGCTATCTTTTTAAAAAGCTCTTCAATCGTTTGTGATTTTTTGAACTGCTCATCAAACTCAAATGTAAGTTTTGGACATCTATACCAACCCTGATCTTTGAGGCAAAAATCTTCAATAATTGGGCGTGCTTTACGAAGTTGTTTCATATAGATACGGCGTTCTTCTTCGCTAAAATTACTTGGATCAATATAGACCTTCGCATCGCTTCTACCGCGAGAACACTTTACTTCAATAATATTTAGTTCATGTAAGCGCGCATCATTGAGTCGTGAAAGTGCTTCTGGAATGATCTCAGACAAGAGAGACTCTGTTCTCTTTAGCTTTATTTGTGCTTCTGTCATCTTAAAGTGATGCTTTTTGCTCTACTTTTTTGAATGTCTCAATTACATCACCGGTCTGCACATCTTCATATCCAGAGATGATAACACCACACTCATAACCGTTTCCAACTTCTTGCACATCATCTTTGAAGCGTCTAAGTGACACAAGTTCACCTTCAAATGCAACAACACCTTCACGAATAACGCGAACAAGTCCACCACGGATGAGTTTACCATCCACAACAACAGATCCAGCGACTATGCCGGCAGGTGATTTAAATACATCACGCACTTCAGCTTGACCAGTCTGTTCCTCTGTCCATTTTGGTGCCATCATACCTGTAAGCATCATGGTCATATCATCAAGAAGTCGATAGATAATAGAGTATGTTCTAATATCTACATTTCTCTGTTTTGCTAGTGCTTTTACTGAACCGGTTGGGCGAACATTAAACCCAAGAAGTACACAGTTTTCAGAGTTTGCAACAAGCTCAACATCACTCTCTGTAATTCCGCCGACACCGCTAGAGACAATATCAATTTTCACTTCATCATTTCTAAGATCCGAAAGAGTCGATTTGATAGCCTCAAGTGAACCATGGACATCAGTTTTGAGTACAATTTTCAATGATTTTAGCTTTCCTTCTGCAATCATCGCCGTCATATCTTCTAAAGATGACTTCGTAGATTTAGAGAGCTCCTTATGGCGCTCATACTCTTTACGCTTAAGTGCATACTCTTTGGCCTCTTTATCGCTATCCATCACCATCAATATCTCACCTGCAGGAGGTACCTCATTTAGCCCTACTACTATAGCCGTATGCGACAGACCTACAACTTTAATATTTTTGCCCATATCATTTACAAGGGCTTTCACGCGTCCGTAAGCAGCACCACAGACAACATGATCTCCAACTTTAAGCGTACCGTTTTGAACGATTATCGTAGCAACCGATCCACGACCTTTTTCAAGTGAAGACTCAACAACTGCTGCTTTTGCTTTTGCATTAGGGTTTGCTTTAAGCTCCATAACCTCTGCAGTTAAAAGAATATTCTCTAAGAGCTCGTCAATCCCCATTCCTGTTTTTGCAGAAAGCGAAACAAATTCAATATCTCCACCCCAATCAACAGGATTGATTCCCTGCTCTGCCATTTGACCTTTTACAAGATCAGGGTTTGCACTCTCTTTATCCATTTTGTTCAGTGCCACAATGATTGGTCTGCCAGACTCTTTGGCAAGCTTGATAACTTCAAGCGTTTGTGGTTTCACGCCATCATCTGCCGCAACAACGATAATAACAATATCTGTAATATCCGTACCGCGTTGACGCATATTTGAGAACGCTGCGTGACCCGGAGTATCGATAAATGTAATATCTTTACCTTTTTGGTTTATTGTATAAGCGCCAATATGCTGTGTAATGCCACCTGCTTCGCCCTCTGTTACTTTTGCATTACGAATTGCATCAAGAAGTGATGTTTTACCATGGTCAACATGCCCCATGATTGTGATTACCGGTGGGCGTTCAACCGCATCTGGGTCTTCATCGGATTTTACCTCTTCAACATAGTTAAATTCATCTTTAGGATCAACAATAGTCACTTCAACACCGAACTCTTCTGAGAGAATCTCTATCTCATCAGCACCCAAGAAGTCATTTTTCGTCATCATCATACCAAGGTCAAAAAGAACTTTGATAATGTCGGACATTGGTCGTTTTAGTTTTTCTGCAAACTCATAAACACGAATATCTTCAGGAATCTCAACATGCGTTACTACCGCATCAACAGGTTTCTCTTTTGTATATTTCTTGCGTTTATCACGGGCAACCTTTCTACCGCGAGATGCTTGCTTCTTATTTGCATTTCTGCCTGCCGGTTTTGGTGTTCTTGGTTTTCTAGGCTCTTCGGCAACAATCTGGGCACGCTCTGTTGCATTGAGGTCAAGCAATACAACTTGATCATCCATATCCATTGTCACTTCCGCAAGTGAACCACCAAATATATCAAGTTTTACACCTTGATCTTTTTTTGGTGCCGGTGCCTCTTTTTTAACTGTTTTTTTCTTCTTTGCCAACTCTGCAAGTGCCTCTTGAGACATTTTACCATATGAAGATCTATTTCCTAGAGACTTGGCTGGCGCAGAGTAGATCTCTTCCTCTTTTGGTTTTTTCTTTTTAACGATTGTAAGTCCCGACTTTTTAATAACAGGACGAATTGAAGGTTGAACAACTTTCAGACTGCTTTTGGACTCCTCTTTTACTGCTTTTTTTGTTTGGGGAGTCTGACTTTTTGTCTCTTTTTTCTCAGCTGTTTTTTCTACAGGTATCTCTACCTCTTTGGCTTTTGTCTCTCTCTTTGTCTCTTTTTTCGCAGGAGCTTTTTCTTTAGGAGTATCACTTTTTGCTTCTTTGATCTCTTTTTTAACTGATTTTACCGACTCAGTTACAGCTGGCTCTCCATTAATAATGTAATTTGCAATATTTTCAGCCTGCTCCATAGTCACTACACTCTGTGCAGATTTTACATCTAGGCCCATTTTTTTTGCTTTTTCCAATACATCCTTAGAAGCAATTCCAAGCTCTTTTGCAATCTCGTGTACTCTAACTTTTTCTGTCATCAGTGGTGATCTCCTTTAGTTTGTTCATATGCTTATCTTTATCTCCACCTCTACACTTGCGCATAAGTGCACGGATAATTTTTTTATCCTCTTTGAGACAATCTTGACATAAATAAAAACTTCGCCCAACTCCATTAAACGAACTTATCTCTCCATCTTTACACTGCAGTCTTAACAAATTTTGCTGTTCTTTTTTTTCTCTACAGGAGAGGCACATCCTTGTTGGTTGATGAAATTTTTTCGCCATTATATCTAAATCTCACTTTATTTAATAGGCTTATCGCTCTATAATAAGACCATTGTTATCAAAATCCAAAATTTTCACTCCAAAATCAGGAAATTTCTGCTTCATTCTATTGGCAATCACAACAGAGTCGTCATCATATACAAGCGAAAAAAAAGTAGATCCACTTCCAGAGAGTGCACTCATTAAAGCACCGCTCTCATAAGCTATTTTTTGCACAGAAAAAAGTTCTGGCAATATTTTCATTCTTGCTTTTTGATGAAACCTGTCTTGTGTTGCCAACTTTAACATTTCCCAATCTTCATTAAAAAATGCAGCAACTGTCAGTGCTGCGTGAGAGAGATTATAGATTGCATTCTCTTTTGAATATGATTTTGGCAAAATCGTACGAGATTTTGCTGTATTCATCTGTTTGTTTGGAATGATTACTACTGCTTTAAGGTACTCTGGCAGATGTTTTTTTTGTGAAAAGACTTTATTTTTCTCAATTGTAGCGACATTAAATCCACCCATAACGGCTGCAGTGATATTATCGGGGTGTGGCTCATAAACAAGTGCATGATTAAGTATTCGGCGTTTGCTTACTCTTATACCTGCAGCTTCATGAGCCGAAGCGACAGCAGAGACAATAACAGCAGAAGAGCTTCCAAGTCCACGCGACATCGGAATCTGATTGTAAAATGTAAACTTAAAATTCTGTTTTTTCTTTGTAAGACGCGAATAGTGTTCATTAAAAATTGAGATAAAAAGATTGTTTCCTTTTAATCTTGGGTTACTCTCCCCTTCACCTTTGATACTGACACTGAAAAATTTTGATGGATGAAACTCTACACGGTTACGGAGATCAACCGCAAGACCCAAAGTATCAAAACCTGGTCCTAAATTTGCAGAAGTAGCGGGTACACTTATTGTCACTGATATTTTCCTATCCAACAGCACCTATTTTATAGAGTGGTGTTGCGTTTGTACTAAACTCGTCATAATCCAGTTCATCAGGCAATTTAAACTCTCTCTTTGGAACTGTTTCAAACTTCTGAGTTTCTATTTTAGAGGCGATTTTAACAAAATATAGCTTTCCTATCGCTTTTATCGGTTGATTTTCATTAAAATAAAAAGCATCGCATGCGTACAGTGGAATCTTTTTAAGTACAGAGAGTGATTTTAAAAAGATGTAAGCAACTTTAATTGCCATAAAACTTCCCGGTCCATTGGCATAAAAAAGATTTTGAATATTATATTTTTTTAAAAGATCTTGAAAAATTAGTGGTAGAACATCAGAGCTTTTTTTATCAGATTTTATCGTCTCAATAAGCTTGTTATCTTCATAAATACCGACGAGTATTGGAGAGGTGAGTGTCACAAGCAGAATATCTACTTTTTTAGGCATACGCTTTTTCTAGCTCTCTCATTTTTTCACCGACAACTTCAACGACTTCATAATTTTGGGCATCTTCTAAAAGTGCCAATGTCAATTTATGATTTAAATCATGACTGCCTGCCGATGCTTCATAGTTTCCTATAAAATTCATCCCAATAAGACTCATATCGCCAATAGCATCTAAAATCTTATGACGCACGAACTCATCGGGAAAACGAAGTCCTTCAGGATTTAGAATCTTTTTTTCATCCAAAACAATAGCATTTTCAAGTGAACCGCCAAGGGCAAGTCCTTTAGAGCGCAGATACTGTACTTCACGTAAAAATCCAAAGGTGCGTGCACGTGCGATCTCTTTTTTATAACTCTCTTTTGTAAAGTGCAGTACATAAGCCTGCTCTTGAATTACAGGATGAGGAAATTTAATCGTAAAATCATAATTTAAATCAGGTGAAGGGGAGAGCTTTACATACTTTTCTCCCTCTTTTACCTTCACCTCTTTTTTGATGCGCATAACCTTTTTAGGGGCATCCAATTCTGCAACGCCCGCTTCATCCAAAAGCATACAATAGCTCGCACTGCTACCATCCATTACCGGCACCTCATCTGCATCGACGATAATCTTAAGATTATCAATACCGTAAGCATAGACAGCAGAGAGCAAGTGCTCAATCGTAGAGATTATATGCCCATTTTTTCCGATGACTGTTGCCATTTTCGTATCAACCACATTCTCAGGAAACAGAGGAATAGAGACATCAACATCAGAGCGGTAAAAAACGATACCGCTGTTTGCCTCTAAAGGTTCAAATCTTAGTTTCACGGGTGAACCTTTATGCAAGCCAATTCCGACAAGCTCTACACTCTTTTGTATAGTAGTTTGATACATAATATTTCCTATTGTTCGTCAATAATCTTTTTAGCGTTTTTAATTATATCACTAATATTGAGTTTTATCCACTGTTTATCCATCCACTCTTGTGGGCGTACTTCAACTCCCTGCACCAAAACACCAAAATGCAAATGGTCTCCCATTGCATAACCACTTTTACCGGTTGTAGCGATTTTAGAATTTGATAATACATCTTCATCTAGAGCCACATCAATATTTGAACAATGTCCATAGAGAGTATAAAGACCTAAACCATAAGAGAGTATCGGCATATTTCCATAGAGTCCGTTAAAGTCCGCATAGACAACCTTTCCACTGTTTTTTGTCTTGATAGGCGCCATGGCGTGAGAGGCCATATCAAGCCCCAAATGATATGCTTCACTGATAAACTTACCTTTATAGTAATACTTTCTATGGTCTCCAAAATAAGCAATAACCTGCCCGTTTTTCAGCGGATACATCTTTTTGATTTTAAAATCACTTATCATCTCATCAGAGACAACTGAAGTTATTTTATGGATGAGTTTTTCATTTTTCTCACGCACATCTTCATTGATAATTTTAAACTGTTCAAGTTTATCATCCACCCCCTGTGTCTCTGCAAACTCTTCTGAAAGTTCATAAATCTTCCCTTTTAAAAACTTATCTGAGAGTGTTATGCGTGAGAATCTATACTCTTTGCTTTTTAGATACAAAGGTATATAGGATTTTGCCACATTTCCGGCAAAATCCGTTGCAATGACTGTTGCTTTAAATCCGCTATCTTTTACAGGCCATGCCAAAAGGGCAATATAATACCCCTCTTTATAAAACGGCTGTGCTTTAAAGTGTTTGTTGTGGTTTGAGAGTATATAGATATCATTGATATTTTCATCCTCTACTCTAAAGACGACAAGTGCGGAACCACCGCGAGAAATTTTATAGGAGTTGTTGACAATACTCACTATCGGTCTTTTTTTATCGATTTTAAGTTTAAATGACTGCCGTGCAAGATTTCCTTTTAAGAAGTTCCATTTACTAGTATCCTCTGCCTCTATAAGCAATTTTATCTCTTTGTCTTTCATTGTATATAAATCACGAGGTGGTTCTATTTTAAGAATTAACTCTTTTTCGGGAGTTAAAAGTTGTTCATGCTGTAGTGTTTTATCACCATCTTTTGCATGCATAACAATCCTATACGATTGAATACCGCTAGCATCACTAATTTTTACCTTCAAAGGTTTTTTCAAATTCCAATAACCATTACTGTTTTGCAAAGTAACTACCGGAACATCTCTCTCAAATGTTTCTGAAAAATAGACATACAATGCCGCTGTCACAATTAAAACAAATACAAACAAAACACCAAATGAAGAGTTACTCTTGCTTCTTCTCAAATTAAACTTCCTTACTTAACTTTATTATTTTATCTTTTTCATCACTCTTAGTGATTTCTACCTCTTGAACATACACTAAACCTAAAAGCTCTTTGGCAATACTATAAACATCACTCCATGAAGCACCGCTTGATACAAAATCCTCTTCACGTAAACAGACAGTTGCAAGTTGTGCATTTTTTCTCAAAAGAACTTTTTTAAATACTATAGATTGCAACCGCACGCTGTTCAAAGAGACTTTTCGCACTAACTCGTTTACACACAATTGATGATCTGCGCCTAGATTAATCAGTTCACTTAAAACAGCAAAAAGTATGCCGTTACAATCAGGGCTTAAAAAATTATCATACCGCTTTAAAAATCCTGCATAAAATGCTGTTGCCATCTTTGTATTTATCTTTATTTCATATTTTTGTAAAAATAGATACAACTCCAAAATATTCATATCTGCACTTATTTTCAAATCAGCAGAAGCAGGCTCATCTCTACGGAGTTTTTCATACCATGGCAAAAAAGCATATTGCCTCTCTTCTTCTTTTGCAAAAAGGGAGACTTTTTTATGCTTTAAAAGCATTAACGAATATAGAACACTAGCCTGTGGAAAGTTGTTTTTATGGCTCTCTATGACGATATGTTTTAGTTTTTCTAACTTTTGTAATGGTATCAATAGTTCTCTGTTTTTTAAGATATGACAAAATTATATACTATTTTTTATTCATCTTGTAAACATAAGCTAGCACCTCCGCAACAGCTGCAAATAGTGTTTCAGAAATTGGCTTGTAAATCTCAATTTCATTGTAAAGCGATCGTGCTAATGGTGGATTTTGTACAATATGTATATGATTTTCGCGTGCTATTTTTTTAATCTTTTGAGCAATATTATTCATACCCTTGGCAACAACAATCGGTGCGTGTGACTCTTTTGCATCATATTTGATGGCAACAGCGTAGTGTGTCGGATTGGTGATAACCACATCTGCATTGGGAACTTCAGCCATCATCCGCTTGCGTGAGGCTTCCATTTGAATATGGCGGATTTTTGATTTGATAAGTGGATCTCCCTCCATATTTTTCATCTCATCTTTTATCTCTTGTTTGGACATTTTTAGACCGTTAAAATAGTGTTTTCTCACAATAATAATATCAATAATGGCAAAAATAAAAATAACAAAGAGCATTACCAAAGCAGTAACCATCATCTTCTCTTTTAACCAGATAAGCTGGTCATGCAAGCCAAAAAGAGCAACCGTAGGAAGTTCTTTGATGGAGTAAAAGAAAAAGATAAAACCGATACCTAAAGTTGTAAAAGATTTTAAAGTAACCTTTGTACCCTCTATCATTTTTTTAACCGAAAAGAGATTTTTAGCTCCTTTAATAGGGTCAATCTTTTTAAAATCCGGCACAATAGCCTTGGATGTAAAGAGAAACCCAAACTGTGCAAATGCCGCAATAACCCCAGCAATGGCAACAGCTATTGCCAAAGGCAACACCATAAATAAAAACTCTCGAATCGTCACTAGAGCAATTTCAATCATAGAGGTTTTATCTATCTCGGAATTCATAAGAGAAAAATAGTATTGAAAGAGCAAAATCATATGTTTTGCTATAAAGGGAAAAAGTATTAAAAAAGCCAAAATAGCAACAAAGAGTGTAACCACTCCAGAGGCATCCTGAGATTTTGAGACATTCCCTTCTTTGCGGGCGTCCTCTATCTTTTTAGGGGTGGGTTCTTCTGTTTTTTCCTGATCATCGGCCATTGTTTATAGTTGACCTTTAATCCATTTTCATCGAGAGATCAATCCAATTCGCCTGATGAATAAGTGAACCACAACTTATCGCATCAACACCTGTCTTGGCATACGACTCTATTGTTTCAAGTGAGATGTTTCCGCTTGCTTCTAGTAAAATATGCGGATAGTTTTCATCTCTAAAGGCAACAACCTCTTCAATCTTAGCAGGCGTCATATTGTCACACATTACAATATCACACTCTGCCTCCATCGCCTCTTTAGCAATCCAGAGTGTCTCAGCCTCTACTTCAATCTTTGCAGTAAAAGGGATAACCTCGCGTGCTTTTTGGATATAGCTTTTGAGATTTTCAATCGTTTTAAGATGCGTATCTTTTATCATCAAAGAGTCATCAAGTCCCACTCTGTGATTTACTGCTCCTCCGCAACGGGTAGCATACTTCTCAAAGACTCGAAGCAGTGGTCGTGTTTTTCTCGTATCGAGCAGTTTTGTACCATAGGGTTTTATAATATCGACATACCTTCGAGTCAGTGTTGCAATGGAACTTGCGTGCAGTAACATATCTAAAATAGTGCGTTCACAACGAAGCATAGCGTGAGAGGAGGCTTGAAACTCTGCTACAACATCACCCACAACAAAACTCTCTTTATCATTTTTTAGCCATTTGACTTCTATTTTTTGCAATTCACACAAAAGATCAACATATTTTTCTCCGGCAAGCACGCCATTACTTTTTGCAATAATTTTTGCCGAAGATGGAACTGCACTCTCAACAAGAGCATATAAATCTCCCCGCCCAATATCTTCAGCAAGTGCCTTTTTTACAAATGTCTCCATCATAGTTCTAACATTCTCTCCAATGCAATTTTCGCCCATTTTTGTATTTTTGGCGCCACACATATCTCATTGATTGGCTCACCATCATCAATTGCTTTAAGTGTCAGATATAGATCTTCTAAAGTAGTCTCATTCATTGTCGGACACTCTGGTTTTGTTGCACTGAGTACATAGGTATTTTTAGGACGCAGACGATTAACAAGATTGAACTCTGTTCCTACTGCTACTTTTTGATCTTCAGGTAACTCTTTGATATACTTAATAAGCTGAGAAGTCGAACCGACAAAATCAGATGCGTTACAGATAGCAGGGTCGCACTCTGGATGTGTTACTATTTTAATATTTGGATATTTTTTTCTATAAAACTCAATATCATCTAGCGTAAAAAGCTGGTGAACAGAACAGAAACCATCATAACAGATAATATCACACTCTTTTGGGTCTTTTTTATCAAGACCGATTATCATAGACTCTAATCCCATCTGGTTTGCTATATTTTTCCCTAAACATCTATCGGGTACAAAAAGAATTTTTTTGCTCTCTTTTAAAGCTTTTGTGATAATTTTTTTTGCGTTAGAGCTTGTACAAACCATACCACCCATTTCACCGACTTTCGCTTTTACATCTGCACCGGAGTTAATATAGGTAATAGGCAATATCTTCTCATTTGCTATGCCGTGGTCATTTAAAAATTTCACCGCCTCATCATACTGTAGATCTGTAATCATACTCGCCATGGCACAGCAGGCTACTTTTGGCATCACTACACGCTTCTCAGGAGAGAGTACTTTTACACTCTGTCCCATAAAACCAACACCGCAGAAGAGTACAAACTCACTCTTATCTACTTTTGTTTTCATAGCAAGCTCAAGTGAATCGCCGGTAATATCAGCAACTTCAAAAACTTCGTCACGCTGATAAAAGTGTGCAACAACCGTCACACTCAATTTCCCTTTAAGTTCATCAATTTTTTTTCTTAATTCTTCATCTGTATAGCTCAAAAAGGTATCCTCTTTTGATATTGATGTAATTATATCAAAATATATTTAGCATAGTAAGGGTAAAATGTCATGACAAAAATAATTTAAGGTAATTTATGGATTTTTTATTTAATCTCAATGTGCAATTCTATATTGCGGCGTATCTTATCGGAGGTATTCCTTTTGGTCTTTTACTAGCAAAAAAATTTGCCGGTTTAGATATAAAATCTACGGGAAGTGGAAGTATTGGCGCTACAAATGTACTGCGTGCCGTCAAGGAGTATGACCCCTCTCTTGCTAAAAAATTAGGCATCGCGACACTTATGCTTGATGCCATAAAAGGTGTCATAGTCTTAGTTGTGGCTTATTTCATGGGGCTTGAGGAGTCTATTCTTTGGGCAATTGCCGTTTTGGCTGTTTTTGGACACTGCTTTTCACCTTATCTAGGTCTTGAGGGCGGTAAAGGTATTGCAACAGGCATGGGTGTTATGATGTTTATGCTCCCTTACGAAACAATGATAGCACTTGTTGTCTGGGGTGTTATAGCAAAGACTCTTCGTATCTCTTCCGTATCATCATTGACGGGTGTTCTAGCACTTCTTATATCAAGTTTCATCATACATCCCCAGATGGCTCACGCACCAGTTGTCTTGATTGTATCTACTCTTTTTTATAAACATATACCAAATATCATTCGTCTCATTGAAGGTCAAGAGAGAAGAGTTATCTAAATGAAAATCTCCATAGAAGATCTAAAGTTTCAATGTATTGTAGGGATTTTAGATTTTGAAAGAGAAAAAGAGCAAGATATTATCATTAATCTCACTATAGATTACAAATATAAAAATAATTTTATAAACTATGCAGATATTGTAGAGCTTATAAAAACTGCAATGAAAAATAAAAAATATCTTTTAATAGAAAATGCTTTGGAAGATTTATCGCAATTACTCAAAAAGAATTTTTCAAAAATAAGCACCCTCCATCTAAAAATAACAAAACCAACTATACTCCCCGACTGCATGGTATCTGTAGAGGAGCACTATTTATTTGATTCTTAATCAAAACTTCATTTTTTTTTAAAAAAAAATTGAAAAAACTTTAAAGTAACCTAAAATCATGATACAATTCTGCAAAATATTTAGAAATAGGAAATAATAAATGCGTATTCTTATCATAGAAGATGAAGTAACATTAAATAAAATGCTCGCAGAGGGACTAAAAGAGTTTGGTTACCAAA
>JANEIH010000037.1 GCA_024513425.1 Sulfurimonas sp. | reverse complement strand
ACAAAATCAAAAAGAGAAAGATGAAATTCTTTCTGCTCTTAAAAATAGCTCGATAGTGGCATGGGCGCATATTAATTTATATGGCGAATACAACTTCCAGAGTCATTCCAAGCGAATTCATTGTTTAATTATGCTTGATGAGACGAAAGGGTTTATTGATGTTATGGTCTTGAAAAATAATTTCGTGGCTTGTAGCGGAGATATACGAGCTGTTTTTTTGAAAAACGAATAATTTTAGGTTTTTTTAAGTTTCATGTCCCAATCGGTACCTTTATGGATATAGAACCGAATCTCTATTTCTAGATTTGGGAGTAACCATTAGTTAAAAGAGAGTATTATTCGTTTAAATTTTTTTTATGGTATATTTTTTATGAAAACAACTTTACTTCTTCTTTTGTCTTTACAGGTATCGCTATTTGCATCATTTAGCGGGACACTACTTGATGCAAACAGCTCCTCTCCCATACAAGATGCTCTTGTTAGCGACTCAAAATATGATGTTAAGAGTGATATCAATGGCAGTTTTACGATTGAGTCAAATGAAACAACCTATCACATCAAAGCTATTGGCTATAGACCCTATGCGTTTACAAGCGAGAGAAATAACACAACTATAAAACTTGAACCTATTAAAGTAAAAGCACTCTATCTCACATTTTGGGGCGCAAGCAATAACTCAAAAACTCTTAAAAGAATATTTAAACTCATTGAAGAGACAGATGCAAACGCCATCGTTGTAGATGTTAAGAATGAATATGGTTCTACACAGTTTCGGACAGGTTTTAAGCAGGCAAATAGATATGGTGCGCATAAAAACAGGGTAAACAGAGATATTAAAAAGTTTATAAAGATGCTCAAAGAGAGAAATATCTATACAATTGCTCGTATTGTAACATTCAAAGATGAGCTTCAAGCCTCAAACAATCCTGACTATGCCATAAGAAAGAGTGATACAAATCAAACTATTTGGCGTAATCATGACAATATGGCATGGGTAGATCCTTTTGATGAACGCTCACATAATTATGCTATCTCTATCGCAGAAGAGGCTGCAAAAGCTGGCTATGATGAGATCAACTTTGATTATATTCGTTTTCCTGCCAAAAAAGGACTTATCTACTCTCAAAAAAGCACACAAAAAAATCGCATCAAAGCAATAGAGAGCTTTTTAGATAAAGCAAAATTAAGATTGCGAAAATATGGTGTTTTCATCTCTGTTGATACATATGGCAATATCTGTCGGGTAAAAGATGACAGTGGCATAGGTCAGAAGGTTAGCTCTCTTGCTTCTCACGCAGATTATCTTGCACCTATGCTCTACCCTTCAGGTTTTGCAAAAGGCTCTTTTTCTTTTAAGTACCCTACTGATCATCCTTATGAAGTGATTTTTCGCAGTATAAAAGGGATTCGAGACAGAGTTAAAAGTGCTCGTATAAGACCATGGCTACAACACTTTAAAGATTATACAAAAAGAAAAAAAGAGTATGCAAGAGATGAGATTCAGGCTCAAATTAATGCTGCGGAAGATGCAGGAACAAACGGATGGATGATGTGGTCACCATCAAGCAGATATAACAGTGACTATCTAATCAAGAACCCTGCTCTCTTTTAGTCGCCCTCTTATTGCTTTGGAGTTTGTTAGATATGTATCAACAAAAGTATGAAACTCTTTTGAGTGATTCATATGCACGAGATGAGCAAGTTCATGAATAACAACATAAGTTATAAGCTCCTCATCAAGCTTCATCAGTTCACTATTGAGTGTAATAACTCTGCATGAGCTACAACTTCCCCATCGTCTTCTCATTTTTCGAATTTTAAGTTCTTTAAAAGAGAGATTCATAATTTGTGCATATTTTTGCAACTTCTGCGTGAGGTATTCTTGTGCAATCTCTTTGTAAAAAGTATCATAAACTTTAAAAACTTTTTCTTGAGTGGGTGATTTAAGACGATGGAGTTTTTTTCTTAGCTGTGTCGCCTCTATGCTATCCATACTATAAACTTCACCAAAAAGAAGCACCTCATCTTCTAAATTTACAGAAATTTTTTCTCTTGATCTGTTTTTTACTATCTGTTTATCTATCCAACTACTCTTCTCCTTGAGTAGTGTTAGAGTAAAACTTGGTGATTTATAAGGAGTTTTTACCGTGATAATATTATCTTGATTGATGCGGATATAACTATTTTTGAGGCGTGGATTATAAATAATCTCTACCTCATGGTGTTTAAAATTAATTTTAAATGTATGCAATTGGATCTTCTGCTCCGGCTTTTTTAAATCCATCGAGTCTTAATCTGCAACTATCACAAACTCCACATGCTCTATCTTCATTTTTATAACAGCTCCATGTAAGTTCTAACGGAACGTCTAGTTTGAGTGCCTCAGATACAATTTGTGATTTTTTCATATGTACTAAAGGCATTTTAATTTCAATATTTGTTGCCTCTTTGGTTCCTCTATTGATTGCCTTTTGCATTGCAGCGATATAATCTTCTCTACAATCAGGATATCCACTGCTATCTTCTTCAACAACACCAATAGCAATCACCTCTGCACTCTCTTTTTCAGCAATAGCCGCAGCCATTGAGAGAAAAATACCATTTCTAAAAGGCACATAGGTAACAGGCACCCCCTCTTCTATGCCACCTGTCGGAACATCAATGCTTTTATCTGTCAATGCCGAAGCTCCGAGTTGTTTAAAAAAATCCAAATCTAAAATATACCGCTCTTTTACATCAAATTTTTTACTAATTGCATTAAAACAGGTCAGCTCTTTATTTTGCGTTCTTTGTCCATAATTAAAATGCACAGCAACTATCTCATAATCTTGAATATGCATCATATACGCAGCAAGTGTGGAATCCATACCGCCACTCATGATACAAACTGCTTTTTTGCTTCTCTTCTCTTTCATAGTATGATTTTAGCATATTTAACTCTTTTTTAGATAAAAATCTTTTATAAAGTTCTCTTTGTTATAATTTCACTTATGATAGATATAGATAACCAAACTTCTTGTAAAGTAAAAGAGGCATTGTTGCAAAAAATTGCAAAAAGTCTTACAGAAAAAGATATTGAACTTCTCATAACAGATAATGCATCCATACAAGCTATGAACGCTAAATACAGAGATATCAACAAACCGACAGATGTACTTAGTTTTCCTTATGATGCTGCTATACCGATGGCTCCACTTGGTAGCATTGCCATCTCTTATGATTTTGTTCAGGAGAGATCCAAAGAGTTTCAACACCAAGAAGATGATGAACTTGCCCTGCTCTTTATTCATGGACTTTTGCATATTTTAGGATATAATCACGAGTGCGACAATGGTGAAATGCGTCAAAAAGAAGAGGAGATCATCAAAGCCTTTTCACTTCCTTTGAGTCTCATTGTTAGAACAGAAGGATAAAGATGGATTATGTAGTTTTTTTAATATCTATGGCAGCTCTTATTTACGGGGCTGATTTTATCATCAAAGAGAGTGAAAGAGTTGCTCTACATTTTAATATTTCACACTTTGTTATCGGTGCGACACTCATAGCCTTTGGTACTAGTTTACCAGAGATGGCAGCCTCTATGGTTGCTTCTTATCATGGAAAAAGTGATATGGCGATTGCCAATGTTGTCGGTAGCGTCATATTTAACATTACACTTGTTCTCGGTGTTGTTTTTATGATCGCAAAGTCTATGAATCCCAATAGAGATCTCTTTTCAAAAGATAGCATATGGGTTATTGTGCCTGTTATAATTTTCTATATTATGATACAAGATGAAGAAATAAGCAGGCTTGATGGCATCTTATTTCTACTGATGATGGTCTCTTATCTTTTCTTTCTTTTTTCAAGTTCCAAAGAGAAATTTGAAAGTGAAATAGATGAAGATTTGAAAAAAAGAGAGTTTAACTGGCTCAAAAGCGCCCTTCTTTTACTTGTTGGTTTCATTTTTACAATAGGTGGAGCGAATTTTGTCGTGGAGAGCGGAACAAATATTGCGCGTTCACTTAATGTAGATGAATGGATTGTCGGTCTGTTTTTGATCTCACTTGGAACATCACTTCCCGAACTCGTAGTATCGCTTGTGGCTATCAAAAAAGGGAATTTAGAGATGAGCATTGGAAATATCATCGGCTCAAATGTTGCAAACTTCTCCATGGTTCTTGGTGGTGCATCATTGATAAATCCATTAGCTATTGATGTGAGTGCCACAAGTTATGATATTTTGATTATGATATCGGCTTCTCTCACCCTGCTCTTTATCTTGGCAAATAAAATCTACAACAAAGCCGGCGGTATCTTTCTGTTAAGTATTTTGGTGCTTTTTATCGCTCACGCAGTTTAGTAACGCTACTTTTTTTTAATATATCCAAGCTCTAAGAGCTTGTTATATATATCAGAGGCAATAGATCCCGTAGCATGACCACCATGACCACCATGTTCTATCATAATTGTTACTATATATTGAGGTTTTCTAGTAGGTCCATAGCTTGTAAACCATGCGTGAGAACGGTTATAGTAAGAGAGTTCATGCTCTAGCCTCCTTTTTTTAATATTCTGCTTGATACCAATTACCTGTGCGGTACCCGTTTTTCCTGCAATTCGCACCTTAGAGTGCAGATACCGTGTCGCTGTACCATATGGTGAATTGCAAACTTGAATCATAGCCTTTTGAATGACTGAAAGTTTTCTTTTTTCTAAAGGAGTTAAAACATCTTTAGACTCTATCTTGTATGGCTCATCACCTATATATTTTGCGAAGTGCGGTACGATGAGTTTTCCTGTGGCGATCAATGCAGTCTCTCTTGCGATTTGTAGCGGTGTGGTAAGGAAGTCCCCTTGCCCGATTGACATATTTGCAGTCTCTCCAATAGTCAAGAAACGATTATATTTTTTCAGCTTCCAAAGACGAGAAGGCACAACCCCGATAAACTCATTTGGCATATCTATACCGGTTTTTTTACCAAAACCATACCGTTTAAGTCCCTCACTCATCATCTGATTGCCCAAAATAAGACTTCCTTTGTAAAAATAATCATCACAACTCTCACGGATGGCTTTTACAATGCTTGTATGGTGATGACCTCTCTTTTTCCAACAACGAAATGTTCTGTTTGCAATTCGTAAGTTAGAGCGACAATCAACACTCCATTTATCGTTTAACTTCGTTGTAATATAAAGCAGTCCAAGCATTGGTTTGATTGACGAACCGGGAGGATATAGCCCATGTATGAGTTTGTTTGTAAAAGGATGATCCAAACTTACAATAAGTTTGTTGTACATTTTATAGCTCATTCCCGAAACAAAGATATTTGAATCGTAATTTGGAAAACTTCCTGCAGCCAATATAGAGCCATCTGTCTTCATAACAACAAAAGCACCTACTTTGCCCAAAAAGAGTGTAGATATATATTTTTGCAACTCCATATCCATATTGAGTATCAATTTTGTATCTTCCTGTGGACTTTTACGGTAAAGCTCTTCTATCTCTTGATTGTTGGCATTTACTTTTATCTCGCGTTCTCCGGGAACTCCCTGAAGGTAGTTGTTGTAGTAGTTTTCAATACCTGTTTTTCCTGTGTAGTCAATGAGTTTAAGCAGTGGATTTTTATCAATATCTTTTTTGTTTACACGCGCTACATGCCCTATCATATGCGCTGCAATATTTTTATAGGGATAGTAGCGTTTTTGTGCCGGCACTATCTTTATATTCTCACGCAGATTGAGGATCGAATAGACAGGCATCATCTCTTTGTAGGGAATAAACTGCGCAACATCAATAAAGTTGCAATTATAGAAAGAGTCTTTTTTTCTATAGTTTTTTATGATCTTTTTTCTATGAAGTGACGGCAAAAGCTTTGTAAGAAGTGTTACCTCTTCTTCAAATTCATTTTTATGTTTTTTTGTAAGTAAATGTGGAGCGAGTTGGATTTTAAATCCAAGTTTATTGATGGCAACAGGTCTGTTTTTTACATCAAAAATCTCACCACGCACAGGAGCAATCTTTTCATGTCTGATTGCATTATTGATAGAGAGCTGTGAGTAGTAGCTGTTTGACTCCACTGCCAGAAAAAAAACACGCACAATTAAAGCAAGCCAGACAGATGCAAAGAGTAAAATAATAAATTTAACTTTCATAAAGACTCACTATTAAAAATTCAATTATTATGTAGTATATTATATAGTAATTCATCTCTGGTGGTTCCAACAGAAAGATATTTGAGATAAATGTAAGCAGTGCAAAATATCCTATATAGGTAAAAAATAGATAAGAGATCTTAATGCAGGAGTTACATGAGAAATTTTGAATAATTTTTGGTATGATAAATTTATATTGAATAAAGAAGTAGATAAGTGAACTAAAAAGAAAATAACCATAATTTACTTCAAAGATCACCAAGCAAAATGCAATTGCAAAGAGTGCTGGTGTATCTTCTCTCTTCTGTGCGTGCAAGAAAAGAACAAAAAGTACAGAAAACAAAGGCGGTAAAAAAGGATATATGCTCGCTAGTGAGATATAAAGAGTGTAGAGCGCAATGTATAAGAGTAGCGCTACAGGTTTTTGATAAGAGATACTTCGTTGCATATTGGAAAGTGTTTACATTTGATACAATCAGCCCAGATTTTATGCTCAGGGAGGGACTCTTTTGGAATTTCTACAAAACCAAGCCTTTCAAAAAAAGAGTGTTTATAAGTTAAACTCAAAACTCTTTGCACTCCAAGAGATTTCGCTTCATCAAGAACTTTGTTTATGAGTTTTTCTCCTATCTTTTTACCTCGAAATCCATCCTTTACAATCAAAGAGCGAATTTCAGCAAGAGAGAAAGTGTGAATATGCAAAGCAGTAAAACCAACGAATTTCCCATCTAAAAAAACCAGCGTATAAGAGCGAATATTTGTTGCTATCTCATCATCACTTCTATCTAAAATAATTCCGCTTTCTACTTCAGGGCGAATTAACTCTTGCATTTTAGAAATATCTGAAAGTTTTGCTTTTACAAATTCAATCTGCATCTATTTCCTCTTTACTCTCTTTTAAAATATCATAAATCTCTTTAATGATTCTCTTTGTTCCCCGTTTTTTAGCACTTGAAACCATCAATGCGTCGGGGAACTCTCGTCTTAGAGCACTTTGTTCTTTTTGATTGAGCTTATCGATCTTTGTGAAGATTTGGATGATGTATTGATTCTCTCTTGCGTGTGCAAATAAAAATTCACTCACTTGCGTGTCAATCTCCAAATAAGGGTGACGACAATCGATGAGATGAATAAAAATCTTGATCTGCTCTCTGTTTGCTATATAATCTGTAAGATTTTTCTCCCAGTTATACTTTTGTGCTTTTGATACTTTTGCATATCCAAAACCTGGCAGATCGATAAATTTTGCCATCAATTTTTGAGATCTCTCCCTATCCATAAAAGTCACATCAAAATAGTTAATCAATTTTGTCTTCCCTGGTGTTGAAGAGACTTTTGCCAATCCTTTGTGATCTGTCAAAGCATTCAATAGTGAGCTTTTACCGACATTTGAGCGTGCCATAAAAACAACTTCATTGTGCTCATCAGACTCAGGAGCTGCTTCATAGTTTGGTGCTGATGTAATGAATTTTGCATCGACTATACTAATCATCTACTTTTTTTCTCATCAATATTAAATATCATAATAACAGGCTCTTTTTCAAGGCCTTTTGCATATGCTTTTCCATCTGTCGTTTTTAAGACCACCTCATCCCCTAAAATCTCTTTTTTGTCATTGAGCTGTTTTAAATGAACATTTTCATAAAAACAATACTTTTTTTTCTTTGGAAAGTAGATGACTCTACCGGCAACTCCGCTATATTTTGCCCCATCTTTTGTCACAATAACAAAAGAGACATTTCCCGCTGCTACAAATTTTATAGGTTTTTTCTTTTTATTGACATAGATTGTCACTTTAGAAGCATTGAGCTCGTCATTTGCCTTTTGAATGTTTACATTGCTATTGAAGATAGAAATCCCGGTATTTTGGTCAGATGTAAAGGAGTCTGCCTCTATTTTTAACTCTTCAGAGAAAAGCAGTGTTGTAAATGTTGTAATCAAAAGGAGTGTGGCTATTTTTTTCATCTATTTACTCTCTTGTAATTGAATTTTTGCGCGAATATTTTTTGAAAAAATCTTGTTTTTTTTATTATTATACCGAATGTAAGAACCATGCACTATACTCTCATTAAGGTAAATGACATAACCTACATCACTAGTGATATCAAAAGTCTTTTTGTTATATACGGCTTTTGTCGTTTTAAAAGTCAATCCATCATTCCGTATATACTCAACATTACCGCTTAAAGTCACTAAATCATCTTTATAGATGCCTTTATATGCTTTCATATTTGCAATGTACTTTTTTTCATTATCGGTATAATCCATATTTTTGACTATATATCTGTTGGAGTAACGCACAGCTTCATCTCCAAGCATAATGGTCTTCAAACTACTTCTATCTAACTCATACATTGTAAGATCTTTTATCTTAAACAGTGGCACATCAACAAAAGTCTGCTGTTTTATATCTAAAGGCTTAAAAAAAACATAGATACCGATAAGTGCACCCAAAACAAGCGAAAAGAAAAGTGTAATTTTGATAGCCTATTCCTCAATCCAAAGAGATAAAAACTCATCTTTTTGATCATTTTCTTCTATGATAATATCAATCATCTCACGCACAACTGCATCACCGCCATTTCTGCTCAAAACTGTATCGACAAGCTCTTGAATCTCTTTTGCCCCGTTGTTTGGGGTAAAACTTCTGCCAACCAAAGAGAGCATACCATAATCATTAAGATCATCACCAATCGCTGCAACTTCATACATCTGTAGATTTAAAGAGTCGACTATCTCACGCAGTACTTTCTCTTTATTTTTTATACCTTGATATAGATGCTGCACGCCAAGTTCACTACTGCGTCGCTCTACTATAAAAGAGTTGCGACCCGTGATAATGGCTATATGATTCCCCATGCGTATCCAGCTAGCAATTGCCAAACCATCTTTGGCATGAAACTCTTTAATTTCAGATGAGTTGCTTGTGTAGATTATTTTACCGTCAGTGAGGCAACCATCAACATCTAAAACAAGTAACTTAATCATAATAGATCTTTTGTACTAGGGATTCCTACACGTGCATTTGGTACTGTTGCGTGACGAAACGCAACAGCCACCGCCTTAAAAGCTGCCTCAATGATATGGTGTCTATTCTTTCCACGCAGCTTAGTGATGTGCATACTTACTCTAGCATTAAGCGCAAAAGCTCTAAAGAACTCCTCAACTAGTTCACTGTCAAACTGCCCTACTTTACCATATACATCAAGTTTATAAACCAAAAAAGGACGGTTACTAAGATCCATATCACAGCTCACGCAAGCCTCATCCATAACAATATTTGCACTTCCAAAACGCTCCATATTTTTTACAGGGTAGATTGCCTCGGCAAGTAAAGCACCAAAAACAATGCCCACATCTTCAACACTATGATGATCATCAATATGCGTATCGCCTTTACACTTGATATCTAAGTCTATCAAAGAGTGTTTCGAGAAGCTCTCAAGCATATGGTCTAAAAAACCGACACCGGTGTTAATGTTACTCTTTCCACTGCCGTTTATATCTAATGAGATCGTAATATCTGTCTCTTTTGTTGTTCTTGTTTTTGTTATCATCATCTAATCCTCTCTTGCGATAAATGCATTTTTAAATTTTCCACGAGCTTTATAATCCCTAGCCTCTTGCTCACTTTTAAAACCTCTTAGCCAGACTTTAAATATATGCCCCTTATCATTTTCAACATCTTTAATAATTGTTTCGTACCCATCCGTATTATCATATTTTTCTTGTGTTGCAAGCGCTCCCTCTATGTGGGAAAAAGAGCCGATTTGAATAGCATATTTTCCAACTAGAGACATCTTTTGCGGTAACTTTTTGAGCTCTTTTTTTGTTGGTATATTATGCTCTCCTTTGCCCTTGAAACCGAGAACTTCCAGTGTAACAGGGGCAGTTCCTGTTCCAATCATATCAATCTTTGATGCCGCTGCCTTTGAAAGATCAATGATACGCGTCGAGACAAAAGGGCCTCTGTCGTTGATACGCACTACTGTGCTTTTTCCATTCCGCCTATTTGTTACTTTAACGATGGTGTTCATAGGTAGTGTTTTGTGTGCTGCTGTCATTGCCCACATATTGTAATGCTCACCATTTGAAGTAAACTTTCCATGAAAGTTCGGTCCATACCATGATGCGTTACCACGAAATCTATCGCCTACACTTACAACCTGTGGGTAGTACTTTTTTCCATGAACGACATAAGGACGCATTGTTGCGTGAGAGTACTTTTTCTTTAGTGGTGTTTTACGGTATGCATCTCTATCATCTGTATATGTTTTTATTTTTGATGAGGGTGCGTAGTTGTAACTTCTATAGGCTCCGGGACCTCGTGTGCTACAGGCCGTAAAAACAAAAGAGATGATTATTGCAAGAGAAAACCATGATCTATTCATATAACTTCAACCTCTCCCCAACTCTAATCAAAGAACCTCGAATATGGTTTTGTAGGCGAATATTGCGTACACTGATTTTATATGCTTTAGCAATTGATTCCAAAGAGTCTCCTCTTCTAACCATATAGTAGTACTTTGAAGATATCTTTTTTATAGCACTTTTTCTAAAAATAGGAATAATCAACTTCTGTTTAGGTTTGAGTCTATTGGTTTTTAGATGATTGAAATCTTTGATGACTCTATAAGAGACACCATATTTTTTACCGATGTAAGAGAGGTTGTCCCCATGCGTTACTATATGCACTTTATAGATATTTTTTGCAGGCTCTTTTGTGTACTTTTGCTTAAACTCTGCGAGCTTGATGTATGGAATATATACACTATACCCTCTTGAATAAGGAGGCACAAAGTCATATTTTAAATGTCTGTTGAGTTTTTTTAAATCTTTAAGCGGGATGTGGATCAACTTTGAAATACGCGCTAAAGATTCCCCGCTTGAGAGTTTAACCGTTGCGATAGAATAGGCATTTGCACGGTTTAAAAGATACTCATACTCATTGTGCAGCAGGTACTGCTCATCACTCCCGATAAGTGCAAGTGCCACAATCTTTCTGATGTAGTTTTTACTCTCACGAGGAATATATCTCTTTTTTGGATCAAGCAACACTGCAAGATCATCCGTGCCCGCTTTTTTTATAGCATGATTGAGTCGTCCTCCACCACAGTTGTAGGCAATGGCGGCTAAATACCACTTTCCAAAACGCTTGTGGAGTGCAGAGAGATGCTTAGCGGCAGCCTCTGTGGATTTTATCAGATCGCGTCTTTCATCTACATATTTGTCGATTTTTAGACTATAGAGCCTTGCGGTACGCGGCATAAACTGCCAAAGTCCTGCTGCATGCTTTTTGGAGTAGGCTTTTATGTGAAAATTTGACTCTGCCATCGCAAGATATAAAAACTCTTGCGGTATATTATATTTTGAAAGCGTACTCTTAATGGCAGGAATAAAGAGATAAGCATCATTCATAGCGCGGAAAAAATGTTTATCTTTTGCAAGTGTGCTTTGCTTCATCTTATTCATGACTGGATCATAAAGAAAAGACGGCTCAATATCAAAAGAGTCAAGAAGTGCAAGTTCTTTATTGTAGTTGGACTCGTAAGTCAGGTTTGCAAAAAGAGATAATGGAAAAAATAGAATGAATAGGTATTTTATCATGGACAACTTTTTTATTTTATTTTTAAGTGGTAGATTTTATCTAAAAAATTATTAAAAAAAGTTGTAAATTATTTAATATTAAGAAATATGAAAGAGATTTAGGGCATTTTTGGTGGTTAAATTTTCTACTTCCTTGCGTGAGATATGAAGCAGTTCTGCTATTTTTTCTGCTACAAAGGTAGTATAAAACGGTTCATTTCTCTCTCCTCTATGTGGCATCGGCGTGAGATAGGGACCATCTGTTTCAATGATGAGTTTCTCTTTTGGAATATGAGGCAGTATCTCTACAAGCTTTTTTGCATTTTTAAAAGTTAAAACACCTCCTATACCAAAGTAAAAGTTCTCATCTGCGAGACTTAAAAGTTCATCATCGGCATTAAAACAGTGCAGTACACCGCCAACTTCACCGGCGCCGTTTTCCAACAGTATTGTTTTGGAATCATATGAAGCATTTCGGATATGGACAATAAGTGGCTTGTTATATTTTTTAGCAAAATTAATCTGCCAAGCAAATATCTCTTTTTGTTTTGCTTTCTCTGTTGATCTCTCCTTATCATCTCCTTCAAGTCGAAAATAATCCATACCGCATTCACCAATAGCAACACACTTCTCATGCCCTACATAACGCTCAAAGTAACTTGCATCAAAACCATCTAAATCATACGGATGCACCCCAATAGCAAAGTAAACATTATCAAATCTTTCTGCTATTTTAATAGCTTTTTCAAGTGTAGATAGATCTGCCCCGGGAATGATAAAACGCTCTACTCCGCCCTTGCGTGCACGATTTAGTACAGCCTCTAAATCTTTATCGTATCTTGCATCATCTAAATGTATATGTGTATCGATTATCATCTATTTTTTGCCTCCAATAACTCACGAGCAAACTTTTTCGCTTCATCGGAGATTTTATCTCCACTGATGATTCTTGCTATCTCATCTACCCGCTCATTAAAATCAAGTTCTTTTGTTTTTGAAACAGCACCATCTTTATAGACTAAAAAGTGCTGATCTCCCATGGAGGTAAGTTGCGATTGATGAGAGATGACAAATATCTGAAAATATTCTGCCAACTGTTTAAGCACGCGTGCGACGCTCATAGACTCTTCACCACTGAGATTTGCATCTATCTCATCTAACATCAAAACACCACCGTTTTTACTCATATGTTCTGACTTAAGCGCTAAAAGAGCTAGGCGAAGACGATTGAACTCCCCTGTCGAAATTTTATTGAGTGCGGTACCGTTTAGCTCAATGTTGAGCATATCCTGCCCTGTTTTTAAGTATGTAACTCTTTGTATTGCAATCTTTGCTTCACGCAAGTAGAGATTTTTCAAGTAGATGTTGAGATCTTTTTCAAATGCTCCAAGCTCTGCCTTGCGTAAAGCACTTAATTCACAGGCAAGTTGCTCTACCTCACGCGAAAGCTCTTCATATCTCTGTTGCAAATCATACTTCTCTATCTCAATATTTTCATATTTTTGTAGCTCTTGTATCTTCTGCTCTTTGTATGTAAGTGCATCTTCTATGCTCCCGTATCGGCGTTTTAATCCGCTAATCTCTTCTATGCGATTGAGAATGGACTCAATATCAACATCCTCAAGTGCATTAAACTTCTCCTCTGCAGAGTCAAAAACAGCACGAAGTTCATTCATGGCATCATCAAAAAAACTACTATCTACATCTAGATGTTCCAGAGCCGATGCGACAAGATGTTCATAGTTGAAGATCTCACTTGCCGAGCCTATGCTCTTGAGTACTTTCTCCTTGCGTGAGAGCTCTTTTTTTGTCTCTAAAAGCTCCTTATCTTCTCTGATGGTAGGATTTATATCTTCTATCTTTTTTATCTCAAATGTTGCAAACTCTTTAAGCTCTACTATCTTTTTCTCTTCTTCTTTGAGCTTTAAGAGCTCTTTTTCGGTATCTGTATGAGAGCAGAAAGCTTTTTTATATCTCTCTTTGAGTTTGATGATTTTCTTAGACTTAGCAGCAACTCTCTTATCGAGTATATCAAGCAAGTTTTCATTTTCAAAGTCACTAAAATCTTTAAGACTCAAGTGTCGCAAGTACCTAGAAGCCATACCTTCCATAGCCTTTTTGGAGAGACTCTGTGCATTTACAAAGTAACGTGACTTCTCTTTTTTGATATGCTTAAAGACATTTATCTCTTCATTTTCTATACCTGTGACATCTTCATCTATATCCCAAGTGACACTAGATTCACAAAGAGCCGCCTCACAAGAAACACCCCCGAGAGAAGCAAGTATGGAGTTCATAAGTATAGACTTACCACTCCCGCTAGGCCCGGTAAACACCACAAGCCCAGTCCCTAGATTCAATTCGGTCTCTTTAAAACTAAGATAATCTTTTAAGTAAAATCTCTCTATCATTTTTTCGCCTTTTAGAAGTCCGGAAGAGTTATAAGTTTGGTTTTATTCATTTTGCTTAGAGCCACTTGCAAATTCCAATACACGCAAGTGACCAATCTTCCCTATCCCAATTTTTGAGATTAATAAAATCAGGCAAGATATATTTTCAACATTTTATCCCAATTTTACTAAATTTCCTCAACTTTCGCACATAAAACCTAACTCTTTTTGCGTATAAGCACTGAGAACAGCGATAATCTGTAGAAAGTTTTTATTATCCTTGACAACATTTTGTATTTCAGAGATTTTTGTGAGTATTTTTATAAAAAGTTGCATTGATATTGCCAAGGATTCAAGTTCACATTCTAAATCTCTAAAGAGTGGAATGTCCCCTAAAAACTAGACAATTATCAATCCAATAAAAACCTAATTTTTTAAAGACTCCGAATTATACCTTTTTTCAAACT
>JANEIH010000036.1 GCA_024513425.1 Sulfurimonas sp. | reverse complement strand
TTATAACATATAAAAAAGAGAGAAAATAGATGAAATATGGTGAAAAAATTGTAAGTGAATTTAATGTAAAAAAAGATTTGGAAATATGGCCAAATGAACATGAAAGAGAGTATCTCATAAAGATGACACTTCCAGAGTTCTCTTGTTTATGTCCACGAAGCGGTTATCCGGACTATGCGACTATTTATCTAGAATATACTCCTGATAAATGGGTAGTAGAACTCAAAGCTATTAAACTCTATATCAACTCTTTTCGTGACAGACATATCTCCCACGAAAATACGGCAAATGAGATTTATAGTGTTTTAGAAGAGAGACTCAAGCCAAAATATATGAAGATAATTGCTGATTTTAACCCACGCGGGAATGTACACACTGTTATAGAGATAGATAGCTCCAAGAGCTGTGTAATTTGTTCTGACTAATGCCATAAGCTTAGCTTCTAAGCTCTTTGTAAGAAACCTCTTTATCTTCACATATAAGATACTGCATAAAAGTTTACCTTATTATTTTCTTGTGGTATCTGTTTGCATATTCACTCCCTAAGTGGAGTGTCCTATGCTTCTGAAGTTATGTAGTTTTAGTCTCTATGTCTGTTTCTGTTACTGCGATATCCGCCACCACTGCGATTTCTGTCACGATTTCCGGCTGAACGGCTTCTACTTCCACGATATCCACCACGGCTTCTTCCACCACGACTGCGTGAGTCGTTGCGTTTTGCGGCTCTGTCTAAAATAGCTTTGAGTTTATCAGCAGGAATACCGATGTTACATGGTCCTTTAATATCTTGCTTGTCTAAGATTATAGAGATGAGCTTGAACATAATTGTCTCTTCATCAATATCCTCTTTTAAACAGTCAAGAACTTTATGCGCTTCATCATAAATCTTTTGATTTTCAATAGTATTGACAATATTTTCAACTGTGCTCTCACGCAGGTCATTTTTACTTGGAACAAAAGCGTGTTCCATTGAAGTACCAACTTTTTGTTTGATACGCTGTAACTCTTTAAACTCTAAAGGGGTAAGTAGTGTAATAGCTTTCCCTTTAGTGCCGGCGCGTCCTGTTCTTCCGATGCGGTGAACATATGATTCAGGATCAAACGGAATATGGTAGTTAAATACATGAGAGATGTTACTTACATGGATACCGCGTGCCGCAACATCAGTAGCAACAAGTATCTTTACCGAGTTGTTTTTAAAACTTTTGATAACTGTCTCACGTTGACGCTGTTCCATATCTCCATGAAGACCATTTGCCAAGTAACCCGCACTGCTCAATACATTTGAAAGTCTATCAACTTCAGATTTTGTTCTACAAAAAACTACCGATTTTTGTATTGCCTCAGAGTCCATAAGACGAATAATAGCATCATCACGCTCATGTTCATCAATTACATAATATAACTGTTCAATATCAGAGTTTGTCGTTTCACCTTTTGTAATAGAGATAAACTCAGGGTCTTGAAGAATTCTACTTGCAAGTGTCTTGATGGGTTGCGGCATAGTAGCTGAAAAAAGTAGTGTTTGACGGTCTGTTGGAAGATATGAGAAAATCTCATTAATATCATCTAAGAATCCCATATCAAGCATCTCATCGGCTTCATCTAAAACAACCATGCTTGGTTTGAAGTCGTTTAACATATCTTTTTTAAGGATATCCAACATACGACCTGGCGTCGCAACGACAACAGAAGCACCACGACCGATAAGATCAAGTTGGCGTTTATATGAACTGCCACCATATACAGTAACCGTTTTTACACCTAAGTTGCGTCCATATTTAAAAATCTCATCACTTACCTGTGTTGCAAGCTCACGCGTTGGAGTAATCACTAAAAGCTCAACGGAACTGTCAAGCTTCATATTGTTAAGGGCCGGGAGTGAAAAAGCAGCAGTTTTACCTGTACCGGTATGCGCTTGTCCAACCATATCTTTGCCGGCAAGTATTACAGGAATAGCCTCTGCCTGAATCGGTGAGGGAGCAGTAAATCCTGCGAATTTTATACTTTTAAGTATCTCCTGTTTGAGTCCTAAGCTATCAAAAGTGATAACTTCTTCATTTGCGTTTTCGTCTGTTTGTGCATTCTCTTGCATCAATATCCTTTAATAAGAGCCTTATACTCTGTTATATATAAGGAGATGACGCTTGCATGAACTTTTGAAAATCTATCGAGGTCTATCAGGGCATCTTCCCCTTAAAATATTGACGAAACTATAGCGAAACTATTCTAAGTTTTTATTGAAGAGTTAAGGGTCTCTCTAAATATTTTGTTTTCAATAACTCTCTTTTCTATTGACTATAAAAAGCTATAATTTCATCAATGAAAAAAGATATAAATTTTGAAGTGGTTTCACCCTACAAGCCGGCAGGTGATCAGCCACAAGCCATAAAAAAACTAACTCAAAGCATCCTTGATAAGAATCTTTATCAGACACTTGAAGGTGTAACAGGCTCTGGTAAAACACATACGATGGCGCGTATCATTGAAAAAACAAAACTGCCGACTATTATTATGACACACAATAAAACACTCGCAGCACAGCTTTACTCTGAGTTCCGCCAGTTTTTTCCAAACAATCATGTTGAGTATTTTGTTTCGTATTATGATTATTATCAGCCAGAGGCCTACATTCCACGCCAAGACCTTTTCATTGAAAAAGATTCAGCTATCAATGATGAGCTAGAGCGTTTGAGGCTTTCAGCTACGGCGAACTTACTTAGCTATGATGATGTTATTGTCATTGCTTCAGTTTCGGCAAATTATGGACTAGGAGATCCTCAAGAGTATCAGAGTATGGTGCAGTCTATAGCAGTCGGTGATGAGATAGGACGAAAAAAACTACTACTTCGGCTTGTAGAGATGGGCTACTCACGCAATGATAGCTGTTTTGACAGTGGGCATATCCGTGTCAATGGTGAGAGTATTGATATCTATCCGCCATATTTTGAACAAGAGGCGATTCGTATAGAGTTTTTCGGGGATGAGATAGAAGCGATTTATATCTTTGATACAATAGACAATAAACGACTTGAAGATCATAAAAAGTTCACTATCTACTCAACAAGTCAATTTATCGTATCAAAAGAGAAGATGGCAGTAGCAATCAAACGCATAGAAGATGAGCTTGATGAACGGCTTGCATATTTTCAAAAAGAGGGAAAGCTTGTGGAGTATCAGCGTCTCAAGCAGCGTGTTGAGTTCGACTTAGAGATGATCCAAACTACGGGAATGTGTAAAGGGATTGAGAACTACTCTAGACTCTTAACGAACAAAAAGCCCGGAGAAGCCCCTTTTACACTATTGGATTATTTTGAAGTACGGCATAAAGATTATCTTATAATTGTTGATGAATCGCATGTATCATTACCGCAGTTTCGTGGGATGTATGCAGGAGACAGGGCTAGAAAAGAGGTACTTGTTGATTATGGCTTTCGTCTGCCTTCAGCACTTGATAATCGTCCTTTAAAACTTGAAGAGTATATTGAAAAAGCATCACATTATCTTTTTGTCTCTGCTACGCCAAATGAGTATGAATTAGAGAGAAGTGCTATAAAGGCAGAGCAGATTATTCGTCCAACTGGGCTGCTTGATCCTATAATTGAAGTAAAACCTGTAGATAATCAGGTTGAAGATATCCATGATGAGATCAAAAAGATAGTTGCAAAAAATGAGCGGATACTCTTAACGGTACTGACCAAAAAGATGGCGGAGGCTTTAACAAAATATTTGGCAGATTTAGGCATCAAAGTACAATATATGCACTCAGATATCGATACCATAGAAAGAAATCAAATCATACGGGCCTTACGCCAAGGAGAGTTTGATGTGCTTATTGGGATTAACCTTCTGCGTGAGGGCTTGGATATTCCAGAAGTGAGTTTAGTTGGGATTTTAGATGCAGACAAAGAGGGCTTTTTGCGGAGTGAAACAGCACTGATTCAGACTATTGGACGAGCCGCAAGAAATGAGAATGGTCGGGTAATTTTATATGCAAACAAAATAACAGGATCAATGGAGCGTGCTATTGAGACAACAAAAAAGCGTCGAGAGCTACAAGAGACATTTAATAAAGAGCATAATATTATCCCTAAGACAACAAAGCGCACACTTGATGAAAATCTAAAGATTGAAGATGCAGGCAGACTCTATGAAAAACATAAAAAAATGGATAAAATGCCAGCATCAGAGAAAAAGGTGTTTATAAAAGAGTTGTCACTAAAGATGAAGGCGGCAGCTAAAGAGCTTAATTTTGAAGAGGCAGCACGGCTTCGTGATGAGATAGTAAAAATAAAGAAGTTGTGATAATTTTATTGCAAAAAATAAAAAGAGTTTTATATAATTACTAAAAAGATTTATAAGATAGTATGATTAAAGGATAACAATGGAAGATACATTTAATAGCTTAGTAACCTATGGGTATATAGGTCTTTTTATCTACTCGCTTGGTGGTGGATTTATCGGGCTTGTGGCTGCTGGAGTGTTGAGCTTTATGGGGAAAATGGATTTGGCAACCTCAATAGCTATTGCATTTGCCGGCAACGCCCTAGGAGATATTATGCTCTTTTTGCTAACACGCTACCAAAAGTCTATGATGGTGGAAGAACTTCGCAAACACAGACGAAAATTGGCGCTTTCACATATATTGATGAAAAAACATGGTGATTGGGTAATTTTTATTCAGAAATTTATCTATGGCATTAAAACCATAGTGCCGATTGCTCTTGCACTTACAAAATATGACTTTAAAAAATTTGCGATTTTAAATGTTTTTGCAACAGCTATTTGGGCACTTGCTTTCGGACTTTCTAGTTACTATTTTGGAGAGACTTTGAAATCTTTTGCTATTTCTATCAGTGAAAACAAATGGCTTGCACCTGTGATTTTACTTGTAGTTGGTGGAAGTGTTTGGTTCTATTTGCAAAAAGCTACAAAAAAAAGCTAAAAAAGTAAGGATAAACCAGAGAAAATTATTTCTCTGGTTTTGGTCCTGCTGCTGAGAAATCAAATTTACTCTCTGCATCTTGGTATTTTTTGAAGTTTTCTATAAACATCTTTGCAAGTTTGTCACGCGTTGCATCAAACTCCCCTTTGTCTTCCCATGCATTGCGTGGATTGAGGATGTCTGGATCAATATCTCCGAGTGTTTTTGGTACATGAAGACCAAATGTTTTTGTAGTATCAAACTCACTCTCTTTGATAGTTCCATCAAGGATTGCATTGATACAAGCGCGCGTATCTTTGATACTCATACGCTTACCAACACCATATCTTCCACCAGTCCATCCTGTGTTTACAAGATAGACACTTACATCATGCTTGTCAATCTTTTCACCTAAGAGTTTTGCATAAACTGTTGGATGCAATGGCAAGAAAGCCTCTCCAAAACATGCCGAAAATGTTGCAACAGGCTCTGTAATTCCACGCTCGGTCCCTGCTACTTTTGCAGTATATCCACTCAAGAAGTAGTACATTGCCTGCTCGCGTGTAAGTTTAGATACCGGAGGCAGTACTCCAAAAGCATCTGCCGTCAAGAAGATAATATTTTGTGGATGACCTGCCATAAGGTCTTCTTTATGATTCTCAATATGCTCAATTGGATAAGATACACGAGTATTTTCAGTTTTAGAACCATCCTTATAATCTACCTCACCATCATCATCCATAACAATGTTTTCTAGCAAGGCACCTTTTTTAATTGCCCTATAGATTTCAGGCTCACTTTTTTTATCTAAGTTAATGACTTTTGCATAACATCCACCCTCAAAGTTAAATACCCCATGGTCATCCCAACCATGCTCATCATCACCGATAAGTGCACGGTTTGGGTCTGTAGAGAGTGTTGTTTTTCCTGTTCCGCTAAGACCAAAGAAAAGAGCTGTATCGCCCTCTTTACCAACATTCGCAGAGCAGTGCATGGCAAGTTTAGCTTCTAATGGTAGCCAGTAGTTCATCATAGAGAAGATACCTTTTTTCATCTCTCCGCCATACCAAGTGCCACCAATGATAGCTATGTTGTTTTCAATGTCAAACATTACAAAGACTTCGGAGTGAAGAGCATGCTCTTTCCACTTTTTATCTACCGCTTCGCACGCATTAAGTACTGTAAAATCTGGTTGAAACACTTCAAGTTCTGCTTCTGTTGGACGGATAAACATATTTTTTACAAAGTGTGATTGCCATGCAATTTCTGAAATAAAACGAACTGATCTTTTTGATGCAGGAGATGAGCCACAAAAGACATCTGTTACATAGAGATCTTTTTTGGAGAGTTGATTACGAGCCACATCTAAAAGTTCGTTAAATACTCCTTCACTTACTTTTTGGTTAACATCACCCCATGCGATATATTTACTTGAAGGATCGCGGTAAACAAAATATTTATCTTTTGGACTTCTTCCTGTAAAGATTCCCGTGTCAACTGCTGTTGCACCTTTTTTAGCAAGTTTTACCTCACTATTGTTTAGCTCATGTTGAATCAACTCGTCATAACTGAGATTATGAAAAATCTTACCAACACTTTTAATTCCAATATCTTCTAATTCTGCTATATTCATGTTTTACCTTCGGGGTAATATTTTATATAGATACTTTCAAGCATCTTCTTGTGAGTGAAATTATACTACTTCTACACCTAAATTAAAAGTAAAATTTTAAGAATTTTTCAATATTCTCAAAAGAAAATAGTCATTAAAAAAAATCTTTAAAAAAAGAAAATTACTTTAAGGAATTTGTGTTAAAATTTCACTCATTAAACAATGTTCGGGTAGCTCAGGGGTAGAGCACTTCGTTGACATCGAAGTGGTCGGAGGTTCAAATCCTCTCTCGAACACCATAATTTACAGATGCTAAAGATTTTTGGTATTCTCTATCTTTTTACAGTGAAAAAATCTCTTTTGATATACATTTCTTTATCTAAATACATAGAGACCTCTAAAGCCATATCTAAGCAGATAAAATTTTACTTCAGTGGTGAAAATGGGACGAGAGCCGAACCCCATGTTAAACCCCCACCAAAAGCATCAAGAAGCATCATTTCACCTGCTTTAAGTCTGCCTGTTTCATATAAATCATTAATAGCCATAGGAATCGAAGCACCTGATGTATTTCCATATTTTGCAACAGTAAGTACAATATGCTCTTCTCTCATTTTCAGTGCGTCACCAACAGCTTTAATAATACGGTAGTTTGCCTGATGTGGAATGAAGTGTTTAATATCTTCACTTTTAATATTATTCTCTACTAAAATCTTTTTGACATCATTTGTAAGAGTGCGTACAGCAACTTTAAAAGTCTCATTCCCTTTCATCTGCATATAGCATCCTGTGGCTTCTTTATCTAGTGCATCATGAGCAGAACCGCTTCCACCATTTGGTGTCATCAGCAGGTCTGCATACTCACCGTCTGCACTAGTATGGACATCAACAATACTCTCTTCTTTTTTATCTGTTTCAGAGATAACTGCTGCACCTGCACCATCACCAAAGAGGATACAAGTGCCACGATCACTATAATCCGTAATAGCAGAGAGTTTTTCAGCTCCTATTATAAGAATGTTTTTCTTCACTCCAGACTCTATAAACGCTTTGGCGATAGAGAGCGCATAGACAAAACCTGTACATGCTGCAGAGATATCAAAAGCAGTTGCATTTTTTATGCCCAATTTTGTAGAGATAATTGTAGCCGTTGATGGCATACAGAAATAATCCGGAGAGATTGTTGCGCAAACAATCATATCAATCTCTTCTAATGAGATACCGCTTCTCTCTATTGCCTGAGAAGATGCTTTTACACCGAGATCAGATGTAAATTCATCTTCGGCTGCAATGCGTCGCTCTTTAATGCCAGTTCGTTTTGTAATCCACTCATCTGAAGTATCAACCATCTTAGAGAGAACTTCATTTGTTAAAATTTTTTGAGGAACATAAGCACCTATTGAACGAAATGCAGCATATGGCATATTAATCCTTTTGTTTTAGCTCAGCTAATCTGTTTATGATATGCTCATTTACACCAGTATCAACATAAGCAATTGCTTGAAAAATAGCATTTTGAATCGCTTTGGCATTACTCTTTCCATGTGAAACAATAGCACACCCTTTTATTCCGATAAGTGGAGCACCGCCTACTTCCGCATAATCTATCTCTTTTTTAAGCAGTTTGAAGACCTTGCGCATCAAAAGTGCACCCGTAATACGAATAGGTGATTTTTTAATATAATCTTTAATGAGAATTGAAATAGTAGAAGCGACACCTTCACTTGTTTTTAGCACTAAGTTTCCGATAAAACCGTCGCAGGTAATAACATCACAGCTTCCGTTAAAGATATCTCCACCTTCAACATTCCCTTTGAAGCCACGGTAACCTTGTAAAAGTTTAAATGCCGCTTTTGTGACCTCATTTCCCTTGGAGTTCTCTTCTCCATTTGCCAAGAGACCAATAGACGGTTCTGCAATACCCAAAACATCTTCGGCATAGCAACCACCCATAACGGCAAATTCTACTAAATGTTCTGGTTTTGAATCGACATTTGCACCGACATCAAGAACAACAGAACGGCGTCCTATTTTTGTCGGCATAAGTGTTACAAGCGCTGGACGGGAAACACCTTTGAGGCGTCCTAGACGAAGTGTAGCAAGTGTCATTGTCGCACCACTATGTCCAGCGCTTACAACTCCATCGGCTTCACCATTTTTTACAAGTTCAACCGCTTTAAAAATTGTACTCTCTTTACGCTTTACTGCATTTGTAGCAGCATCGCTCATTGCAATAACATCATCAGCTTCAACGATTAAAATCTTATCTCTATAACGCTTTGGTAACAGAGGTAAAATTTCTGATTTTTTTCCTACTAAAATAGGTGTGAAGTTTTTCTTTTTAAGTGCTTGGAGTGCTCCCTTGACAATTGGTTCGGGACCAAAGTCCCCACCCATTGCATCGATTGCAATTTTTACCATTTAATTATTTATACTCACCGGTAGTCGGGTTGATATGATGTGGTAATCTGTATGTTCCATCTTTATCTTTAACCGGACGAGCTAAAGAAATTTTGTAGTGTGTTCTGCGTTTTGCTGAACGCGAATGAGATACTCTTCTCTTAGGTACTGCCATATCTATTTCCTTTAATTTTATTTAATAAGATAGAAGAAATTCTCCCATCTTAACTTAAAAACAGTGTCGGAAGCAATTCCGCCACTCACGCATCTAAGTGCTTTTTCAAATAAGTAAAAATTTAAAATTCAAACTCATCTACATCTTTGCAATCATCACAGCGGTGATAATCACTTCGGATAAGCTCTATCTCTGAGTGTAACAACTCATCAATATTTGCAAATCCGTCAAAAGACTCAATGAGATCAAGCTTGATACTGCCATCATCTTCAAATAAACCATCACTGATAAAGAACTCTATATCTTCATCAACTAATAATTTAAAATCTTTCGCACAAATATCACAAGGCTTCTCAAGTGAGCCACTCAGCTTTGCTCTAAGCAAAACCAAATTTCCACTATGATACTCCAAATAACCTTTAAAAGTTATTTCATCAGATTTTAAATCAAAATCTAACGGTCTCTTTGTTACTTTTCTAAGCAACACCTTCATAGATAATTACTTATGAAATTTCTCTCTCTGAGAAAAAGAATGCGATCTCAATAGCAGCATTTTCTAAAGAATCACTTCCATGAACCGCATTCGCATCTATATTTTCAGCAAAATCTGCACGGATAGTACCAGCTTCTGCCTCTTTTGGATTTGTAGCACCCATTAAATCACGGTTCTTTTGCATTGCATTTTCACCTTCTAAAACCGAAACAACAACAGGACCGCTGATCATAAAATCAACAAGATCATTGAAAAAAGGACGCTCTGCGTGAACTGCATAGAATGCCTCTGCATCTGCGTGTGAAAGTTGAAGTTTTTTTGTAGCCGCAATTCTAAGACCATTGCTTTCAAAACGATCTAAAATTTTGCCTATAACACCTTTTGCAACTGCATCTGGCTTGATTATTGATAGTGTACGTTCCATCAAATCTCCTCTGAAAATATAAAATTAGAGTGGGATTATACCTAAAAAAAATCTTTTTTAGTTTAAAAAATAAAATTTTATGATTATTAAATAATTAAAGTGCGATTTTGAAGAAAAAAGGAGTGTAAAAAACACTCCTTTGAAGAAAAAAATCTATTCTACAACGGGCTCATGGTTTGTGCGTTGCTCATCAGTGATATCTTCACGATGCTCTGGAGAGTCACCGATAGCATTCCATGTGATACAACCCTCTGTTGGACATGCCGTAGCACATGCCGGCTCATCATGGTAACCAACACACTCTACACACTTGTCAGGATAAACATAATAGATCTCTTCACCCGTTGGGTTATCATCCTCATCTACGATTGCTTCTACTGGACACTCATCAATACAAGCACCACAATTAATACATGTATCATTAATAATTACTGCCATTATCTTCTCCTAATTTTTATTAAAACTAACTATACAATGAAGAATTTTAAATGTAGCTAAAAGTTCTCTATTAGATGAGAAAATTATACATTGTTACATTTTCTCATCTGGATTTAAAGAGTAAAATAGGCCTTTATTTCGTCAGCTTTATCTGTCTTTTCCCATGTAAAGCTATCTTCCGTACGACCAAAGTGACCATATGTTGCGGTTTTTCTATAGATGGGTTTTAGAAGGTCAAGTGACCTAATAATACCAGCCGGTGAAAGATCAAAAAGCTCTTTTATACAGCCCTCTATCTTCTCTTCAGAGACTTTGCCTGTTCCATGCGTATCGACCATAATTGATACCGGCTGAACAACACCGATAGCATAGGCCACTTGGATTGTTGCTCTATCGCATACACCTGCAGCCACTAAGTTCTTAGCAACCCAACGCGCGGCATATGCAGCTGAACGATCAACCTTGGTCGGATCTTTTCCGGAAAATGCTCCACCACCATGTTGACAACTTCCACCATATGTATCTACAATAATCTTACGGCCTGTAAGACCGGCATCGCCTTGCGGTCCACCAATTACAAATTTTCCTGTTGGATTAATATGAAACACTGTTTTCTCATGCATCATATCTGCAGGAATTACCTTGTTGATTATCTCAGCAATAACATCTTTGTGGATCTGCTCTTGAGAAACATCAGGAGCATGCTGTGTTGAGATAACAACAGTCTCCACTGAAATCGGTTGCTCATCAACATACTTTATACTGATCTGTGCTTTTCCATCTGGGCGAAGATATGGAATAGTTCCATCTTTTCGCACTTCTGCTAGACGCTGTGTAAGGCAATGTGCCAAATGGATCGGGAGCGGCATTAACACATCAGTCTCACGACATGCATAACCAAACATAAGCCCTTGATCACCTGCACCTGTTTGTCCATCAGTCTGATCAACACCTTGATTGATATCTGGCGATTGTTCACCTATGCCATTAAGTACCGCAGCTGAACGGTAATCGAAACCATATGTTGCATCTGTGTATCCAATCTCTTGGATGACTTGTCTTGCAATCTCTTGCATCGGGGCATACGCCGTAGTCTTCAGTTCGCCTGCAATTACACAAAAACCATTAGACACAAGAGTCTCACACGCCACTCTTGCATTTTTATCATTTTCAATAATATAATCCAGAATTGCATCACTAATCTGATCTGCCATCTTATCAGGATGCCCCTCTGTTACAGACTCTGAAGTAAAAATATACTCTTTCGTCATCGATTTTCCTTATTGAAATACAAAGTCTAGCTTCATAAATCGCTGCAATTATAGCTAAAAATATAAAACTTTTCTTTAAGCTAAAAGAGTTTCCTGATCTGTTCAGAACTTTATTAATATACTTTAGATAAAATCTTTTTATTAAAAAACAATACAAGGATATACAATTATGTTAGTAACAAGCCCAGCTCCAGATTTTACAGCTACTGCAGTTTTAGCAGATGGTTCAATCGTAGAAGATTTCAAATTAAGCGAAAACTATGGGGAGAAAGGTACAGTAGTATTTTTTTATCCATTAGATTTTACATTTGTTTGTCCATCGGAGATTATTGCATTTTCACACAGATATGAAGAGTTCCAAAAACGCGGTGTAAATGTTGTAGGCATATCGGTGGACAGTCAATTTTCACACTTTGCATGGAGAGAGACTCCAGTTAAAAAAGGCGGTATTGGATCTATAAACTTCCCATTAGTAGCTGACATTACTAAAAATATCGCTCGTGATTATGATGTGCTTTTAAATGATGAAGTTGCACTTCGCGGTTCATTTTTAATCGACAATAAAGGAATCGTGCGTCACGCAGTAATCAATGACTTACCACTTGGACGCAATGTTGATGAGATGTTAAGAATGATAGATGCTCAACAATTTACTGATGAGTTTGGTGAAGTTTGTCCTGCCGGCTGGCAAAAAGGTGACGAAGGTATGAAAGCTGACGCTGAAGGTGTTGCAGAGTATCTTACTAGACACGAATCGGAGCTATAAGAACCCTTTTTTGAGTAGAGACTATTCTCTACTCAACTCATTTAAAACTTTTCCATCTCACGCAACTAGATACCAATTAAAATTGTTACAATCAAAAAATGCAAAAGAAGGGCTTTTTTAGCCATCTCTACTCCACTAAAGTTTTAAAATTTTTAAGCGTATAGAGTCTTAGATTTTCATTCTTCATCGCCTTTAGCTCTTTTGAAAAACCTGTTTTAGTAACAATAACAAGCATATCAACATCAATATTTGCTTTTTGTGCAAGTTTTGTGAGCCTTGAAAGTTCACTCTTTTTTATTTTGGAGTTTGTATATTTACTTGAGCCGATTATGCGTTTTTTGTTTTTTGTTTTTGCATAGATATCGAGTGTAAGACCATCATTTTTCCAATACTCTGATATCTCCATAATAGAGTCATCCTTGAGTGTTTTTCGCAAAAGTGCGTGTGAGAGTTCTGTAAAAATAGAATGGGTAAACTCATTTTTGTAACTTTGCCAACGCTCTTTTACCTCTTTATATTCCCCATCGCGAATCCCTTGAAAAAGAGGTGACACAAAAGCAAACCAAAAACGCAAAAAGGGCAGTGTAAAGCTAAATCTGTCATCTGCACCTTTAGAGCGTTTCAATCGAATAACTCCACGCTCAAGGAGCACCTCAATTGCTTTTTCTCCAACACTCTCTTCAACACGGGCACGCTTATAGACCGCATGGGCTTTGCCATCACTCAGTGCAATAGCTGTAAGAATAGAGTGATAAAGCGGTTGCCCATCTGTAAGTTCATTAATATCACTACAAATGTAGGAGTAATCATCTAAAATAAGCTTCTCAATAAGCTCAAAAGATGATTTAAAGATATCAATTTCCCCCCAAGATACACCTCCAAAGATAGCAAATTTCTCTACCGCATCTTCCATACTTTTTGGTTTATGCTCTTTGTAGAAGTTTTTGAACTGCTCCTGAAGAGTCTCTTTTTTTGATAGAATAAGATAACCTTTAAATTAATCTTTTATACAACGGACAGACATTCCAAGTGATCGGCTGCCAAAGCTAAATACATTCAGCGCGTTGCCAAAGCTTATTGCACTAGCGTTATCTCCAATGATCGAACCACTCCAATAGTTAGCATAGTTATTCTCGTATAGTACCATACCGTTTCTGTCATGTAGACCGGCCCTAGAGAGTTTTAGCACACTTGACAGAGCACCTGCACTATCTTTTGAACTCCAGCTATCTGTCTCTAATTTAAACTCATTATCAAGATTTTCTACTCCATTTGAATTTAACGGCAATCTATATCCTACTGGACAGACATTGTTTGGGCTTGATTCACTTGCCCACAAGGTGTCATCCGGGTGCACTCTCCATTCATAAGGATAAAGGGATGATGTAATAAATCGTGGATTAGTTGGATTATCAGACTTTGTAGATGTTATACCGTATTTTCCGGTTCCTAGCATAAAACCAAAGCTAAGTTCCCATTTAATTAGTTCATGCCCATCTGCTTTTCTTCCCCATTGGAAGAGTGAACCGTAAGCTAATGAGTCATTGTTCTCTGTAGCTTGTTGCTTAGGGTTGAAGTTGCCATTAGGGTTATTTGCATCTGCATACTCTGCTCCTAAATTATTATTGAGCCAAATTCTCCCTGTAGCTGAGTTAATTACAGGCATATATACAAATTGATGCTCATATTGACCATTTGTCAATACATTAAAATTTCTATCGGGTATTCCAGCTATAACTTTAAGATCTAATTGCCCCTTAGATGAATTATGATCTATTGGATATAAGAATGTAGCAACCGTATATCCACTTGCATTTAGAGCTAATTTCTTAGCATGGTAAGCACCGCCAACAGGCACAATCTTCGCATCAAAATAACCATCTCCTGCGGTTAAACCTACACTACTCCATTGCAACACTAAAGAGACTCCATTAATATTATTGTCTGTTTTATTAGCATCAATAGTAAAAGCGGGGCTTGTAAAACTCTTAAGAGTTACATTGTTATCTGAATGATAAGGTACTTTAACTACTAAACCGCTTAACGGTATATTTCCATCCACATCTACATCATAAGTGGCATCAATCGTACTTACTAAAGTTGCTGTAAGTATAGGTGCTGTGATGGTAACTCCTGTTAAAAGTGCAGCAGAAAGATTATCGACTAAGTTTTGAATATCACTTGCTCCATTTATAGTGCCCGCAACTGCTGCGTGAAGTGCTTTATTGACTGCATCTAAGTTATTTGCCGTTACTCCTGTTAT
>JANEIH010000035.1 GCA_024513425.1 Sulfurimonas sp. | reverse complement strand
GGGATTGTTTGGTTTTTCAGGGCTGACTATGTAGTCTCGGTCTTTTATTGTCTCTTTTATCCGTAAAGTCGATAGAGCTTTTTACGCTCAGATGAGCCGGCTATATTGAGTTGTTTTCTATACTTGGCGATGGTACGGCGTACCATTTTTACCTTGAACTTCTCTTCTATTTTTTCTAACAGTTTCATATCACTGAGTGGTTTTACCCTGCTCTCCTCTTTGATAAGCAAGATAAGATACTCTTTGATAGCTGCATTGCTAATATCTTCATCGATAGCCGTTGTAAAGAACTCTTTCATCGCAAGCACACCTCTCTCACAAGCGATATATTTATTTGCAATGGCACGACTGATAGTTGAAGGGTTATGCCCAAACTCATCAGCAAGCGTTTTAAGAGTAAGAGGCATAATATGCCCACCGGTAAAAAACTCATACTGATACTCAACTATCATCAACCCTACTTTATAAAGTGTTGCCCGACGCATATCAAGAGCATCAACAAGAGATTTTGCCTCCTTTATCTTCTCTTTGACAAAACCATTTTCTACCCCATAGGAAGTATCAATATTTATAGTTGGGTAGTAGGCATCATTGAGTTTAACCTCTATCTCATTGTTATCATTAAAGTATATCATTAAATCAGGTACAACCTGTAGAGAATCCTCTTGATACTCGATATTCGGCGGATTTTTAAAACCCGATATTACCTTCATCACTTCTGCAAAATGGGGCTCTTTTGTGAAACTATGAATATCTTGCATATTTTGAATAATAGTCACGGCAAGAGAGTAGGCTTCATTATTTATCTCGGTATTGTCAAGCTGAAACAAAAAGCTCTCTGCAAGATTTTTTGCTCCTATACCGACAGGCTCTACAAAAGCAAAACGCAGACGAACTTTTTCAAAAGTATCCTCATCAATTCCATGCTTTTGACAAAACTCTTGCGTTTCACCTTCATAGTAACCGTTTTCATCCAAGTTTTGCACAACAAATTCAGCAATCTCTTGAGAAATTGGTGTCGGAAAAAGTGGTACACCAAGTTGCTCATCAAGTACTTTAAACAGAGAACGAGACTGGATGGTCAATGCTTCTATCTGTTCTGTGCGTGAGTTACTTACGGTGCCGTAGATAATCTTTCTTGGGATCTTCTTTTCAAAATCCTCTTCATATCCGTTTTTAATTGCAACAACAGGATTTGCTTCAACAAAAGGAGCCATTGCCTCTGGAAGGTCTGAAAGTGAGGAGTGTAGTATCGGCAACCAGTTACGCAGTGTATTTGAGAGCTTATGTTTTGTCTCAACCCCTTGTGTTTGCCTTAATGCTCCCATTTTTCTCCATAACCCTTACAGCTTAAAGCTCTCACCGAGATAGTGCTTACGGACATCAGGGTTTTTTCCGATCTCTTCACTTGTTCCACTTGCCAAAAGCTCACCCGATTTAATAACATAGGCTCTGTCACACACATCTAATGTCTCACGCACATTATGATCCGTTATAAGCACACCGATATCGTACGATACCAACTGGTGGATTACCTTTTGAATATCCATCACAGCAATCGGATCAACTCCGGCAAAGGGTTCATCAAGCAGCAAAAACTTTGGCTTATTTACAAGTGCGCGAGCAATCTCAACACGACGACGCTCTCCACCTGAGAGACTAATTCCTTTTCGATAGCGAATCGGTTCAATATTAAACATATCTAGAAGTTCTAAAATTCGCTCTTCTTTAGCCTTTTTATCTTTGATGCCAATCTCAGCTGCTATCATTAGATTATCTTCTACACTCAAATCTTTAAAGATAGAAGCCTCTTGCGGAAGATATCCAATACCCTTCCGTGCACGCTGATGTAAGGGCATACCGATAAGATCCTCTCCATCAAAAAAAACCTTTCCGCCACTCGCCTCTACAAGTCCACATATCATATAAAAAGTAGTTGTCTTCCCTGCGCCGTTTGGACCCAAAAGCCCAACAACTTCTCCACTATTTACTTCAAGACTCATACCCTTGACTATCTCTAACTCTTTTATCTTCTTTTTTAAATCTACTGCTTTTAATGTATGCATATATTATACTCTCTTGCTCTATCTGAAATCTTTTTTATATCTATCGTTACTACATCAATCCCTGCGGACTCTAAAAGCTCAATCAGGGCATCATTGCCCCACTCTATAAAGTGCAACCCCTCTTTATCTAACTCTTCTAACATCCCTAAAGAGATAAAATGCTCTAGTCCATGATTATAGATGTCATAATGAAAAATCTTCTCACCGTAACACTGTTGCAGGGAAAATGTCGGTGATGTTACCTCCTCATCACAGCCTAACTTTTTTACAAAAGCTTTTACAAGCGTTGTCTTACCGGCTGCCAAATCTCCACGCAAGACAACAACACCGTTTGAAAATCTATCTAAGAGATCCTGCGTGAGCCTCTTGAGCTGATGTAACTCTAGCTTATACTCTTTTTTCATAGCTTGTTGGACAACTCTATAATCTGTTTTAATTTTTTCTTCGCATAAGCATTTGCAAGTGCTTCACGCCCCATCTCTAACCCATCTTGAATATCACGAGCCAAACCATCCACCATTAGTGAAGCTGCCGTATTTAAGAGCACGATATCACGCTGTGCATCTGTTGCCCTGTTATCAAAGATATTAAACATTATTTTTGCATTTTCTCTAGCATCACCACCGGCTATTGCTTCAAGTGGAGCGTATTTAAGTCCATAATCTTCTGGATCTATCTCAAACTTTTCAAACCTATTATCTTTCAAGCGTGTTGCGTGCGTAATACCGCTAATGCCTATCTCATCCATCCCCTCTTGCGAACTTACGACAAGAGCCGACTCGGCACCGTTTATCTTCAACGCTTCGACCATCTTTGGTATAAAAGCTTTATCAAAGACACCAAGCATATATTTTTTGATATTTGCAGGATTTGTAAGTGGTCCAAGAACATTAAACACTGTCTTTATATCTATAGACTTCCGCACAGGCATAATGAACTTCATTGCAGGGTGATGATTTTGCGCAAACATAAAACACCATTTAGCCTCTTCTAAGAGTCTTCTATTTTGCTCTACAGAAAGGGTTAAATTGATACCTAAAGCCTCAAGCACATCTGCACTCCCGCTCTTTGATGTAATAGATCGGTTTCCATGTTTTGCAACAGTTGCTCCACAGGCAGCAGTTAAAATAGAGGATGTTGAAGAGATGTTAAAAGAGCCTATCTTATCACCACCGGTTCCAACAATGTCAATGGCACGCTCACGCAGTTCCTCGCTTATTGGCAGAGGAGTTGCAAAAGAACGCATAACATCCGCAGCTGCTGCAATCACTCCAACAGAAGTCATCTCATCAAGTTTGAGCGAGAGTAAAAAATCACGCATCTGCTCATCACTCATCTGATGTTCAAAAAGTTTTGTAAATTCTATTTTTGCCTCTTCATGGTTCATCTAAGAGATCTCCTTGATATACTCACACTGAAGTGATTTTGGTGTTGATTTTGTTGTAGGAATCTGTAGTACTTCATACTTTTTTAGCGCTTTGAGATAGTTTATGGTTATGATACTTCCAATCTCAACATTTTTACTCGACTTTACTACTATACCGTCTATCTCCACAACGCCATTTGCAAGCATATCCTGTGCAACTGAGCGTCGTTTTGTAATATTTACAGAGTTTAAAAATTTATCTATTCGCATTCTTTAAGTTTCCAAATAATTTTTAGTTATTGTAGAGTAATTAAACTAAAAGAAATCTAATAAAATAAAAAAGTTGGAACATTTTTTGCATTAAAGTTCTTCTTTTCCCTATATAAATGCAAATACCAAGTTTGGAAACATCATAACAAGACCAACTCCTAAAAGTTGCAAAAGAATGAAAGGGATAATCCCTCTGTAGATATCTATCGTTGTTATACTGTTACCCGCTGCACCTTTTAGAAAAAAGAGTGAGAGTCCAAAAGGCGGTGTCAAAAAAGATGCTTGCAGATTCATAGCGATGAGTACTGCAAACCAGACAGGATCAATCCCAAAAGCATCCACAATAGGAACGAGAATCGGCACAATAATAAAACTAATCTCAATAAAATCAATAAAAAAACCAAGTACAAAAATGGCAAGCATTGCTACACCAATAAGCACCCACGCATCACCGATATCATGAGAGAAAAACTCTAATATCAAATCAGTTCCGCCAAGTTCATTAAAGACAAGACTAAAAGTCGTTGCACCGATAAGTATCATAAAAATCATACCCGAGAGCTTCATTGTCTCAAAAAGTGCATACTTTATCATCTCAAAGTTCAATGTTTTATTGAGTGATGAGAGCAATAGACCGCCTACAACACCAAAAGCTGCTGATTCTGTCGGAGAAGCGATTCCTGCAAAGATACTTCCAAGCACAGTCATCATTAACAAGAGCGGTGGAGTGATGGTAAAAAGAAGTGCTGTTATACCTATTTTTTCTTCACTGATAATTGCAGGAGCATCCTCTTTGTTGATAAATGCACGAATGAGAATATAGACAATATAGAGTCCCACAAGAGTCAATCCAGGAAGCACCGCTCCCATAAAAAGCTCACCCACGCTCACGCTCATAACATCACCTAGAACAATTAAGATAATTGAAGGTGGAATAATCTGTCCAAGCGTTCCACTTGCTGCAATAGTCCCTGATGCCAAACCTTTATTGTAACCTGCTTTCAACATTAGAGGAAGGGCTATAAAACTCATCATAACTACACTTGCTGAGACTATTCCGGTTGAAGCTGCGAGCATTGCACCTACTAAAACAACGCTCACGCCAAGCCCACCTCTTACACCTCTAAAGAGTGAACTCATTGATATCAATAGTTTTTCAGACATTCCAGATTTTTCAAGAATTAAACCCATCATAATAAAAAGCGGAACTGCCATCAATGTTGTGTTGCCCATAATTCCATAGATACGAAACGGCAGAATATTAAAGATTTCAAAACCAATATCTAGGGTAAAAAATGCAAAGATTATCGCTACTCCGCCAAAAGAAAAAGCAACCGGCACGCCAAGCAGCAGCAACAAAAGAGCCACGCAAAACATTACAAGGGCTATCATAGCGACTTCCATCTTCTAATGTCACTTACGAGCTCTTTAAAAGCCTGTAGAGTCAAAAGAAAAAATGCCAAAGGCATCAAAGATTTTACAATCCAGCGATATTTGAGCCCTCCTGGATCTGAAGAGGCCTCATGTTGCAGATAACTCATCTCCACAAAACCGATACCAATGTAGATAATTAAAAAAGAGAACGGTAAAACAAAAAATATAAAAGAGAAAATATTAATGAGTGCTTTTGTCTTTGGTAAAAATTTCTCATAAAAGATATCGACTCTCACATGGGCATTATTTTGTAAAGTATATGCGATACTCAAAAGAATTACAACATCAAAAAAGTGCCATTCAAGCTCCTGAAACGCTATTGACCCCTCCGAAAACAAGTACCTACTTGTTGCGTCATAAACAATCAAAACAACTAACAGTGCCAAGATGAAAGCTGTTAAATATGCTGTATATTTTATGATGCTATCTATAAATTTCATACTCACACTCTCTTTACTTCTTCATATTTCATTGCAAACAAACTAGACTTAATTATTTCCATTATCAAATAAAATTTGGTGCATCATTTGAAAAAAGTATAATATCTCCTATTTTTGTTTGATTTTTTAGGAGTTCTGTTAAGGTAGATTTATCTGAAAGTATAAATTTATTTTTAACTGTTAGATGTTTCTTAAAAAGCTCTGCATTGAGCGAACCTGTAACGATGACAATATCAAAAACCTCATTAATAGCTTTAATCAGCTTCAAATTGAGTTCTTCTCTACTCTCCACAAGTCCTGGAGTAACAATCACTTTGCGACCCTCATGTGTTGCACAAAGACGAACAGCCTCTAACATTCCATTGATGTTTCCATTATAGCCATCATCCAATATAATTTTTCCACCTGCTTTTATAAGTTGCAGACGATGTTCAACAGGTTTGAGCTTTTTTACAGCTTTTACTATCTCTTCATTACTTAGCCCAAAATCTTTGGCAATATGAGCGATAACAGCGATATTCATCGTCTGAAAACTACCCAATATATCAGTATGCAACTCTAAAGCTTCATCATCAATATTTAATTTAAAATCACTCCCCTCTAATGTTGCATTGACATCTTCTATCTCATCACCGAAAAATGTCACTTTATCATGGGGTTCATTTGTTACAGATGTATGAATATAAGCACGCTCAAGTCGAGGTGATTGCATAGCCTCTAGCTTCGTTCGTACTATATTGTCCAAAGTTTTAAAATACTCAATATGCGCCTCACCTACGCATCCGACAACTACACTCTGTGGCTCTAAAAAGGTTGCAATTTCATAGATATCACCTCTCTCGCGCGCTCCTGCTTCACAAACATAGATCTCTACATCCTCACGCAGATTGTTATTGACATCAGCTATAATACCGCCAATGGTATTAACGCTTCTTGGCGTTGCATAGACTTTATACTTTCTATCTAAGATCTGTGTTACAAAGTTTTTGATACTTGTTTTACCATAACTCCCTGTTATGCAGATAATTTTTAAATCTTTCATACTTTGAAGCTTCTTCTTTGCCTCTTTTTTGTAGATTTTGAACAAAAATTTCTCTATCAATGTTGAACCGATATAGGCTACAATTAGAGGCATCATCACGCCATAGATACTGCATGCCTCTTTTAAAGTACATAAAACATCTTGAAAAAGTGTGAGTGATACAAGCAGAATTAAAAAGCGTTTGACACGCCATGTAAGCACTAGCTTTTTATCAAGTCTTTTATACCATAAAACAATAGCAGGAAAAACAGCAAAAATAAAAAATATGGTAAAGAATTTGTCGGTAGTATAGTAAGCTATTAAAGGGGTGATAAAGTATAAAATATGCCAATGTGCTTTATGATGTTTAAAAACAACACGCCCTAATTTGTAGTCATACCATTGCAGATTTGTAATGAGATACCAACCTAGAAGAGTAACAAAGAGCACATTAACAACAAAGGCTACAAAAGTCTCATAACTCTCCATCTAATCTCCTAAACTTTTCAAAAATTCTGCCTCTATCTTTTTAGAGATATCTGTGATATGTTTCATAAAAAAGTAGTGATCTCCATTATAGACTTCAAGTGTTGAATCTTTGATAAGCTCATTTATCTTCTCTGCAGAGCTTAGTGGTGTTGCACTATCTTCTCTACCCCAAAAAAGAAGTGCTTTTCCCTCATACTTGGAAAATTCATCCGAAAAATCTTCATTGATAACATTTTTAAAAGTCTGGTACATATATTCACTCAGCTCTTTTGCATCATCAGCAATAAATAGAGAACGAAATTTTGAAAGGTCTAAAAGCTTAAAGAGTTTAAAGAGTGCAATTTTTGCTTTAATCTTGAGTGGTTTTTCAATATAGATACCGGCACTTGCAACCAAGATCAACATCTTAGGCTCCAACACAAGGGCAACCTTACCGCCAAAAGAGTGCCCCATAATAATATCTTTTTGTGCATTGATATGAATCATAAAGAGCTCTACAATTCGCGCTACATCTGTGGTTGTCAATGCCATAGAGCATGTTGAGTTTCCAAATCCGGGAAGGTCAATATAGATATGACGAAATCCATCCATATGGTTTGAAAAACTCTGTTTCATCAGATTTTTACTGCTTCCCCAACCATGCAGAATGATTAGATCAACCTGTGCTTCAAAATTTACAATCTCATAGCTTATATCAAATGTATGCTGTTTATACTGGATGGACTTTAGCGCCATTACTTCCCTTTTGCTTTAGAAATCGAATGGATGTATTCATAAGTGGCTTTTACCCTCTTTGCGTGAGGCAAAGAGAGACTTAGTGACTCTATGGCTTCTGTAAAGTCCTCAAAGAGATAGTTTGCCATTGAGCCCGGAATGGGATTAATCTCATTAAGCAACACCTCATCATTATAGACAAAGAAGTCGCAACGAATAAGCGCTCCTTCAAAAAGCCTGCGATAGACTCTGTCAAAATTTGCTTTGAGTTTTACTTCTAGGTCTTCAGAGATATTTGCTTTTAAAACCTGTTCAGAGCGTGAAAAGTCCATATATTTTTTATCAAAGTCCAAAAACTCTTCTTTATGAGGCTCTTCAATAATGGAGTGGTGCATCACTCCATCAGCCATATATCCTGCTAAATTATACTCTTTGACACCTTCTAAAAACGGCTCAATCAAAACAACCGTATCAAACTCAAAAGCAACATCAAGCGCATAATCGAGTTCGCTCTTATCTTTGACTACACTAACGCCTATTGAACTACCAAGACGCGAAGGTTTTACAATGATAGGATAGGAGATGGAGATATTGCTCAGTTCATCTTTATATGCAATCTCATAACGAACAGTTTTTACACCTACTGCTTCACATAGATACTTTGTATAGCGTTTGTCGTAAGAAAAAATAGAGGCATCTACGCGTGGGCCGATATATTTGATAGCATAAAAATCTAAAAGTGCAGCAACTGTTCCATCTTCACCATCAACACCATGAATCAGATTTAATATTATATTGTTATATTCTACACTAGAGCCGAATATTCCTTTTTTTTGCTGTATGAATGCACCCTGCGTGAGTATGAGTTGTGGCATCTCTCTATGCTTACCTTTTGAAAAAGTAACTGCTTTCATTTTTGAAGGCTCTATAAGATAAAAAGTGTGATCACTGTCACAGAAGATAAAACTCAAATCAAAATCTGTAAGTTTCTCTTTGAGTGTAATTGCACTCACAATACTTATCTCATGTTCAAAACTCGCTCCGCCAAATAAAATTGTTAATTTCAATTATAATTCCTTCTTAAATTGTTTGCAGTAGTTTCAAAGCACCTTTTACCAAAGAAGCCGTATCTTCCCCTTTGCATGCCGCAAGTGCTTTTGATATTTTTTCTTTTTTAAACCCAAGAGTTTCTAGTGCCTCACTTGCTTCATTATATGCAATCGAAGCATTTGGTGTTGCAGATGTGTCACTGAGTATCTCTGCATCAAAACCATTGAGTTCCACTAAGATACGCCCTGCACTTTTTGGTCCGATTCCCGGAACTTTTTGTACAGCTTTGACATCTTTGTTGCCAAGCACCGTTGCAAATTGTGCAGGTGTATATGTTGAGCAGATCGCCATTGCCACTTTTGGCCCTACTCCGTTAATCTTGATCAATCTTGCAAAAAGTTTCTTCTCATTCATATCTATAAAGCCATAGAGCAGGTCTGCATCTTCACGGATTATCTGTGTAACAAAAAGTGAAACTTTCTCATCTCCTAACGCAGAAAAAGTATGCAATGATATAAAAACTTCATAAACAATTCCATTTGCATCTATATGTACAAATGAGGGCTCTTTATAGACCACATCTCCATTAAGTCCTACTATCATCTTCTTCTGCTTACCTCTCTTAGTGATTAGTTTAGAAGAGATTTTAACGAAACTTTTGTTAAAATCTTGTAAAAGTTATATTTTATAAAAAAGAAGCCCATGTTTAGAGCAATTTTCACCAATAGTTTTGGTATTTTATTTTCACGCATCTTAGGATTTTTCAGAGATCTTCTAACCGCTTCTGTTCTTGGTGCCTCTGTTTATAGCGATATATTTTTCATCGCCTTTAAACTCCCAAATCTCTTTCGCCGTATCTTTGCCGAAGGTGCTTTCACGCAGGTCTTTCTGCCTGCCTATGCAAAAAGCAGACACAAGGCACTCTTCTCAATTCATATCTTTATCATTTTTCTTACAATCATTTTACTTATCACCTTGCTTGTAAATATTATGCCTGAGCTTTTTACAAAAGTGATAGCAAGTGGTTTTGATGCAAAAACCATAGAGATGGCAACACCTTTTGTCTCTATCAATTTTTACTATTTACCGCTTATATTTTCCGTCACTTTTCTAGCTGCTCTACTCCAATACAGACACCACTTTGCAACGACAGCCTTTTCTACGGCACTACTCAATCTCTCACTGATCGGCGCACTGCTTTTAGCCAAAGACAAGGAGAGTATTGAGATTGTTTACTATCTTAGTTTTGGTGTTGTCATTGGCGGAACACTCCAGCTTGTCGCTCATATCGTTGCGATCTATAAAATGGGGCTTTTTAAACTTCTTTATGGTGGGTTTAAGTATCTACATAGAAAGTCGCATATCGTTAAAGAAGATACAAAAAAATTTAAAAACAACTTTTTTCCTGCAATCTGGGGAAATTCAACAGCACAAATTTCAGCTTTTTTAGACACACTCCTAGCCTCTTTTTTAGCAACAGGGAGCATCTCATATCTCTACTACGCAAATCGCATCTTTCAACTTCCTTTGGCACTCTTTGCCATTGCTACCTCTGTTGCTATTTTTCCACGGGTGGCGCGTTATTTAAAAAATGCAAATGAAGAAAAAGCACTCCAAAATCTAGGTCGTGCATTTTGGTTTTTAACTTTTTTACTTGTTGCAAGTACTTTAGGCGGTATTGTTCTCTCAAAAGAGATTGTTACTCTGCTTTTTCAACGCGGGGCTTTTGATATACTCACCACACAAAACACCTCTCTTGTTTTAACGATGTATCTCATAGGACTACTACCTTTTGGTCTGCAAAAACTCTTCGTTTTATGGCTCTATGCGAAAGATATGCAGTTGCAAGCTGCAAAAATTGCGACTATTTCACTTCTTGTATATATCGTTTTTGCACTTACCTTTATTGCTCCTTTTGGGGTAGCCGGTTTAGCATTGGCAAGTACACTTGGTGGCTTTGTAAGCCTCTTTTTTACATTGAAAGTTTTTGGATGGCAAAACTTTTTTGCTATACTTCGCTCACGCAACCTGCTCTATCTGATTGCAGGTTGCATAATTTTTACTGTACTATTAACAATTTTCAAGGATTTTCTCAGTGTATATCTATGATTCCGTACAAAAAACAAAACGCAAATTTGAACCACTTGTAGAGGGAAAAGTAACACTTTATGTCTGCGGTCCTACCATCTATGATGATGCACATCTCGGTCATGCAAAATCGGCACTTGTCTTTGATCTGCTCTCACGCGTGCTTCGTGCCAACGGCTATGAAGTAACCTATGCAAGAAACATCACAGATATTGATGATAAAATCATAAAAAAAGCGATAAAACAGAAAAAAGATATCAAAACGATTACAGATTTCTATACAGCCGCCTTTCACAAAGAGATGCAAGCCATAGGCGTAAAACACCCCGATATTGAGCCAAAAGCAACAGAATCCCTTGATGCTATGTATGCCCTCATAACAAAGCTCATAGAGAATGGTCACGCCTATCAGACAAGTAATGGCGATATTTATTTTGATACAAAAAGCGACAGCAAATACCTCACGCTCTCCCGCAGAGTTCAGAATGAAGATGAGCGTCAGGAGCGTGTTGAGAGTTCAAAAGAGAAGAGAAATCCTGCTGATTTTGCACTCTGGAAATCTGTAAAAGATGACTCTGTAACTTTTAAGTCTCCTTTTGGAAAAGGTCGTCCAGGATGGCATTTGGAGTGTTCTGCGATGATCGAAAAACATCTGGCATACAAAGATAAACCTTATGCCATAGATATTCACGGAGGTGGTGCAGACCTGCTCTTTCCTCATCATGAAAATGAAGCGGCACAAACTCGCTGTGCAACAAAACATAAACTTGCAAACTACTGGATGCATAACGGCTTTGTTAATATAAACGGCGAAAAGATGAGTAAGAGTCTCGGCAACAGTTTTTTCCTTAAAAATGCCCTGCGTGAATATGATGGGGAGGTGCTTCGTTTCTATCTTCTAAGTTCTCACTACCGCTCAAGCTTAAATTTCAATACTAAAGACCTGGAAGTTTCAAAAAAACGGCTCAATAAGCTTTATCGACTTAAAAAGCGTCTTTTTGGGCTCCCATACGGTGAAGAAAAAACAGCTTTTGGAGAAAAACTCTTAGAGGCACTCAGTGACGATTTAAATATTTCATCGGCACTTTCACTCATTGATGCGATGATAGCAGAGACAAATGAGAGACTAGATACTCCCGGAAAACATAAGGAAGTGAAAAAAGAGACAATGGCAAATCTTGGCTTTATTGAAAAAGTGCTTGGCTTTGGAGTGAAAAATCCTTATGAATATTTTCAATTTGGTGTTGATGATGCAACAAAAGCCAAACTCTCAAAACTCATTGAAGCACGCAATGAAGCAAAAAAAGCAAAAGATTTTCAACGCTCTGATACCCTGCGTGAGGATATACTCTCATATGGTGTTGAGCTTATGGATACACCTCATGGGAGCTTTTGGGAGAAGGTGTAGTTTTTTAGTGGTTTTTAGAGACATCTTTAAGAATTACTGTCGTGGCAGTTGTAAAGTCAAAATACTTCTGTGCCACTTTTTGTACTTTTTTTGCGGTAACTCTGCTAACTCTCTCTTCATACTTTTGAAGTGGTGTTATATCACCTCTAGCAAGATAACTTCCATAAAGATTTGCAATAAAATTTGAACTCTCCAAAGAGTGAATGAAGTCAGATTTTGTATTGATTTTTACTTTTGCAAGCTCCTCTTTTGTTACTGGTTTATTTTTAATAAGCTCTATTTGTTTAATAAGTTCTTTTTCCACCTTTTCGGCTTTTACTCCAGGATTGCAGGTTGCCAAAAAGATAAAAAGTCCCGGATCAATATTTTCCATATTATACGCATAAACAGAGTTTACTAGACGCTTTTTATCGATAAGCTCTTTGTAGAGTCGCGAACTTTTTCCGGAGTAAAGAATTTCAGAGATAACACTCAATGCTACCTGATCTTTATGCTGAAAATTTGGAATATGAAAAGTAATGGCAATCATCTCAACTTCACTCTCTTTGTGGATGACTACTCTTTTGGGTCCATCTTGTTTTGGCTCTATGAACTTGACTTTAGGAATTTCTCCAAAGTTTTCAATAGCACCAAAAGCATCTTCAGCCTCACGAAAAACCTCTTTTGGATCTATGTCACCTGTTACTGTCAAGATGGCATTTTGTGGCTGATAATAAGTTTTATGAAAGTTTCTAATATCATCAATTGTCCATGTTTTTATATCATTAACAAAACCAATAGGCGTCCAATGGTATGGATGATAGATATAAGCATTGTTAAAGAGTCTGAAGTAGAGATACCCCGAAGGATTATTGTCGGTTCTCCAGCGTCTCTCCTCCATAACAACATTACGCTCAGGCTGGAACTCTTCATCTTTGAGATTTAAATTTTGCATCAACTCTGCAAAAAGTTTTACCGACTTTTTAAAGTTTGGTGTTGAAGATTTTATAAAGTAGTGTGTATAATCAAAATTTGTCGAAGCGTTATTGACACCACCGACACTTTTTACTTCCTTATCAAACTCTCCGGCTTTGAGGTTTTTAGTACTTTTAAAGTTCATATGCTCAAGCATATGTGCAATTCCTGTTTTACCCATAATCTCATTACGGCTTCCGACCTTATAAAATATATCGGTAGAGACAACATTAGTCTCATTATATAGGGGAATCACTACAATTTGTAGTCCATTTTTCAGAGTCTTTGTTTCATACTGTGGTAACGGTGAAGGCATTTTATATTTCTCGCTCTTTTGTATTTTATTTTGTTCTGTTGCTCCATAGTTGGTAAATGATGCAAATGTCAAAGAGGAGCTAATTAGTAGTATTGTTAGAATTTTCATTATTTTCTATCTGCTCCTATGGCCTCTGTGATATTTGAATAACCCTCAGAGCGTAAAAGCTCAATAAGTTCACGGTTGATATTCATAAGCATATCTGGACCATGAAAGACAATACCGCTTAAAATCTGCACAAGAGAAGCACCGGCTTTGATGCGTTTATATGCTTCTTGTGCTGAGTCAATACCACCAACGGATATAAGTGTACTCTTACCATACAGCTCTTTTGCAACTGCTTCAAAGATCTCAAAACTCTTCTCTTTTAAAACTGCGCCACTGATACCGCCTATCTCTTTTGGGTTTTTTACCAGCGAGTAATCAGTAGTGGTATTTGTCGCAATAATGCCGTCGGCTCCTTTTTCAACCGCTAGAGTTGCAAGGGAAACAGCATCTTTTGGAGTCATATCGGGTGCTATTTTAAGAAATATAGGCATATCTGTGAGTGCTTTGGCTTGAGTAAAAAGTTTTGTGATAAACTCTTCATTTTGCAAGTCACGAAGCCCCGGGGTATTTGGTGATGAGATATTAACGACAAAGTAATCTCCCAAACCATTAAAGGCTTTAATGAGGTGTATATAATCATTTATGGCCTCTGTTTCAGGTGTGACTTTATTTTTTCCAATGTTAATACCGATCGGTGTTGTAAAAGGGTATCGTTTTTTTAGACGCTTAACTACTTTATAGGCACCATCGTTATTAAATCCCATCGCATTTTGAATACTCTCTTCCTCGACATGGCGAAACATTCGTGGTTTTGGATTTCCCGCTTGAGGTTTTGGGGTAACGGTACCTATCTCCGTAAAACCAAATCCAAGAATTTTAGTACCACGAATCATTGTTGCATTTTTATCAAATCCAGCTCCAAGACCTATTGGGTTGTAAAATTTACATCCAAAAAGCTCCTGCGTGAGGATATCATCTGTTATAAAATGAGATTCTAAAAATGGATTGAATGGAATTTGACAAATATTTGGCAAACGCAGTATGCACTCCGCAACATAGTGTGCATTTTCAGGTTGCAATTTAAATAAAAACGGTTTTATAGACTCATAGTTTACCATTAGACAATCACTTGAAAAAAATTTAAAGGTAATTATACTCAAATTTGACTTAATTAAGTCTCTTTTTACAAAGTTGCTCTTGTAGTCCTCCCCTTAAACCATACTGTTCTGCAGGTTATTTAATAAAATTACTAATTTATATACTGTTGTTGATGGATTATCATCTTCAGGTTTATGATGATTTCCATGAAATTTTAATAACTTTTTTGCATTTTGAATTGCAT
>JANEIH010000034.1 GCA_024513425.1 Sulfurimonas sp. | reverse complement strand
ATATCAGCAATCCTACAAATCTAAGCAAATTGGACTCTTATAATACAGCGAGTTGGGCTCGTGATGTTACCCTCTCAAATGATGGTACAAAAGCATATGTGGCGGATGATAGGAATGGTTTGGTAGTGGTAGATATCAGGGATCCTGAAAATCTAAGCAAATTGGGCTCTTATGATACAGCGGGTTGGGCTTTTGGTGTTGTTCTCTCGAGTGATGGTACAAAGGCGTATGTGGCGGATTATAAAAATGGTTTAGTGGTGATAGATATCAGCAACCCTGCAAATCCAAACAAATTGAACTCTTATGATACAGCGGGTTCGGCTGAGGACATTACCCTCTCAAATGATGGTACAAAAGCGTATGTGGCGGATGGTGACAATGGTTTGGTAGTGATAGACTTAACGCTTTATAGGTAGGTTATTTGATTCTCTTTCAAATAACCTAAAATTTACTTTTGTGCGTGCTTTGCTTCTTGAAGTTTTCGTTTTAGCTTCATCTTTCTCTTTGCAAGTTCGCGCATATCTGCTGTAGTGTCACTCTCATCCATAATCTCGACACCTAAAATTGTCTCAACACAATCTTCAAGTGTTAAAATCCCCTCAGTCTGGTCATAATTATCTTTTACTAAAAACATATGCTCTTTTTTCGATATAAAAAGGTCGAGAGCCTTACTTACCGGTACATTTTCATTGATAGCAAAGATATCTTTTTTTATCTCTTTAAGAGTTGCTTTTTTATTTTTAAGCAATTGCTTAAAGATTCTTTTTGTCAACACTAAACCAGTTACATCTTCGATACTTTTATTATACACAGGAATGCGGGAAAATTTAAATATAAACTCCTCTTTTTTCACAACTTCTTCGATAGTCATATTTTCATCAAGTGCAAAAACAACACTTCTTGGTGTTAAAACTTCAGAGACTTTGATATTGTCAAGATTGAGCATATTTTCAATAACATCAGACTCTTTCTCATCAATGATACCTTCATCCTCACTCATCAGCATACTCTCGAGCAACTCTTCTTTTGTAAGTCTATATGCGTCATCTTTTCCTTTGGAGATTTTATTGGTCACTGCAAGTGTTGTTAAAATGATAGGATAAGTTAACCAGATAAAAATTCTAATAAAATAGGCTGCAAGCGGTGCCAATTTTTTCCAGTAAACTGCACCAATGGTTTTTGGAATGATCTCAGAGAGAAAAAGAATGGCAAATGTCAGTATAACAGAGACAGCAACAACAGCATCATTTCCAAATACCAAAGAAGCCTGTGCGCCGACTGCAGCAGCACCCAATGTATTCGCAATTGTATTTAATATCAAAATAGATGCGATCGATTTGTTGATATTCTCTTTTTGCAGGCGCAACAGTTTACCTACAGATGGTCGCTCTTTTTCCAAAACTGCTACATATGACATGTTAGTGGAGAGAAGTACGGATTCTAGTACCGAACAGATAAAAGATATGCCTACAGATAATAGAAAAAATATGAGTAATAATTCCAATTTATATCATCCTTATAATAGTATAATTTTTGCAAGTCCTAAAAAGCTGAAAAAACCTACAACATCTGTAACGGTTGTCAATATAACCGCACTTCCAATGGCAGGATCGATTTTCAACCATTTTAATACCAATGGAATAACCGCGCCAAAAAAACCTGCCATAAAAAGATTTATGATCATTGAGAGTCCAATGACTACGCCTAGTATTGGCAAATTAAACCATCTCCATGCTATTGTGCCCATTACAAGAGCAAAGATCAGACCATTCATCAAAGAGATGGCTACCTCTTTTTTGATAGAACGGAATGCATCTCCTTGTGATATCTCACCAAGAGCTAGCTGACGCACAACAACTGTTAGCGTCTGCGTCCCTGCATTACCACCCATTGAGGCGACAATAGGCATCAGTATAGCTAAAGCTACCATAGAGTTAATAGTACTCTCAAATATACCGATGACCAAAGAGGCGGCAATTGCTGTTAAAAGGTTAATACCAAGCCAATAGGCACGCTTACGCCCTGCTTTTAGTATATCTTCATCCTCTTCTGCTTCATCATCAACACCGGCTAGATTATACATCTGTTCCGTTGCGTGTTCATTAATTAAATCATAGATATCATCAGAGGTGATACGACCAAGCAAAATACCCTCTTCATTTACGATCGGCATAACAGAAACATCATATTGTTTAAAAAGCTCTACAACCTTTTTGATATCTTCTCTGTCATATGTCTTGATCGGTTCAAAAAACTCATCACTTTTTCTAATATTTTCTTCTATTGTTTTCGAAAAGTCAAAGATAAGTAGATCATCCAAACCTACCGTGTAGAGAAGTTTATTGGAATTATCAACAATAAAGAGGTTTTGAATATTTTCAAGTTCATTCTCTTTACGGAGACGCGCAAAACGCTTAATAACATTTTGAACAATCTCATCAGCGTGAGCTGTAAAAACTTCAAGCTGCATATAGGCACCAGCTTCATCTTCTTCATATTTTTGTAGCTGTGCTATCTCTTTTTTATCATCTTCAGCAAGTGCTTCAAAAACTTGTGATGCGACATTTTCATCAACATTTTCAAGCTCTTGCATAAACTCTAACTGATCATCAGATTCGAGCTCAGATACAGCCTGAGAGAGTTCATCTACACTTAAATTTTTAATAATATCTTCAAAATATCTATCTGGAAGTGTGAGGGCTACATCACCGACAAGCTCTTTTGGAACGATTTTGATGGCTCGACTAAATTTACCATCATCCATTCCTCGTAAAATATTGGCGATTTCAAAAGGATGCATCTCACTGATATCATGAGATGCTATGTAGTTTCTAATTTCTTTCATGAGCGAAATTATAGCAGATAATAGTTATACTTTTGCTTCAAGCTTGTATTTCAGATACCAAAGAGATTGCCGGTGCTTTAAATTATAACAATGTAAAAAAATAGCCCGAAGAAGTTTTTTTAATTTTGTACTGATAGTACCCATCCAACTCTATAACGACACGATAATAACCCTTATGTGTTCCTACTTTAATCTTTTTAAACAAAGAGTGTTTGATACTCTTCACATAGCTTCCTATATTTGTCTCGCGTTTAAAATCACAAACTATCCTGTGTGGTTTTACAAGTAAAAAATCTCTTAATAACTTATCTTTTGTTATAACATTTAGCTTTTTCCCATATGCATAAAATGTTATAAAGTTTAATGATGCAATTTTTTTATATCGTGCTTTTTTAGGAGCATTCTTTTTTTTCTTTGCAGTGACAGATTGTTTACCTTTAGTAGAAAGTTCATAATAGCTTTGAGAGATAAAGAGCGGCAGATGCCAATCCACTGCATTATGCAACTGAATCTTTTTTGTTGCGATTGAGCCATCAAGATTTTTATACTCTACAGTAATGTTCTCCAATATTCTTGTAGTAGAAGGAAATATCAATGCAACACGCTTGAGTGGCGGTACTTTTTTAACCTTATTTGATGTTAGAGGAATATTTTCTGTCGTATCAATAGGAAAAAATGGATTTTCTCTCGCAAATAAAAAAAGAGGAAAAAGAAGGGCTAAAAAGAATCTTATCATATAAAACACCTATTTTTTGTGAATATTATAGCAGATTTATATGACTATTGCGCAGAAATTCCTTTCAATTCAAAATACTCACGCTGTAGTTCTGCATTTTTATTTTCGAGTTGTATAACTTCATCTTGAAGATAATTCTCATAGTCTTGCAGACCAAAAAGAACCTCTAGTGAATTTGTTCCATAAAAAATTATACCCAGATAGATTCCAAATAGGACTATCAAAATCAACAAAAGAAAAAAATTGCCAGGAGATAGCCCTAAGTATCGTTGGGTTATACTCTCCTTGCTGTCAATCTCTTTGTAAAACTCCTCTTTGCTCATAAGCTTCTCTTAGCTAAAGAGAGTAGATCCTAAATATTCACCATAGACTACTTCATTTTCAATCTCTAAAAGACGGTTATATTTTGCGGTTCTCTCGCTACGCGCAGTTGATCCTGTTTTGATCTCGCCACAGTTAAGAGCAACTGCAAAATCTGCGATAAAAGTATCTTCACTCTCACCAGAACGATGGCTCATAACACATTTGTAACCATTTCTCTGTGCAAGACGAACAGTGAGCATTGTCTCAGATACTGAACCAATTTGATTTGGTTTGATAAGAATTGCATTTGCAACTCCTTTTTGAATACCTTCATTTAAGATATTTGCATTTGTAACAAAAAGATCATCTCCAACGATTTGAATTTTATCACCAAGTTTCTCAGTCATAAGTTTAAATCCATCCCAATCATCTTCACTCAGACCATCTTCAATAGAGACTATCGGATATTTTGCACATAAATCTTCATAATAAGCAATAAGCTCGGCTGATGATACCGTACGGTTTTCACTATTAAGTCTGTAGCCACCTTCGGTTACAAGTTCACTTGCAGCAACATCAAGTGCAATAGCAATCTGTTGGCCATGTTTGTATCCAGCTTTTTCAATTGCTTCCATTATGATTTGAATAGGCTCTTCATTTGAGTTTAAATCTGGTGCAAAACCACCTTCATCACCAAGTGCCGTATTGTGTTTTTTTGTTTTTAAAATAGTTTTTAGATTGTGATAAACTTCAGCAGAAGCACGAAGAGACTCTGCAAAATCTTTAAAACCTATAGGCATGATCATATACTCTTGAAAATCAACAGAGTTATCAGCATGGCTTCCGCCATTGATAATATTGAGCATCGGTGTCGGCATAACCATTGCGTTTGCACCACCTAAGTAACGGTAAAGTGGCACATCAAGACTTTGTGCTGCAGCGCGTGCAACTGCCATGGAAACGCCTAGAACCGCATTGGCACCTAACTTTCCATAGTTTTCAGTTCCATCGAGTTCTTTCATCATACCGTCAATGACAGCTTGGTTGAAGGGACTCATACCTATAAGTGCATCGGAGATAATATTGTTTATATTCTCAACAGCCTGAAGTACACCTTTACCCATATAGCGATCAGCACCATCACGAAGCTCTAATGCCTCACGCTTACCAGTACTTGCTCCTGAGGGAACGATCGCACTTGCTATTGTTCCATCACTTAAAGTCACTGTTGCTTTTACTGTTGGATTGCCACGAGAATCCATTACTTCTATTGCACTTACATTATCTATAAACATATATCTGCCCTCATAAAATAAATTACTGTATTTTAACCAAATTCAATTAAAAATTTGTTTAGCTATTTCTTTTCTAAACATCTGATTCAGTGATTTCTGAAGTATCCATGGTCATTAAAGAACTAATTCCCATAGCTTGTTTGATCTTCTCTTCAATCTCATTTGCAAGCTCTGGTTCATCTTTGAACTTCGCTTTGACATTTTCACGCCCCTGCCCAAGTTTTGTCTCACCATAACTAAACCATGCACCGCTTTTATCAACGATATCAAGTTTTACACCATAATCAACAAGTTCACCCTCTTTTGAGATTCCTTCACCAAACATAATATCAAATTCAGCTTGACGAAATGGCGGAGCTACTTTATTTTTAATTACTTTAGCTTTTACGCGGTTACCAATCTGGCTTTCACCCTGTTTTAGGGACGCAATACGACGCACATCAATGCGAACAGAGGCATAAAACTTTAAAGCATTGCCGCCTGTTGTCGTCTCTGGAGAGCCATATCCCATCATACCAATTTTCATACGAATTTGATTGATAAAAATTACTGTACAATTCATTTTACTAAGTACACCTGTAAGTTTACGCAGTGCTTTTGACATTAAGCGCGCCTGTACACCTACTTGCTGGTCATTCATTTCACCTTCAAGCTCAACCTTTGGAGTTAGTGCAGCAACAGAGTCAATCACGATCAAATCAACCGCTCCGCTCCGTGCAATTGTCTCAACTATATCAAGTGCCTGCTCGCCATAGTCAGGTTGTGAGACTAAAAGATTATCAATATCTACGCCAAGATTTTTTGCATACACAACATCTAAAGCATGCTCTGCATCGATAAAGGCACATACTCCATTCTGTTTTTGACACTCTGCCGTTATTTGAAGTGCAAGTGTTGTTTTCCCTGAAGACTCCGGCCCATAAATCTCTACAACTCTTCCTTGTGGTACACCACCAATTCCAAGAGCCAAGTCTAAACCAAGAGATCCTGTTGAAATTGACTGAATCGGTTCAATCTCTTTATCTCCTAGGCGCATTAATGCACCTTTTCCAAAGGCTTTGTCTATCTGCTTAATGGCCAAGTCTAATGTTTTTTGTTTGTTTGCATCCATTTTGGACTCACTTATTATGAAATTTGAAGTAATTGTAGGTAAAAAAATCTTACCTATTTAAAAATATGTCATTTTGTCATATTTTTTATTTTATCTCTTTAAATGATTCTATGGTCTCTGCTATATCATAATCTGGATGTTTTTTAGGATCAAGTATAATCTGCGCTAAAACTTTTTTATCAAGGTTTATAACAATAGGGGCTAAAAAGTTGATCACTGATTTCTCTAAAGGTTTTTGAATGATTAAAATATTGTAAACACCTACTTGAGAATCTTCTTTAATTTCAAGTAGTTCTTTTATATCAAGAGGTATATCAATATCATAATCTCTCAATAGAAAAGGATTGATTAAGGTAAAAGAAATATTTTCATTTTTACTGTCTAGCATTGTTGAGAAAAGAGAGTCTATTTCATTAATCTTTACCTCTTTTGTATCTCGAAATCCTAAGATCTCACCTTTTACTCTATAACTCATTCTCTTTCCTTTTAAATTGCTCTAAAAATTTAATTGTCTGTGCGTTTTAAAGAGGCTTTATTTTATTGGCAGCCTACACACTCCATTGATCTATCTTCGACATCATTTGCCATCTCTGGAGATTGACTTCTGAGGTAGTAGGTAGATTTAAGACCGAGTTTCCACGCAAGCATATAGATCTCATTTAAATAGCGCCCGCTTGCTTTATCAAGCGTGATAAAGATATTGAGCGATTGTCCTTGGTCTATCCATTTTTGGCGAATTGCTGCAGCTTTGATAAGTGCGGTCTGGTTTAAATCATATGCAGGTGTATAGTAGCTCCATGTCTCAGGAGAAAGCTTGGGAGCAACGACAGGGATAAGACCAGATAAGTTTTCTTCAAACCATTTACGCTTAAATACCGGCTCAATCGCCTGTGTCGTACCTGTAAGAATTGAGATAGACGAAGTTGGTGCAACAGCCATTAGGTAGCCGTTTCTCATACCCTGTTTTTTCACACGCGTACGAAGTTCATCCCACTCATAAGTTGAAGCAAAAAGACCACCGCGATCAACAAGATTGATAACATCTGAATTTGCATGGTCTTGCGGGAAGATCCCTCGGCTCCACTTACTTCCTTCAAACTCGGGATAGCTACCTTTTTCAGCTGCCAAATCAGAGGAAGATTTGATAGCGTTATAGCAAACAGATTCCATCACTTCATCTATTTTGTCAAAGTGCTCTTGACTCCCCCATGAGATGCCGGCTTCTGCTAACATTTGTGCTTCACCCATAACACCAAGCCCGATCGAACGGCTTCGTATGTTGGTTCGTTTGACTTTTTCAACAGGATAGAAGTTAAGATCAATTACATTGTCTAAACATCTAATGGCTGTTGGAACAATGCGGTCGATATCCTCTTTTGTATTGACACGCGAGAGATTAACAGAGGCGAGATTACAAACAGCAGTAGCTCCGTCAATTTTCTCTTTCTCAATCACAAAGATTGGCATACCGCCAAGAGAGTCAAGTGCAGTAATCTTATTTGCCGGTTTTGTTATACCACTGTCAACGGTTACTATCTCATCTTCTTCATAACTGATGCTATCACCATTTTCAAAGATAAACTTGATACGATAATGGTTAGGCTCTGTGTTTTGAAAGATCTCTGTGCAGAGGTTAGAACTGCGAATAACACCAAAGTGATCGTTTGGATTTGCACGGTTTGCATTATCTTTAAAACATAAGAATGGCGAACCTGTCTCAAAATAAGATGTAAGAATCTTTCTCCAAAGATCTTTCGCTTTGACACGCTCTTTTATAAGTTTCTCATCTTGCTCTAGCTCCAAATAGCGTTTGTTAAACTCTTCTCCATAAAGGTTTGTAAGCTCATGTGTATCATAAGGATCAAAGAGTGTCCAGATGGCATCCTCTTGAACCCTTTGCATAAATATATCATTGAGCCACATTGCAGGAAAGAGGTCATGCGCACGACGACGCTCTTCACCGGAGTTTTTCTTCAGATCTAAAAAGTCATTAATATCTATATGCCATGGTTCAAGATAAACTGCGATGGCACCTTTGCGTGTTCCGAGTTGATCAACAGCGATGGCGATATCATTTGTTATCTTTAAGAATGGAATCGTTCCGCCTGCCGCATTTTTATGTCCATCGATAAAACTTCCCATTGATCGAACCTGTGTCCAGTCCCAACCGATTCCTCCGCCAAACTTAGAGAGCATTGCCATCTCTTTGTAGGCATCAAAGATTCCTTCGATATTATCTGGAGTTGAACCGATATAACAAGAGCTTAGCTGGTGTCTTGGTGTTCTTGTATTTGAGAGTGTTGGAGTAGCGAGCATCACTTCAAATTTACTTATCATATTGTAGAATTTGATAGCCCACTCTTCTTTTTTCTCCTCATGTTGCGCTAAGAACATTGCGATCGCCATAAACATGTGCTGTGGCAGTTCTATTGGATCACCATTTCTATCTTTGATAAGATAGCGGTCATAAAGTGTTTTGATGCCAAGATAGTTAAACTGCAAATCGCGTTCAGGTTTGATATGTTTCTCAAGCTCTTCAAGGTCGTACATATTGCGAAGTCCTAAAAGGATGCGCCCCTCTTTCTCACCTCGTTTAAAATAGTTCTCTAGTGAGCAATACCCCGTAAAACTGTTTACTTGATGATAAAGATTGAAGAGGAAAAGACGCGATGCAACAAAGGTCCAGTTAGGCGCATCAATATCGATCTTATCAACAGCAGTTTTAATGAGTGTCTCTTGAATCTCCTTAGATGTTATACCGTTACGGAAGTGAATCTGTGCGTCAACTTCAAGTTCACTTTGACTGACATTTGTTAAGTCTTTTACCGCTGCGGAGGTATATTTTTGTATTTTGGAGATATCTAAAGGCTCTGTTCTACCGTTTCTTTTAACCACTGTAATCATAAATTTCTTCCTGATCATATAAAGAATTTTTTACATAAATATTTCAAAAAATAGTTATATAAAAAATTATAAAATATTGTTTATTTGAGTAGATCATTTTAGCTAATTTTTGTAGTTAGAATTATTAAAGTTGCAAAATAATTTGGAAAGTTTTTCCGATGTGTTACATCCTGAAAAGTATAATAAAAAATAATAGTTAAAGCAAGGGAAAAGTTTAAGAAAATAGGAGTTTTTACATCTGTAAAAACTCACTAATTCTCTACTGTTTAAAAACTCTTTTGAAGATGGCATCTACATTTTTGGTATAGTAATCATAATTGAAACATTCACGAATCTGTTCCTCAGAGAGTTTACTGCGAAGCTCTTCATCTGCTAAAAGATGGTTAAGGTAGAGCGACTCTCCATTTTCATTTGTAGTTGGGCGACCTTGTTGAATCTCTTCCCAAACTTTCATGGCATTTCGCTGTACGGTTTTATATGCATTCTCACGCGAGACACCCTGTAGTGGAAGTTCAAGAAGTACACGCTGAGAAAATACAAGTCCACCTGTGAGATTAAGGTTTTTCATCATATTTTCAGGATAGACTGTGAGGTTTGCTATGACATTGTTCATACGGTGGAGCATAAAGTCTGATGTGATAAATGCATCTGGCAACCAGAAACGCTCAGTTGATGAGTGAGAGATGTCACGCTCATGCCAAAGTGCAACATTTTCCATCGCAGGATTTACATAAGCACGAATCATACGAGCAAGACCTGTAATATTTTCTGTAAGAATAGGGTTGCGTTTGTGTGGCATTGCAGAAGAACCTTTTTGCCCTTTTGCAAAATACTCTTCACACTCATAAACTTCTGTTCTTTGCCAATGACGAATCTGAACAGCAAATTTTTCAATTGAACTTGCCATTAAAGCCAATGCGGTTGCTAGACGGGCATATCTATCGCGTTGGACTATCTGATTTGATACGGGTGCCGGTTTGAGACCTAGCTCCTTACAAGTATACTCTTCAAGCTCTAGTGGAGCATGAGCAAAATTTCCCATAGCACCACTTACTTGACCAACAGCGATAATATCCATAGTTTGTTCTAAATTCTCTAAGTGACGAGCCATCTCATCATACCAAATAGCAAGTACAAGTCCAAATGTAATCGGCTCGCCGTGAATGCCGTGAGAACGACCAACCATAAGAGTCATCTTATGCTCCATTGCGCGTTTTTTAATTGACTTCATCAACATCTTTACATCTTCAATAATTAATACAAGAGAATCTTTCATCTGAAGTGCAACCGCTGTGTCAATTGTATCAGAGCTTGTCATACCATAGTGAAACCATCTGCTCTCTTCGCCAAGACTCTCTGCAACCGAAGTTGTAAACGCAATCAAGTCATGACGCGTTACTGCTTCAATCTCATCTATACGTTTAATATCAAACTTTGCGCTCTTAACAATTTTGTCTGCATCTTCCTGTGGAATCTTTCCAAGTTTCCCCCAGGCTTTTACTACCGCTTTTTCTACATCGAGCCAAGCTTGATATTTTGCTTGGTATGTCCACTTTGAAGCCATCTCTTTGCGTGCATATCTATCTACCATTATTATCCCTTTTTTCCATTCATCACACTATTGTGCTAAAATTCGCTTTGATATTATGTATGACATTCTACTCAAATCTTCATAATATAGTAATTAAACCTATAAGGATCTCCTTTTGCCGTTTGTAAAAAGAAAATTTTATTCAGAAAAAAAACAGAGGGCTTTTCTCTATTTAATAAGAGAGCTGGGCTATACACAAAAAGAGGCACAACGACTAATTGCAAAAGGAAGATTGTTGATAGATGGTGAGCCACTTACAAAAGCTGGAGCCGAAATAGAAGGTGCGTTTGAGTTTATCTATTTTGAACCAATTACAAAAGGACTCAAACCTGTTTATGAAGAAGAACATTTTGTTGTTTTTGATAAGCCAAGCGGTCTGCTTATTCACCCACAAAATAGAGATACTCCCTATTCTCTTATTGATGAATTAAAATATCAGTTTGGTAAAGATGCAAATATTACACACAGGATCGATCAAGAGACGAGCGGCTTGGTTTTGTGCGCAAAAAATAAAGGGAGTGAACGCGATATAAAGATGATATTTCAAGAGCGAGATATACAAAAAACATATCTAGCTTTAGTGCATGGAAAGTTTGAAAAGGAGCTGCGTGTAGAGGCTCCACTTCTAAGAGTTTCCGATAAGAGTGCTATTGTTCGTATGGTTGTTAAGGTTCATGAAAGTGGCAAGCCCTCCATGACCTATTTTCAACCCATAGAGTATTTTCCCGAACATAATGTAACTTTAGTTGCGTGCAGACCACACACGGGCAGACAACATCAGATAAGGGTACATCTGTTTCACGTGAAACATCCGATTGTCGGTGATCCGATTTATGGACAAAAAGAAGAGGATATTGTACGGTTTTTAGATAGAGAGCTATCCATAAAGGAGAGAGTAGAAAATACTGGTTCGCAAAGACTGCTTCTGCATGCTAGTGAATTGAAGTTTGAGCTTTATAATAAGAAATATCATATAAAAAGTAATATTGATTTTAAAGAAATAGCTCTCAACAATTATCTATATGCGTGACTAATTTTTCAATTTTTAGGCATCGATGTGAATAACTTTTTGTGTAAATAATAAAAATTATTTTCTTTATGGATAATTTTTTTTCACTGAACTAAGTATCCCTAAAAACAGGGGTTTAGAGGGTTTTTAAGAAATTTATAATGTTACTTTCAGTTACTATTTATATAAATAATTTCTTAAAAAAGAAAAAAATTTTGTAATTTATTTTGAAAAAATAGAATATGATATTCACAAGTTAGAACACTGTGTGAATAATAAACATTTTAGAAAAATTTTGTAACTTTTTAGCATTATAATAAGTCTTTGATAAATTTATAGAAAACATGGTTTTTTTAAGATTAGTAGGGTATTATTACACTCATAGACGACCTCCCTGGTGTGTTGGTCGTCACTTTTTATACTTTGGACCCACTTACAAATTCAATCCTTAACAGAGATTAGTTTCCTCACGCAGTAATAATGCAGCCAAACTTTGATACTTTACTATAAGCTCTTTAGAGTTTTTAAGATTAATGTTGTTTTTAGGATATGCAGTCAAACTCATTGTATTAAACAAACTACAAGCTTGAGAAAATGTTTCACGTGAAACCCATTAAGAGATGATGTCCAAAAACTGTCAAAAATATGAGAGTATATATTAAACCCAATTACAGCAATTTTAAGTATAATTAACACTATATATTATAAAGATAGAGAAAGATATGAAAAACTATTTTGCCAAAAGAATAATCCCTTGTTTAGATGTAAAAGATGGGCAGGTTGTAAAAGGTGTGAACTTTGTTGGACTGAAAGATGTAGGTGATCCTGTTGAAGTTGCACGCCGATATAATGAAGAGGGTGCCGATGAACTTACTTTTTTAGACATCACTGCCTCATCTGACAATCGCGATACCATTGTAGATATTGTTGCTAAAGTAGCACGCGAGGTATTTATTCCTCTTACTGTCGGTGGTGGCATTCGTAAACTTAAAGATATCTACAAGCTTCTAAATGTAGGTTGTGACAAAGTCTGTATAAATTCAGCCGCTATAAAACGCCCAGAGCTCATAGATGAAGGAGCAAAGCGTTTTGGTTCTCAGTGTATTGTCACTGCCATTGATGTAAAACGCAATGAAGAAGGTTCTTACAATGTCTATCTTAACGGTGGACGAGTTAATACCGGTATTGACGCACTAGAGTGGGCAAAAGAGGCAGTAGGGCGTGGCAGTGGTGAAATACTTCTCACCTCCATGGATGCAGACGGTACCAAAGTTGGTTTTGAGTTAAATATTACTGAGCAGATTTCCAAATCTGTCAATGTACCTGTAATAGCGAGTGGTGGAGCAGGAAGTATGGAGCATATAAAAGAGGTTTTTGAACATGGTGCAGATGCTGCGCTTGCCGCTTCAATCTTTCACTATAAAGAGATAGATATCATGCAACTCAAACGCTATCTGTATGATAACCATATTCCAGTAAGGCTCTAAGAGATGATAATCTGTGCGGGAAATTCTGAAAACTTCTCTTTTGCAATACCCATGGGAGTAGGACTTGTTGAGACAACCATAAATCTTACAAGACTCTGCTTGTTTGACAAACCGGAGTTTTTACTCTTTGTAGGTACGGCTGGTTCGTATGGAGAGGCTAAGATATTTGAAATCATTGAGAGTAAAACTGCTGCAAACATCGAACTTGCATTTTTAAACAAAGACGCCTACACACCTTTGGAAAATGTTATCTCTGCAAATCTAACAGATAAAAAGGATATTATTGTTAACTCTTCTAATTATATCTCGACAAATGAAGCGCTAGCAAAAAAGTTTTTGAACTTTGGAGTGGGTATTGAAAATATGGAATTTTTCTCTATTCTGGCGGTTGCTAAAGAGTTTGAGATTCCAGCCGGTGGTATTTTTTGTATAACAAACTACATAAACCGGAGTGCACATACAGATTTTCTTAAAAATCATGATAAAGCAAAAGAGTTGCTAGAAAAGCATATCAAAAGAAGAATCAAGGAGCTTACATAGCCATGAGACAACTTAAACCTTGCCTGCTTGACTTTACGCTCAAAGAGCTAACACACCTCGTAAAACCATCTTTTCGTGCAAAACAGATCTATGGTTGGCTCTATCATCAATATGCCGATAGTTATGTTGCAATGAAAAATATTCCAAAAGCCATGAAAGAAGAGTTAGCTCAAATCTATCTTCTAAATCCCATGAAGATCATTCGTAAAGAAGAGTCAGACGATGGTACGATTAAATATCTTTTTGAGCTCCAAGATGGAAAGAGAGTAGAAGCAGTTTGGTTAAAAATGAAAGATGAAATCCATGAAGATGGAAAACTTATCCGAGAAGCAAAATATACCATCTGTGTTTCTACGCAAGTAGGTTGTAAAGTGGGTTGCTCATTTTGTCTAACAGCAAAGGGCGGTTTTACTAGAGACTTAAGTGCTGGAGAGATTGTAGGGCAGGTAGTAGCTCTTAAGCGTGATAACAAACACAGGCACAATCGTAAAATCAATATTGTCTATATGGGAATGGGCGAACCACTTGATAATCTTGAAAATCTCACAAAGGCCATAGAGATATTTAGAGAAGAGGAAGGTCTTGCCATCTCAGGAAAAAGACAAACTGTTAGTACAAGTGGACTGAGCAATAAAATAGATCAGCTTGGAACAATGGATCTAGGCGTCCATATTGCCATATCACTTCACGCAGTTACCGATGAACTTCGGACAGAGCTTATTCCAATGAACAAAGCCCATAATATTGGCTCTATTATAGAAGCTGTAAAACGCTTTCCAATTGACACACGCAAGCGTGTAATGTTTGAATATCTTGTTATTAAAAATAAAAATGATGATCTAGGAAGTGCAAAGAAGCTTGTAAAACTCCTCTCGGGTATCAAAGCAAAAGTAAACCTTATCTACTTTAACCCCTATCCTGGAACGCCGTATGAGCGTCCAAATTATGAAGATATGTTTGTATTTCAAGAGTATCTAATCAAACATGGTCTTTTAGCCACAATTCGTGACTCAAAAGGTATAGATATCTCAGCAGCGTGTGGTCAACTCAAAGAGAAAACTGACAGCGAACTATAAATAAAGACCAATAAACAGATGGCAAACAATTTGAGGAGTATAATTTCCTAAAATTATCAAGGAAAATTATGAGTGGTGTAGATATTAGTGAAATTATTTTGCTTGTTGTTGTATTTGCTATTGGTGTAGGTGGATTTATCTGGGCAGCAACAAAAGAAGACTAAAGTTTCCCTCATAATAGAAATAGCATAATCATTTTGTAGATAAAAGTAAGTTTTTATTAAACTTTCTTGGATTGTTTTGGACTTAGAGGTGGTGGACAGCGTGGGATTCGAACCCACGGTAGGTTGCCCTACACCCGCGTTCCAGGCGAGCGCCTTCGACCACTCGGCCAGCTGTCCATAAGAGAGAGTAACATTCTAGCTAAGCTTTTATTTAATAGTGCTAAAAGTTTACTCTTTTGTATTAAAAATTATATAAAAAGTCACTTCTAGTGGAAGTTTTTATACTGTTACGATTGAAACACAAATAGCACCTGTATCTATTTACAACCAAGATATTTTTTACCCCTAATTCTGTCTATAAATCAAACTTTTTTCGTAAATATAAGCAATAGATAGTCAGCCCTGAAAAACCAAACAATCCCTATTTTATGGATATGAAAGCCATTTTATCCTATAATTTCGACCAATAAACATTGAATAAAGACTCAATTCTTGGTCGAAATGGACTAAAAAAGTGCTCAAAAACTCCTCTAAAAAACAACAACTCAATCTGTTTCACTCTCCACTCTCTCAAATACTCGATATGAATGATCCTTTAATAGCATTGGCAGATGCGATTGACTGGCAAATCTTTGAAGATAATTTTGAGAAATATTACTCTACAGATGGAAGACCTGCTAAACCAATTAGACTCATGGTAGGGATACTTCTACTCAAACAAATTGAAAACTTAAGTGATGAGAATGTCGTGTTACAATGGAAAAGAAATCCTTACTATCAGTATTTCTGTGGCTTTGATGAGTTACAAATAGAGGAACCTTGCCATAGTACAGATTTAGTCTATTTCCGTAAACGTATAGGTGCAGAAGGGATGCAACTCATTTTTAAAGTGAGTGTTGATTTACATGGCGATGCAAAAGAGGAGAAACAAGTTATTGTTGATACAACAGTCCAGGAGAATAATAT
>JANEIH010000033.1 GCA_024513425.1 Sulfurimonas sp. | reverse complement strand
ATTCTTATCATTTTTTACTTGTTCACCCTATCTAAAACAGATATTGTCTCTCTAGTTTTCTTTTGGCTTTTTTTACCAAAGAAATGAAGCTCAACACGACGATTTTTTTCTCGCCCTGTAGGTGTTGCATTTGTTGCAACAGGATGATACTGCGCAAATCCTACTGCCGATGTTCGAGCAGGATTAACCCCATCTAAAACCAACTCATGCAAAACAGAGATAGCACGCGCGCTTGAGAGTTCCCAGTTGTCTTTAAAGGGAGAGAGCAAGCCGGGGTTGTTATCATCGGTATGTCCTTGTATACTCGCTTGCATATTGTTTGGCAACTCATTGACAATAAGTGCTACTCTTTTCAAGAAAAGCAGTGCATCTTGATTTTTAATCGTAGCAGATCCTGGTTTAAAAAGCAGTGCTGCAGGTAGTTTTATGACAAAACCATTCTCGGCATCTTCTACCGTAATCTCGGGGTCTTGTGATTTTTCCATCATCTCATTGACATCTACAACTGCCTGCCGAATTCTGTTTATCGTCTCATCTGTCTTGCTTTGAGACTCAGTTGGAACAGACTCTCGAATGCGTTGCTTTAATATCTCTGTTTTTATTCCACCTTCTAAAATACCCATAGCTCCCGAGAGAGAACCAATGGCTTCAGAGACTTTTTTAGCATCCATACTACTCATTGAGAGCAAAAGTACGAAGAAACAAAGAAGGAGAGACATCAAATCCCCAAAAGCAGCTAACCAGGCGGGGAGACACTCTTCACACTCAGGACACTTTTTTTTACCCATCAATCTTCACTCTAATCAAACTGGCTTACACGATCAGTCGGTGCAAGATATACAAGCAGTTTTGCTTCAAGAACACGAGGTGAATCCCCAGATTGAATCGACATAATACCCTCAAGTATCATCTCTTTTACCATGGTTTCTTCATCATTGCGAACCGCTAAGATATTTGCAATCGGTGTTCCAAAGATATTACCGATCATTGCACCATACATCGTTGTAAGCAAAGCAACTGCCATAGATGGACCAATTGCGGAAGGATCTGCCATATTTAGAAGCATCGCAACAAGACCGATAAGTGTACCGATCATACCCATCGCACCCGCAAGTCCTGCCCACTGACTAAAGATAGAACCGTTTACTTTATGACGAGTGCTTGTTTGCTCCATCTCTATCTCTAAAAGCTCACGGATGGTATCTGGCTCACCACCGTCAATCGCCATAGAGAGCCCTTTTTTTAAAAACTCATTTTCTTCATTGTTCGCTTCACTCTCTAAAGCCAAAATCCCATCTTTTCTGGCTTTTGCAGTAAAATCAACAAGTTTTTTGATAAGTTCGCCTGTATCTTCCTCTCCCGGTTTGATAGCTTTTAGAAAGATCTTTACAAACTGTTTCATTTGAGAAGGTTTAAATGAAACCATTAAGGCACCGATACTACCGCCGATAACGATAAGCATTGATGGAATATCGATATACGCACCAATACCAACACCCATAACCATAGCACCCAAAAGAAGTGCCATAATCAAAACAATACCAATGACTGTACCTAAATCCATTTAATTACCTTGTCAAAATTTATAATTACATTATAATAGCACAAAAATTATTATGAAGAGGGAAATAAAGGAGGTTTTTTATAATTTTAAAACACGAAAAGAGTTAAGCATCTTTGCGATAAGTAAAATTACAAGCCATGCCAGCACCATTGTAATAGCAGTATGAGAGAAAAAATGATCCCCTATTATCATCTTGTAAAATCCCATACTCCAACCAACAACAACCCCTATACACAATCCGATAATTTTGTTTTTTTTCTTTTTAAAGAGAAAAAAAAGACTCAAAAGCGCAAAACCGCCACTTGCATGTCCAGCCGGCCAACACTTACTTTTTTTGTGTGTCAATTTAAACTCTTGCGAATAGCTTTGCCATACCGCACTTCTTGGATAGATACCGCCGTAGTACTTCTCATCTTTTGGGCATGGCATATTTGTTTGACTTTTGAGTCCACTTGAAATTGCCGGTACAAATATAGCTGAGAGTATCAAGATGACTATACCTCTTTTATAGCTTTGAATGAGTGGTTTTTTCCAAAAAAAGATCAAAGCAAATAGAAACATTACTGCAATAATAATAAGCAATTTTTTAATTCCATCATAAAATATAAATCTATAAGGTTGTAGTGACCAATCTAAAATCCATCTATGTGTCGAAAAGTTATAAAACATATCTTGAATATAAAGATCGGTATCTGTTATACCAAAAAAGAGTATTATCGTCACAAGTGTCAGTGATGTAAGAGTGATTTGTCGCTCTAGTGTCATCTTTTGAGCATATCCATATCTTCTTTATAAATATCAGTTTTTATATTGAAAATGCTTAAAAGTGTATGAAAAAGATTATCCTGCGAATACTCTTTGTGACTTCTCTCACGCAGGGCCTCTGTGTTGATCTTTTTACTCATATTTTTACCAAACCACATAATCGCACCGATATGCGTCTGTGCATCGGGTGCCATAAAGTATGGTAAGCCATGCAGATAGACACCGCCCTCACCAAGACTCTCACCGTGGTCGGACATATAGATCATGGCAGTCTCATAACTTTCATCATATTTTTTCAAAAACTCTATGACCTGACTTAAAAAATAGTCTGTATAGAGAATTGCATTGTCATAAGCATTGATAATCTCTTGTTGCGTGCACTCTTCAAGCTGATTTGTTTTACATGTCGGTATGAACTTTTCAAAGGCTTTTGGATAGCGTTTAAAATATGCCGGTCCATGGTTTCCCATCTGGTGTAGTACAATAAAAATATCTTTCCCTCTATTTTTTTCAACAAACTTATCAAGCCCCTGAATCATTCCAATATCTCGACACTCACCTTCTGTGCAGATAGAGTTGTTTTTTGGGATTTTAAAATCTTCATACGATACACGCAGTGCTACACCTTTTGAGTCGGAGTTATTATCACGCCATAAAACTGCTATCTCATTCGTATGCTTTAAAACATCCAAAACATTTTCGGTCGTCATACCTTTTTTGTAGCTATAATCATCCCTATCATAAACTGCAAACATACAAGGTACCGACTCGGCTGTCGAAGTTCCACACGATCTGACATTTGTAAAGTTGATAATCGCCTCTTGTTTAAGTAGTGGGTTTGTCTCTCTTTCATAGCCATTAAGAGCAAAATGATCAGCTCTAGCGGCTTCACCCACAACCATTATGACAAGTTTTGAGCGGTTGTCATCTGATGGTTTAAAAACTTTTGCATCTTCTCCTATTGGCTCTATAACTATCGATCCATTATTAAATGTTTTATTGATATATTTTACTGTTGAGTAGATCCAATAGGCAGGATTGACGGTAAAACGAAGTGGTTTTTGCTCTCTTACAAATGATGTATAGTGCTTAGAGAACATAAAAATCACACCAATAATAATAACGATAGATATACCAATCAATTTCAATCTCGAGATGAGCTCTCTCTTAAAACCTCCGCTATCAATTCTTCTCTTGTAGACAAAAACAGCAGGAAGCAGACCTAAGAGTGTAAAGTAGATTATTAGTTTAAATGTCAGTAAATCCATTGATTCATTGATATTTGTCTGCATCATATTGCGAATCATATTATCATCGATAATAACACTGTAACTGTTCATAAAGTAGCTTGCCAAAGAAGAGACAAGTAAAATCAAAATAATAATTGGTTTAATAGTCCATTTTGTACTAACCAAAGAAAAAAGCAGTGTCGTAAGAAAGAAAATAACAATCGCAGTCGAGGCAACAAAACCAAAATTTTCTTCAAGCAGATAGACTTTTGTCAGATTTGCAAAAAATGTGTAGTTATCAAATACAACCAAAAAAAAGCTTGCTAGTAAAATAAGCTGTGTCTGTGTAATTTTTTTCAACAAAATATTCTCTTTATATTTTTTTAAAATTATACATTTTTAAGATGAACAATAAATAAAAGTAAAAAAATGGTAAAATTCCATCATTAATTTATAAAAAAAGATTGAAAATGAATAATGAAGCAATCAGTATCGTAATTTTAGCAGCGGGGAAAGGTTCCCGTATGAAATCAAACAAAGCAAAGGTACTTCACGCCATCAGTGGCAAACCAATGCTCTATCATATCATTAAAGAGTCTAAAAAAATCTCTGATGATATTACCGTGATCGTTGCACATCAAAAAGATGCAGTAGTAAAAACTATGGAACAATATTTTGATGCTGTCAATTTCATTGAACAAGATACCGTAAACTATCCTGGAACCGGTGGTGCCGTGATGGCTATCACACCAAAATATGACAAGGTCTTGGTGCTCAATGGTGATATGCCACTGATAACTGCTGAATCTCTTAAGGGTTTTCTCTCTCTGGAAGCTGACATTATTATGAGCATTTTTAACCTAGAAGACCCAAGTGGATATGGGCGAGTGATTATTCACAATGAAGAGGTTGAATATATAATCGAACAAAAAGATGCCGGTGATACTGAGCTCAATATTACAACGGTAAATGCAGGCGTATATGCTTTCTCACGCAGTATCTTAGAGAGATATACTCCTTTTCTTTCTAATGATAATGCACAACAGGAGTACTACTTGACAGATATTATTGCCATGGCAAAAGAAGAAGAAGCTTCCATTGTTCCGCTTCTTGTTGATGAAGCTTTCTTTAAAGGGATAAACTCTAAAAAAGATTTAGCCGAAGCAGAAGTTATTATGCAAAACCATATCAAGAACAGATGGATGAAAGCGGGTGTTATTATGCACTTGCCCGATACTATTTATATCGAAGAGAGTGTGGTTTTTGAAGGTGAATGTATCGTAGAAAATAACTGTCGCATTACAGGTAAAAGCAAAATTATCAACTCTCATATCAAAGCAGGCAGTGTTGTTGAAGATAGCACAATGAGAAATTCGGATTGTGGTCCGATGGCACACCTTCGTCCTCTCTCACATATTACAGATACACATATTGGCAACTTTGTTGAAACAAAAAAAGCGACACTCCATGGTGTAAAAGCGGGACATCTCAGTTACATCGGCGATGCAGAGGTAAGCAGAGGAACAAATATAGGAGCAGGCACTATTACCTGCAACTATGACGGCAAAAACAAACATAAAACCATTATTGGGGAAAATGTCTTTATTGGTAGCGATTCACAACTTATAGCTCCCGTTACAATCAAAGATGATGTAATGATAGCAGCAGGATCAACTGTTGTTAGCGGTATTGTCGCTAGTGGAAATTTGGTTCTTAGCCGTACAAAAATGCGTCTTGTTAAAGACTTTTATTATAAATTTTTTAAAAAAAATAACAAAGTCTCTCCAAAAGATTAAATATAAACGGGTGCTTATACAGACAACATCTAAAGCATAAGCAAACCCTCACCTACAATTGGATATAATCGCGAAATTTAATAGATTTTAAGGCGATGAGATTATGTCAAAAAACAAGTATAATCCACAAGAGATGGAAGAGAAATACTACAAGATTTGGGAAGAGCGAAAATACTTTGAAGTAGATGGCAACAAAAATATCCAAAAAGAAGATAGACACTTCGCAATTATGATGCCGCCTCCAAATGTGACAGGTCGCCTCCATATTGGTCATGCACTCACATTTACACTCCAAGATATCATTACTCGCTACAAACGCATGGATGGGTTCAAGACACTCTGGCAACCAGGAACCGACCATGCCGGAATCGCAACGCAAAATGTAGTTGAAAAACAGCTCTTAGCAGAAGGAACGACAAAAGAGGAGATAGGTCGTGAGGCTTTCTTGGAGCGCGCTTGGAAATGGAAAGCGGAATCTGCCGGCATTATGACAAAACAGCTTCGTAAAATGGGTGTATCTCCTGCGTGGGAAAGAGAGCGTTTTACAATGGACAAAGGGTTGCAAAAGTCTGTGCGTGAGGCATTTGTTCATCTTTACAACGAAGGCTTGATTGTTCGTGGAAACTACATGGTTAACTGGTGTACGCATGATGGTGCACTCTCTGATATTGAAGTAGAACATGAAGAAGAAGATGGAAAGTTCTACCACATCAAATACCCATTTGCCGATGAAAGTGGTTTTGTTGAGGTCGCAACAACTCGTCCAGAGACATACTTTGGTGATACGGCTGTAATGGTGCACCCTGATGATGATCGCTATAAAGATATCATCGGGAAAGAGATAAAACTTCCACTTCTAGAGAGAAAAGTAAAAATTATCGCCGATACGCATGTAGATATGGAGTTTGGGACAGGTGTGGTAAAAGTAACACCTGCTCATGACCAGAATGATTATGAAGTCGGTAAATATCACGATCTTGAGTTTATCACTGTTTTTGATGAGAAAGGAGTTCTCAACGATTATGCAGGAGAGTTTAAAGGTTTAGAGCGTTTAGAAGCGCGTGATACTATTGTAAAACGCCTTGATGAGGAAGGTTTCATTGTAAAAATTGAAGACCACAAACACCATGTAGGACACTGCTACAGATGTAAAAATGTTGTTGAACCTTACATCTCAAAACAGTGGTTTGTGCGTAAAGAGATAGCTGATAAATCCATTGAAAAAACAAATGCAGGTGAAGCAAAATTCTTCCCATCACACTGGATAAACTCCTACAACTCTTGGATGGGTGAACTTCGTGACTGGTGTATCTCACGCCAACTTTGGTGGGGACACCAGATTCCTATATTTTACTGCGATGATTGCGGATATGAGTTTGCCTCTACCGAGGAGCATCCGAAAACTTGTCCAAAATGTGCCTCTAAAAATTTCCACCAAGACCCTGATGTACTTGATACTTGGTTTAGCTCTGCACTCTGGTCATTCTCAACGCTTGGCTGGAGGAATGGTGATGTCGAGATGGAAAAACTTTTCAAACCAGAAGATATGAAAGAGTTCTATCCAAATGCACTTCTTATTACCGGTTTTGACATTCTTTTCTTCTGGGTAGCACGCATGATGATGATGGGTGAACACTTTATTGGTAAGCTACCGTTTAAAGATATCTATCTACACGCACTTGTGCGTGATGAGCATGGTCAAAAGATGAGCAAGTCAAAAGGCAATGTTATCGATCCGCTTGATATAGTCAATAGATACTCTGCAGATATTTTACGATTTACTCTGGCAATTTCTGCTGCACAAGGGCGTGATATTAGAATGAGCGAAGAGAAACTTCAGCTCAACCGTAACTTTACAAACAAGCTCTACAATGCAGTAAAATATCTACAGATGAATGTAGAGACTTTCCCCGATATGGCAGGGTTTTGTATTGAGAGTGATTTGGGTCGCTATATGATAAGCCGCTTAAACTTAGCAACAAAAGAGGTGCGCGCTTATCTTGATGGGTATAAATTTAATGATGCGGCTCTTACGATGTATAGATTTTTATGGAACGAGTTTTGTGATTGGGGAATTGAGCTCTCTAAGGCAGACAAAGGTGCCATAGTAGAGCTTGGTGCTATCTTTAAAGAGGCTATGAAGCTACTCCACCCTTTTATGCCCTTTATCACAGAACATCTTTACCATCAACTCAATGGAACGAACCTTGAAAACGGTGAGTCCATTATGGTTCAAAAATTCCCTCATAAGACAAAACAGCGTAAAGAAGAAGCAAAATTTGAAATCATCATGGATGCTATTGTCTCAATCCGCCGTGCAAAAGTACTTGTTGATATGGCAAACCAAAAAATTAAGAAAGCTTTTATAAAGATTGACAATATATCCGACAAAGATAGAGCTATGATGACACCATTCATCGCAAAACTTGCAAAAGTAGAAGATCTAGGGTTCACAGAAGAGAAAATCAAAAATGCAGTCAGTGACATCGCAGATAAATGTGAGACTTTTATTCCTACCGACTCTATTGATCTAGCACCTCTTATCAACAAACTTACGAAACAAGATGAAAAGCTCCAAAAAGAGATAGGAAAACTAAATGGTATGCTTAACAATGAGCGTTTTGTAGCAAATGCACCTGCGGATGTACTTAAGAAAAACCGTGAAGCACTTACGGAAGCTCAAGCCAAAAGAGAAAAAGTCTTAGAGCAGCTTAGCTCTCTAAGGGCATAGTTTGTTTAATATAAGAAAATATACATCACCAAATATCAAAAATGATATTCTCTCTGGGCTTGTCGTTGCCGTTGCCCTTATACCTGAAGCTATTGCTTTTAGTTTTATCGCGGAAGTAAGCCCTGTTGTTGGTCTCTATACTGCCTTTATATTGGGTCTTGTTACCGCACTTATCGGAGGGAAACCGGGTATGATTAGTGGTGCGACGGGGAGTGTTGCTGTTGTTATTATCGGTCTTGTTATTGAGGCAAATAACCTTCTTAAAACCCAAGGCTACACTGGAGACGAACTCTACATACATATGCTCAACTATATCTTGCTTGCTACCATCATAGCAGGTCTTATTCAGGTACTTTTTGGAGTTTTCAAACTTGGAAAATTCATTCGTCTTGTACCGCAACCGGCACTTTATGGTTTTGTAAACGGACTAGCTATTATTATCGCTATGGCACAGTTTAAATTTTTTGAAGGACAAAACTGGATAATGTATGCCATAGTAATTATTACTATGCTCATTATCTATATATTACCAAAATTCTCAAAAGTAGTACCATCTGGTCTAGTTGCCATTGTGCCTATCTCTCTTGTGGTATATTTTACAGGCATCGATACGCTTACAGTTGGTGATTTGGCAGATCTGAGTCAATTTAAAGGAGAGTTGCCACACCTCATCATTTCAGATACTCTTTTTAGTTTTGATGCTATAGTTATGACTCTTCCATATGCTGTTATTATGGCACTTGTTGGACTTATTGAGTCTCTACTTACTCTAGCTGTTCTTGATGAGATGAGCGGTACGCGGGGCAGTGGAAACAAAGAGTGTATCGCTCTTGGATGTGGAAATATCGCAAGTGGTTTCTTTGGTGGTATGGCAGGTTGTGCCATGATTGGACAATCTATCATCAACTACACTTCCGGTGGGCTTGGGCGTCTCTCTTCATTTACTGCAGCGGTCGGACTTCTCATTTTGGTAGTCTCGCTTACAGATATTCTCAACACTATTCCTGTAGGTGTTCTTGTTGGAATTATGTTTATGGTAAGTATCGGAACATTTGAGTGGTCAAGTTTTTCACATCTCAGACATATGCCGCGTGCTGATGTTTTTGTCATGGTGGCTGTGACTATCATTACTGTTATTGAAGATTTGGCGGTAGCTGTGATTGCCGGTGTTATCATCTCTGCTCTTGTTTTTGCCTGGAGACATGCACGCATCTGGACAAAGAGTCACGCAGAAGCAGATGGGACAAAGGTTTATGAGCTTGAAGGTCCGCTCTTTTTTGGAAGCGCCACAACATTTTCAGATAATTTTGACATTAAAAATGATCCTCCTAAAGTGGTTATTGATTTTAAAAATACTCGTGTTCTGGACTTTTCGGGTGTTGAAGCGATTGATGCTCTTGTGAAAAAATATGAAGATGCGGGAAAAAACCTTCTATTACGCCACTTAAGTAAAGATTGTAAAGCTATCATGAAAAAAGCAGGACCACACTGCACTTATGAAGAGGATGACCCGACATACAAGGTTGCATTCAACTATTAGGAGGGAGGTAAGAGAAGGCTAAAAAGGCCAAACAGATTGAATAAGTTTTGTTCCCCATCCTCGTTTTGTTGCGTGATCCATATCTCCCTCGGTTCTATAGAGAATCTTCGCTTCACTTATCTGTGTAGAGTTTATTTTATTGTATTGATCAATATCATATGGGCGAATAACTCCACTTATCTGGACAATCTGTTTTTGATTATCCACAAGTATCTCACGCGTACCGGATATAAAATAGTTTCCATTTTGAAGTACTTTTACTATTCTAGCGGAAATTGTTGTCGTAAAGCTAGCATCTTTTGTAGCTTTACCCTGCCCTTTGTAACTATTGTTAGATTTTGCTTTAAAACCGATATCGCTATAGCCATTGACTTTTGCCATAGTGTTATTGATATTTCCATTTGCGGCACCGGTAGAGGAGAAGATGCCTCCACCGAGATTTGACTCATCACTCTCTTTTAGCTGCTTTATACCCGTGTTTGAACTTTTTGCGGTCTCTGAGATGGCAACGGTGACGATATCATTAATATGCATTGCTTTATGGTCTGAAAAAAGAGGATTCTCCCCTTTTCCAAAAAGACTGCCTATTGAAGCAAAATCTTGTTTCTCTTCGCGTGCCGGCATCTGCTCAACATAAGCCGGTGGTTTAAAATCGATCTCTGGGTCCGTTAGTTTTGCCGTACATCCAGATAAATAGTAAGCCATCGCTAAAACAGATAAAGGAATATATAATTTTTTTCGCATTAATTCTCTTTGATATCTATATTTGTCTATAATTCTAGCAATTTCAGTTCCATATATAAGAATAATATATCATAATTTAGACAAACAAGAAGCTACTCTCTTAAGCTCTACCAATCATTCAAGACAAAGCCTTTTTGTTTGTCATCTTCTATCTTTTTTACTGCCACATCGGCAAGACCTTTTCTGATGGTATTTACTATCTCTAAAAATTCACTGTCCATATGCAGTGATTTTGCAAACTCCAATCCATAAATACTACTTCCGCTTCCAGCCTGCAACATACGATTGAAGATGAGTCTATCTGCTTCATTGTCATACTCTACACTTAAGTGTAGATCTACTACATTGTTTAAACGCGTGATTTCCTGCATTGTTACGAGTTGATGCAGGTGTGTTGCAAATAAAAAGAGACAATTTGCATTTGAGAGCTTTTGAATGGCAGCTGCAACAATAGCAACGCCTGAGAGTGTTTCAGTGCCATGACTTATCTCATCACCCAAGACCAAAGAGCGGACAGTTGAACGGTTAAATATATTTTTGAGCTCTAACATCTCAACGGCAAAGGTTGAAAGTCCCTTTGCAAGGCTATCTTTAGATACTATGCGGGTAAAAAGCGAATCAAATATAGAGAACTTCATCACAGCTGCACTTACAAAAAAACCAGACTGTGCCATAAGAACGGCTATGCCGATGCTCTTCATCAATGAACTTTTTCCACTTGAGTTAATCCCATACAGAAGTACACCGTTAATATCATATCCGTCATGAACAGGCACATCAAGCATCACTGTTTTTGGATGTGGCAGGTCAAGGTAGTCACGGTTTCCCATAACGATATCATTTGATACATAGATGTCGCTGCGTTCCTGCACCTCAATGAGCGGATGACGCAACTGCATAATCTGCATAAAGTTCTCATCCTCTTTAGCTTCAACTATCATCGGTCGGAAGTACTTATGCTCCTGTGCTATCTTTGAAGAGCTCACGCCGACATCTAAGCCTGCAACATAGGCAATGACACGCTCAAAAAGTAGAGCATAGCGTCGTTCAAAAATATTTTGAAGCCTGCGTGAGACATCCAAATCGATGCTCTTTTCTATCTCACGCAGAAACTCATCTATCTCACTCTCACGAAAAGGTGTACGCTGAATCTTATATTTTTTTACATATTGAACCAGCTCTTTAACACACACCATTGAGTCATAGAGATGATTTATTTCAAAAGGATGCAGGCGTCCTAAAGAGAGTCTGCGTGAGAGGCGTTGTATATCGTAGATTCCTCGCATCATCTCATCAAGATAACGCACATGAGAGCTTACCTTCTCTATTAAATCATAACGACGCTCAAGCTCCTCTTTGTCCATAATAGGATTAAGCAGTCTCTCTTTTAAGAGACGACGCCCCATAGCAGTTGAGCATTTATTGAGCATTTTGAGCAGTGTAAACTCTTTGCGGTCTTTTGAGATAATTCCCATCTGCTCTAAGGCATTGTTGCCAAGATACATAAAACGGCGGTTGTCAATAATGCGTGGCATTGCCATCTTTTCAACGATGCGACAATCATGCTCTGCTACAAAACTCATGAGAATTGCCAAAGACTCTGTAGCCATAGGAATATGCTCTAAATCCAAATGTTCTATAGGAGAGAAAAGAGATTGGATCTGATAAGCCTCTTTGAAAAGTTTATTTTGAAGGTCGATTTCTACCCTTTGGTTATTGACAAAATAGTGATAATGCTCAGGAATTTCAAGATACTGCATCACATACTTTTGATCATCAATCCCATCCAAAAATGTTATCACCACCTCACTCGTTCTGTAGATATTTAAAAGATTACAAACCTCATCAAGCGAATAAGTCTGATCCTCATCTGTTGCGCATATCTCATAGAGCCATGTTTTTCCTGTTGTCACATCAATGGCAGAGTAGCCTACAGTATAGATATCACGCAACTTATCTACTAAGATTGAGACAATGTAGTTATCATCATTATCTACTACATAGTCAAAATTCGTTCCGGGAGAGACAATTTGTGCAATATGACGGCTGATTTTTAGAGGGGTGCTTTTTTGCTCAATAACAATAACCGTATATTTTTGTTCTGCCATAAGAGACTTAAGATAGTGTTCAAAATTAGTAGCAGGTATGCTGACTAAAAGTGGGTTATTATTGGAGTTTTCAACAATGTTTTTATTTTTCTTTGTAAGCTGAATATTTAGGAGTTCTGCGATCTCTTTTGCTTTTCCAATCTGATTATCATCATTATCCACTTCATAAACTTCAAAAAAAGTTCCAAGTTGAATGTCGCTACAGGCTTTAAGATTGCCTCTTGACCAAAAAATAACAACATCTTCTCCAAATTTTACCTCAAAAACCTTTTGCAATTCAAAATATATCTCAATTTCCGATTTTTCCAAATCATTCAGTAAAGCTTCAAGATTACCGTCTAACACCCTCTGTCCTTAATTATAATCAGATATCCTTTGGGGTCTTTTATTTAAAATTTATCATATAAAAAACACTTCGTACAAAAGCTAATGAACCAATAACTAAAAATGAAGCACCCGCACCTATAAGTACATCAGATCCTAATAGTATAGCAGTAGTTACAAGCAAGACTCCGATCGCAGAATAGATCAACTGAGCCTGAGAGCTTTTGTAGGGTACCATATCTGCAAGCATTGGAACTTTTTGCTTTCCTACAAGCGGAGAGAACTTTTCAAACCATACTAAAAAAGGGATAATTTTATAGATATGCCCGGTAATGAGAAAAGCAAAAAATCCAAAAAAGAGCAACCATACGGCAGCAAGCAGATAGCTCTCTTTGCCGACTAAAAAATAGAGTGCTCCAATCACTAAAGCCAAAAGCATCGCACTGTATGAAAATATCAATGAGAGTATATAAACATCACTCTCTTTTCTCGGTCTTGTTTTGTAGATAACATAGATCAGATAAAAATAGGAAATCATTGCAATAAATGCCATAAAATAGGCTAAATATGCAAGCCATGAGATATTAAACAATGAAGAAATTATCACAAAAACAACAGATAGGCTCATCAGTGTCATACCTATCTCTAAGGGCTTCAAAGAGAAGCTGTGCGAAAGTGTAAACATAGGGATTAGCACAATTGAGAGTCCCATAATCGTAATGACAATATAGCCACCGATTACAGAGTAGATATGTGCCTTTAAAAGTACATTGATATCAAAAGAGAGTGTCCCTGCATATGCAAGAGAGATTAAAAAACCGAAGATAATCCCAAAAAACAAAAAAGTATTAGATATCAAAACATTGCTCATAACTAGTGTCAGTTTCTCTGCTTTAAACATTGTTAGAAAAATTTCACCCACAAATATCATCATTGAGATCAAAACAACAACTCCTCCATAGGGAAGCAGTGTAGAAGAGTACAAAAAACCAGCTACCATCAACAGACTGCCAATGAGCAATAGTGGCCATATGGCATAAAAAAGCTCTACTCCAAAATGTCCAACTTCCAATACAACAGGAACAAGTTGTGCCATCGCACCGAAAATAATCATCATTACAAAACCAAGCAGAAAAAGATGTGCAAAAGCAAGCATTTTCGGCTCTGTAAAACCAAGCGTTGCGGTATCAAAGAAAAAAAGATAAAATGATGAAAAAAAGTAAAAAAAGCTCCCCACAATAAAAAAGGGGGCTATCAGTTTAAAAGGCGGGGCAAAATCTTGCGATATTTTAACCATTCGTTTTTGTTACCCTCCGCAACTAGTCTGCGTGAGGTCTGATTCTAAAGCAGCATCAGGATTATAGGAAAAAACTACCTTTATAAGTCCTTCAGGCAAATCTTGGACAACATAACGAACATCATCTTCAAGTTTTCCAAAAAGTCCGCCCGGAGTTTTATGGTTAATCATAACAAGCGTATCGCTTGTCCCTTTAATCAGTTTAAGTCCACTCATCGCATTGACCATTGGATGTGGAGGACCCTCTTTTGATGTGTCAAAATAGTATGTACTCTGCCCATCTTTATTGAGTTTATAAAAATCTACAGTAGCACCTTCTATGGTTATATTTTGTGCGTCTTGGGGAATGTGTAACATAAAAATCCTTTATCTATTTATAGAGACAAAATTGTAATTGAATAAAATAAAGTATGTGTTGATATATATCAACAAATAAGCAAGTTATTCAAAAAGTATCGTTAATGCTTCATAATTTTTAATAATATAGATGCTACCCTTTTTCTCAATAAAATCAAGCTTGGCAAACTTTTTAAACACTCGCGAGAGTGTTTCGGGTGTCATATGAAGATATTGTGCGAGCTGATTGTGTTTCATCTGCAGTGCATCTTCATTTTCACATATATACTTCGCAACTCTTGCAGTTGAATCGAGAACAATATTGAGCGCTATGACATCCTCAAGATATTTGATCTTCTGCGTGAGAGATTTAAAAAAGGAAAAAGCGATATCGGCAGAACATAAAAAATTCTCTTTAAATTTTATAAAATCTATCTCTATAACTGTACCGCCTGTCTCAAAAGCAGCAGATGCAGGGTAAGGAATTCCTTCAAAAACTGCCATTTCAGCTACCAATGATTTAGGATTAAAACGATGCAGTATTATCTCATTGTTTTTTGGGTCTGTTTTGTAAACTTTTAAAATACCCTCAGTTAGAAGTGTCAAAAAACGAGATTCATCCTTCTCATAAAAAAGCACCTCTCCTTTAGAAAATCTTCTTTTGCGTGAGATAGTCGCAAGCTGGTCTAACTCTTCTTGGGAGAGATTTTCAAAAAACTTAATATCTCTTAACTCTTTTACACTCTGCATTATCTAATCTGTCCATTTCCATAAATCTTATACTTATATGTTGTTAATCCTTCAATCCCCATAGGACCCCTTGCGTGCAGTTTATTTGTTGATATACCGACTTCTGCACCAAAACCAAAAGCACCCCCATCGGTAAAACGAGTAGAGGCATTCACATAGAGTGCCGCTGCATCTATTTTGTTTAAAAAAATCTCTGCTGTTGTAATATTTTGTGTAATAATCGCCTCAGAGTGCCCTGAACCAAAACGAACAATATGTTCAATCGCACCCTCAACACCATCAACAACTTTAATATTTAAAATATTTGCTAGATACTCTGTATTGAAATCTTTATCATCTGCGTGAGCCACAGTAATAATCTCTTGAGTCGCTTTGCACCCTTTGAGTTCCGTGTGTGCCGCATCAAATTTCTCTTTGAGTTTTGGAAGCGCTTCTTTGGCAACGGCTTTATCGACAAGTAGCGTCTCCATAGCATTACAAACACCCGGACGCTGTACTTTTGCATTGATGGCAATCTTAATAGCATCTTCCATATTTGCATCTCTATCTATGTAAGTATGGCACTGCCCTTTATCATGCTTCACAACACTTACGGTAGCATTTTGACCCACATATCTAATAAGCCCTTCCCCGCCACGAGGAATAATTAAATCAATATACTTATCCATCTTGATTAGTTGTGTCACGCCATCACGCGAGGAGTCGGGAATCAAAGAGATGAGTTCACGCGGCAGTCCATTTTTCTCTAGTGTATCTTGCAATACTTTTGTGATGGCTCTATTGGAGCTTTCTGCCTCTTTTCCACCTTTTAGTACACAAACATTTGAACTTTTAAAACAAAGAGCCGCCGTATCACTTGTTACATTTGGACGCGACTCATAGATAATTCCAATAACACCGATAGGAGTGGAGACTTTCTCAATTTTTAATCCATCTTCTGTTACCCAGCCATTTAAAACTCTTCCGACAGGATCTTTTAATTTGGCTATCTCTTCAATAGCCACAGCCATGGCATCTATGCGACTCTCATCTAAAAAAAGTCTATCCATAAGTGCTGATGAGAGCTGATTTTTCTCACCATTGGCCATATCTTTCGCATTGGCTTCAAGGAGCTCCATTGTATTGGCACGCAACGCTCCTGCCATCTCTTTTAGTATCCTGCTTATCTCTGCACCGCTAAGCCCGTTAAAAACTCTGCTTGCAGCTTTTGCATCTTGTAAAAATTTTTCCATTGCTCTTCACCTAAACTTATTAAATTAATTAAATGGTATAA
>JANEIH010000032.1 GCA_024513425.1 Sulfurimonas sp. | reverse complement strand
GTGGATGGGGTAGAGGGATTCGAACCCCCGAATATCGGTACCAAAAACCGAGGCCTTACCGCTTGGCGATACCCCAATGTATGTACTTGATAGACGAAATATCAATTTGGTTGCGGAAGCTGGATTTGAACCAGCGACCTTCGGGTTATGAGCCCGACGAGCTACCGAACTGCTCTATTCCGCGATGTTTTAAACACTTTAACTCTGTGTTCGTGAGCGGAATTATAGACAAAATTGTATTTAATGTCAAGAGCATTTAAAGAAAATTGTTAATTTTTTATTGACCTCTTTTTAATGAAGATTGTTATATAATATGTTAATAATAGATATTGATAAAAAAGAGAAAAAATGACACCGATTGAGAGAGTTTTACAAGCTATTAAAGATATAAAAGAAGGGAAGATGGTCATCATGATTGATGATGAAGACAGGGAGAATGAGGGTGATTTGGTCTATGCTGCGGCTTTCTCCACTCCTAAAAATGTAAACTTCATGGCAACATATGCAAGAGGGCTGATCTGCGTGGCACTCTCACGCAATATAGCAAACAGATTAAACCTTAATCCTATGGTAAGCTCAAACACATCATCATATGAGACAGCATTTACTGTTTCTGTTGATGCCAAGAGTGCTTCTACGGGAATCTCTGCAAAAGAGAGAGATGATACTATTAAGATTCTTGCAAACCCTATTTCAAAAGTTGATGAACTTGTAAAACCTGGGCATATTTTTCCACTTATTGCAAAAGAGGGTGGCACGCTTGTTCGCACGGGACATACAGAGGGTTCTGTTGATCTTTGTCGTTTAGCGGGGCTTAGTGAAGCGGGTGTGATTTGTGAAATCATCAAAGATAATGGAGAGATGGCTCGTCGTGATGATTTGGATATTTTTGCAAAAGAGCATGCGCTCAATACTATTTTTATCTCTGATATTGTAGAGTATCGTTTGGCAAATGAGCGTCTTATAGATGAAGTAGGTACAGAAGAGATGGAGTTTTTTGGTGTAAAAGTTACACGCCATATCTTTAGAGACCATGATAATATTGAGCATACTGCCATCTTGTTTTATAATGCAGGAGAAGTTGCAAATGTCCGCGTGCATAATACAATACCTGATTGTGAGCTTCTTTTAAATCAAGAAAAGTACAATAATCTTATAAAATCCATTGAATATTTGAAACAAAACAGTGGTGTTTTACTCTTTATCAACAAAACAAACCATCAGGACAATGCTGCTATGAAGGAGTTTGGTATCGGTGCGCAAATTATCAAGTCGTTTGGTATCTCTAAGATGAATCTTATCACCTCTTTAAAATCAACCGACTTTGTAGGATTAAGCGGTTTTGGTCTTGAGGTCAATGAGGTTATTGACATTTAATGTTTCGACTTTTTTTAGTGCTACTGTCATATCTTGCACTAGAGGCAGATGAAGGAGTTGTAACGCGTCAAAAGGTACTTATGGGTACCTTTGTGACGCTTTGTGTTGAAAGTACGCATAAAGAACTTATAGAGCCTTCTTTTGAAGTGCTTGGCAATATTGATAAATCTCTCTCTAGTTTTGATAGAGACTCTCCGATTTATAAACTCAATCACAACAAAAGTGCTCAACTTGATAGTTATAGCTATGAAGCATTTCAACTCTCTTTGGAGTATTATAAACAGACGGACGGTTACTTCAATATTGCTATTGGGAAGATAACAAAAGATCTGTATCGTTTCGGTCAAGATGAGAGAATAGCTACAAAAAAAGAATTAAAAGCAGCTTCTACAAATATGAACGGGTTTGAGTTTAGTAGAGACAAGGCAATCATTACAGGTGATATAAAAGTAGATTTTGGTGGTATGGGGAAAGGTTACGGGGTCGATAAAGCAATAGCATTTTTAAAAGAGCATAAGGTGCAAAAGGCTATTGTTGCACTGAGTGGCGATATTTGCTGTATAGGAAATTGTAAAATAGCCGTAAACAATCCTCTTTGTGAAGATATGCCTTTAGCAACTTTTACACTCAAGAACAGTGGTGTAAGCACAAGTGGAAATTATAACCGTTATGTAAAAGAGAAAAAATACAACCATCTTATCAATCCAAAAACAAAAGAGTCTGCGTCTAATTTTCTGTCTGTAACACTCATTTCAAAATTGCCCTCTGCAACACTTGATGCCTATGCGACTGCTGTAAGTGTTATGCCTAAGAATAAAGCCTATGCATTCTTAGATTTGCAACCACTTGCATATATTATTTTAGAATCAAATAAGAGCTTGCATATCAGCCAAAATATTAATGATTATGTAGATAATTTAAAATGTAAATGATTCTTTTTTTAAGATCTTTATCTTTGTAAGTTCTTTATTTTTATCAAGTTGCAGCTCTTTTGCTGTCTCTTTTGATATGAGTTGAAAACCTAGAGTTATTATCAATCGGTCGTTTTTTTGCAGTCTTACATCATAATCGATACTCTTTTTTGCATAGATGAGTCTATCTTTTAAAACTTCTGTTGCTTCAAAAGGCATACTTCTCTTTCCATCTCTTCCAAATGTGCGTTTAAATATATATGGTTTTAGTGCAATATATTTTCCATCTCGGATGATTTTTACTTTTAAGATACCTTCTCTGTAGGCTTGACCAAAAAGAGCATGATTGGCATGGTTGACAATATTTACGGTAAAACCTTTTATGTTTTTTGTTACATTAATATCAATATATTTACCTAAATCTTTTGAGAGATTATGCAAGCCTGCTATGCCATGGTAAGCGTGTGTTTTACTATCTCTGAGTGTTGTTTTTGAGCCCATTACCTTTGGCATATGACAGGAGATACAGGTCTCCTTGTCTTTTTTATCAATATAGGCATCAAGCATGATGACATCAAAGCCGTGAACATTGCTTGCGTGAGAGTGGCATCCCATGCAGACATTGCCATTATAGTAGTTTTCATTGTTATACTCTATCTGATGATAAGGTGAGTTTTTAGAGCTTTTGATAAGTCCAAAAAGAGAACTTGTAGTTTCATATTTTACTTCTCCCTGCTCTTTTTTAGTAGCTTCAGCACTATAAAAATCTCTTTTTTTGCCACTAAGTACATTTTTATTTTGTTTGTCATGCTCTTGAATATTGGTTATAGTATGACAATAAATACATGAGATAGGCTCCTCTTCTGTCGCTTTTTGTGTTTTTGCACTTGGTGAGTGGCATACTTTACATTCATTTTTATTTGCCGCTTGTTTTTCTTTTTCAAAGAGAGCTTTGTAGATTTTATCACTCTTGAGAGAGGATTTTCTATGGATGGAATTGTAGTACTCTTTATAGATAAGCGGATGACATCTTTGACAAATTTTACTCTCGCTTGCTAGCAGTGAAGTGAGGTTGAGAATGATTAGTAATGTGAGGAGTAGTTTTTTCATAGAAAAGATTGTACCCTATTTATTATAAATTATACTTTTAAAAAGTATAAACAGAATATATAATAGTGTTCCTTGAAAAAGAAAAAAGGAGATAATTTTCATATAGACAAAAAAAGAAAAACCCGCAAGAATCAAAAAAGGTGAAAAAAGTTCTAAAAAGGCACTTAAAAATGTGAGGAGTATGATAAAAGCAATCTCTTTTGTGTTGTGTTTTTTAGTAAAGATCATAAAATGCAGAACGACCATTGCAAAAAGCCCAAAGGCAAAAATATGCGGAAGAATAATCTTCAAAAGACCCGCATATGTTTTTGCCGATGTGAAAGTAGCTTTATCTCCTAGATAATAGTGCAAAACACTCTCATAGGAAAATCCAATCTTATCTGCAAATATCACAGCACTGCTTAACAGCAACAAGATACTAAAGAGTAAAAAGTAGCTTATTGCATATCTATATGCTTTATGCAGCAAGGTTGAGCTCCCACAAAGAGCGTAGTGTCATCAAGAGTGCTATAGCGTGCCATGCAAAAAAAGAAGCAAGATAGATAGTTGTAAACTGATCTGAATAAAAATAGGTAGCAGTAAGTGTTATCGGGGTTAAAAGCGCAAAGAGTATAAAAAGATTCATACTCAAGATAGTGTTTGTTTTATGATGTAAAAGACGAATATATACAGCACTCAGTGTAAGAACAAGCATCATCAAAAAAAAGATTTGCATATGAACAAACTCTAAAAAAACAGACTTGTTCATCGGGTCTAAAAATTCATCGGCATTTCCAAAAAGTGTTGTTTGAATGGCACCTATTGTAATGCCTATAGTATGTGATTTTACAAAGAGATCAAGAGGCAGATAGAGTAGTATAAAAATTAAAAGCCCATTAAGTAAGGAGCTCATTGCTTTGTCCTGTTTTACATTTTTTATTAGAGTAAAACGCAATTACTTCTCTTTTAAAAATTTATTGTAAATTGCAAAGGCGATGCGTGAGCCCTCAGTGACACTTTTTGCACTGAGTGTTGCTCCTGTAATCACAGGAATATCATGTGAGAGTTGTAGCATTTTATTGGTTTTTATATCTTTAAATTGCTCTTGCCATGTTTTATTTGGAATATATTCATACGGTTCATTAAAGGCAATAATCTCAATACACTTAAGTATATCATTGCTGATAATGTACATAACAACACTATTTTTAGAGCGTACTTTTTTATTGATCAAAATTCCGTATCCAAGAATTTTTTCATCTTTTTTTGCTATATAGATACGATAAAGCTTAGTTAGCAGTTTTGTTTTTGCTTCTGCTTGCACTTTTTTAAAATCTTCATTGAGAAGAAGGATAGTTTTTTTACTTACGGTAGCACTTTTTCCATAGTTCTCTCTCATAGCATCTACCGGTGAAAGAAGAACTTTCGCTGATAAATTTGCTACTAAAAAGATAAAGAGCAAAGAGAAGATAAATTTTTTTTTCATAAACTAACTTTTATAATTTTTTATCATTATAGCAAAATTCTCTAGAGTCGTATCGGCTATTTTACTTTTTCTAAATACTCACCATCAGTTGTATTTACTTTGACAGTATCACCTTCTAAAACATGGTATGGCACTTGAATAACTGCACCACTCTCCAATGTTGCCGGTTTTTTACTTCCGCTTGAAGTATCCCCTTTGAAGTTCGGTGGAGTTTCTGTGATAACAAATTCCATAATTTCCGGTGCTGCAACAGAGATAGCATCACCTTTATAGAAGATGATATCCACATTGATTCCATCTTTGAACCATTTTGCAGCATCATTGCATTGCTCATAAGAGAGACCAAGTTGGTCATATGTTTCATTGTCCATAAACTGATACATCTCACCGTCATCATAAAGATACTGCATCATTTTGTATGTAATCTCAGGTACTTCAAACTTATCACCTGCGTGAACAGTCTTTTCAACAACTTTACCATTTAAAAAACTCTTGATTTTCATACGAACAAATGCAGCACCTTTGCCTGGTTTTACATGTTGAAACTCTACAACTTTATAAGGAACTCCGTTTACTACTAAACGAACATTCTTTTTAATATCGCTCATGCTGATAGTTGCCATTTATACGCCTTTAAAAAATATTTTCAAAGATTTTACAATAAAAGTGCTTAGAGTGCTCTAATCTTTATAAAATAATGATACTCTTTATATTGTTCCAATAGAGATACAGAGGAGTTACCTCAATTTTTACCTCTAAAGCAGAAGTTTGAAAAATTGAATTTGCAAGTGAGTCCAAAGTAAATTATGAAATATTTTGAGTTTTTTGGAAATATATTTTGAAGTGATAGAAAAAAATGTTTGAGCCAAAGCTCAAACAAATGTAGAATTATGCAGCAGGGATAATTGAAACTTGTTTGCGTTTTTTATCTTTTCTTTCAAATGCAACAACACCGTCAACCAAAGCAAAAAGAGTATGATCTTTTCCCATACCTACATTTTTACCTGGATGAACTTTTGTTCCACGCTGGCGAACAATAATGTTACCGGCAATTACAGCTTCACCACCATATTTTTTTACACCAAGTCTTCTACCGGCTGAGTCGCGATTATTCTGTGTACTACCTTGACCTTTCTTATGTGCCATCTTGAATCTCCTCTAAGTTTAATTAAGCTACTATGCAGCTATTTTCGTGATACGTACACGAGTATGATCTCTTCTGAAACCACGCTTTACTTTACTATCTTTACGACGACGTTTTTTGAAAATCACAACTTTCTTGTCGCGTCCCTCACTGATAACATCGGCAGTTACAACAGCACCATCCACATATGGAGTTCCAACTTTAAGCTCACCGACATTTATTGCGAGAACTTCTTTGATTTCAATAGTAGTTTCTGCCTCCAATGACATTTTGTCCAAAGAGAGAACATCACCTTCTTGAACTTTATACTGCTTACCGCCATTTTTAATAATTGCGTACATCTACGATCCTTAAATATTTTTAGGTTGTTTTTCTACAAAAAGTGCGGAATTATATCCATTCAAGCTTTAAGTTATGTTTAATTTCTTATTTATCTCTTACTTTTCGACAAATCCGATGGGTTTGAGAGTAGTTACCGTCTATTTTGGGTGAGTGCTACTGCGTCAATCTCTACAAGAGCATTTTTAGGTAAAGTTTTTACGGCAACAGTTGAGCGAGATGGTTTATGATCTTTAAAAAAACTCTCATAAATTTCGTTAATTGCCGTAAAATCATCCATATCTGCAATAAAAATAGTTGTTTTTATTACACTCTCCAAAGAGGAGTCTGCTGCTTCTAAAACCTCACGCAGATTGTTTAAAACCTGTCTAGTCTGTGTTACGACATCTGCACTTAAAAGTTCATCACTTCCATTTGAGAGCAGTGCTATTTGACCTGAAGTATAGACCATACCATTTACTACTGTTGCCTGAGAGTATGGACCTATGGCAGATGGGGCTTTTTGGGTTTGTATAAATTTCATTTGTTCTCCTGTTTCATTGTGAATTTTTCTTCTGCATTGCTCATAAATAATTCAAAAGTATCTACTTTTGCGTATCCTAAACTGTTGTATAAAATATCTCCCTTGCTATTGGTAAAATAGTGTCTAGGCACAGGTGTCGTAGCAAATTTTTGAGGTACATCATCAAATTCACGCACAAGATGAACAGAGATAAACTCTCTATTTAGTCTCTTTTTGATATTTTCATCTTGTAGCGTTGTCTTTTCAAACTTATCGCACCAGCCACATGTAGATGATGATATGAAAATATAGATAGGTCTATTCTCTTTTTTTGCTTTTTTTATGGCTACACTATAGTTGTCTAACCACTGTAGCTCAGTTGCCGTAAGCGTTACTGCCAATAATATTATGGCTATTATATATCTCATGACTTCTCCCAAATCTCAATTAAAGTTTTAAAGACTCTATATAAATCTTCTACTTCTTTTTTTGTTGTTCGCTCATTGACTGAGTGAATTGTATCGTTTTTGACACCAAACTCGATAACATCAACACCCATAGGAGCGATAAATCTTGCATCGCTTGTACCTCCGGCTGTTGAGTGTTTTGGTTTTATGCCTGTTACTCTCTCTATGGCTTCATCTATTTTACGCACAAGTTTTGTATTTGTATCAGTTTGAAACGGATACGAACCTTGCGTGAGATGCAGTTCATAATCTAATCCTTTTAGATGTTTTTGCACAAACATTATAATCTCTTTTTGTGTAATATTTGTGTTGTTACGAACATTAAACATCATTTTGAGTTCATTTGGTGTTACATTGGTCACTTTCATTCCTGAGCGGATGTCGGTAATAACAAATTTTGAAGGTGCAAAGGCTTCATCGCCGTCATCCAAATCAACACCTGCCATCTCAGAGATCGACTTTGCAATTTGATGGATAGGATTGATGGCTTTTTCAGGATATGCAGCATGACCTTGCTTGCCTTTTAGTGTTAAGTATCCATTGATAGAGCCACGGCGTCCAACTTTTATGGCATCACCAAATATCTCTTCACAGGTTGGTTCAGCAACAACACAGATATCAGGAAGCATATTGTGTTCACGCAGGTACTCTAGCACTTTTACGGTACCGTTGATCGCCTCTCCCTCTTCATCAGAAGTAAGCAGTAGTGAAAGTGTTCCTTGAAACTTCTCTGCCTCTTTGACAGCCTGCACAAATGCAGCAACGCCACTTTTCATATCTTGTGTTCCACGACCGTAGATATACTCACCTTCCTCTATAGCCTCATAGGGGTTGTATCTCCAGCCATCACCGGCAGGAACTACATCTACATGTCCGGCAAAACAGAGATGTTCCCCTTTGCCAAACTTTTTATAGACAAAGAGGTTCTTTACATCTCCTACATCTACTCGTACAGCTTCAAAATTTTCTAAATATTCACTGATAAAATCCAGTAATCCTCCATCATCAGGAGTCTCACTCTTTGTAGAGACCAGTTTTTTAAAAAGCTCTAATACTTCCACGAACTATTTTCCAAGCAATTAAAGTTTCTATCTGTCTCTTGCCCATATTTTAATCTCTTCAGTGCTGTTTCTTCATCTTCTTGACGCATTAGCGATTCACCGACAAGGAAGGCATCTACACCTGCTTTATTTAGATCTTCTAGCTGTCCATGCTCATAAATACCACTCTCGGCAACAATGATTTTACCATTTGGAATAAGTGGAATTAATTTGTAAGAGAGCTCCATATCCATCTCAAAAGTCTGTAAATTTCTGTGGTTGATCCCAATAATATCACTTCCTGCATAGATGGCTTTTACAAGGTCGGCCTTATCATGCACCTCAACAAGTGCTTCCATTCCAAGGTGCCTTGCATAGTTGAGTAGATCTTTAAGCTCTTTTTTTGCAAGTGCTGCTGCAATAAGAAGGATAAAGTCAGCCCCAAAGACCAGAGCCTCTAAAATTTGATACTTTGAGATGATAAAATCTTTTCGTAGAAGTGGAATGCCGACATAACGACGAATACCCGCCAAATACTCCAGATCTCCCTGAAAGAAATGGGGCTCAGTCAGCACAGAAATCGCACTTGCTCCTCCTCGCTCATATGCTTGAGCAATAGCAAGCGGATCAAAATCTTCACGAATTATACCTTTTGAAGGGGAAGCTTTTTTAACTTCTGAGATAACTCTATATGGATCTTCTTTAGTTGCTGTTAAATATGGAAATATATCACGTGGCTGCCTTGCGTTAAATGCAAGCGAACGCCCTAGCCAGTCAAGTGAGAACTCTTTTTCTCTTTTTTCTAAGTCCTCTTTTGTTCTTTTAATAATATCATTTAAAATCATCTTTTCTTTTTTACCCTTCTTGATTTTTTAATGCACTTGTTGATTTTTTTCAAATGTTCTCTAATTTCGGGGTCATCTCCCCCTTCTAATTTAATAGCTTTTAGCATAATCTTTTTAGCTCTATAACATTTTCCAAGTTTATAATATCCCCACGCTAGTGAGTCTAAAAAGTATGACAAATTTGGTTTTTTTTTCAAAACCTCACGGATATAGTGCATACCTTTTTGAATATTAACATCATAATCTATTAAAATATATCCAAGATAGTTCATATAGAGTAAATCTTTATTGTATTTTACTACATTTTCGAGATTTGCTATTATATTATAAAGAACTTTTTTAGGAACTTTGCCTTTAAAACTCTCATATTTATAGATGGCACTCTGCCCTAAGTATCTGTAATCATCATTCTCTCTATAGAGTTTTAATGCCAGCTTACTTGCTTTTTTCCAGTTTTCTCCAGAGACATAGAGTTGAAGTAAAAGTGTATCATCAATATGGTTCTCTTCTAAGAAATTTATTAGTTTTACATACTTTCGTTTATAGGAGTATATTTGAATGATTTTTTGCGCTATATCTTCACTCTTTTCTTTTGCATAGAGTCTTTTATAAACAGAAAGCAATCCCTCTATGTTGTTGTCATGACTGTAAAAACTAATAAGTCTGTTGCAGATGAGTTTGGAACATCCATGAATCCTTGCGTGAGACTCCAACTCTGCAATCGCCTCTTTTTTTCTGTGTAGATTGAGATAGAGAATAACGGAAATTTTATCAAGTATCTCCTCATTATACTCTTTGATATAGGCACCTTCTAAATATTTTAGTGCCAACTTATAATCTTTGGTTTTTGTATAGATATCACTTGCGAGCAGATAATCTTTTGGTGCTTGCGTATATTGTGCCAATGCAATGGAGACTGTTTTTGCTTCTTGAAGTCTGTTTGACTCTAGTAATGCAATAGTTTTTAGCCTCACCGACTCTGCATCTTTTAAAGAGCCATCTGTGAGATTATTGACAGTTTTTATAACATCACCATACTCTTTTAATACAATTTTGTCTTGTAGATATCTATAAAGGTACTCTTTTTTTGATGATTTTTCATAAAGTTCTCTAAAGAGTCTCGCAGCACTTTTATGATCACCTATCTGCTCTGCACGCAGTGCAAATACTATGTATGTATCTTCTGCATCAAAAGCCTTTTGGTGTGGCTTGATACTCTTTTGAGAGCAGGCTGATAAAAGCAGTAAAAGCGATATAAGAAAAACTCTAAGCATCAATAATCCCCGGGCACTCAGCTTTAAGTTCATCAATATGTGTTTTGAAATAGTCCCAAAAAGGAAAAGTTTTACACTGATTTGGTCGTGCCATATATATTTTACATCCATTGGACTCTCTGTCATAAAAGACACACTCGTAAGAGTCTTCGATTTTGTTTTCTTTGAGTGAGTATTTATACCCATTTTTAAAGAGATATTTTACTCCAAAATCATTAACATTTATCTCTAAAAGTTCCGAAATAGCAAATATCTCTGCTTTTGTAACATAAATGTAACCACTCTCACCCGTACAGCAACGCCCTTGACAATTAGCACACGCATCAGAATTGAAAGCATAAGGATAGTTCTCTTTTTTTATAATTGACATTTAATACTCTCTGTTTTAGCTTTTGCATAAATTTTTTCTATCTCTTGCGTGAGGTCATTGCCATCAAAATGAATCAAAGGCGGATGTACCTTTGCCATCGCCTTAGAACCGTTTCTTGCGTGAATCATTACCAACGAAGCATCTCTGTCTATCTTTGGGTGCACAAAGCGTGCATCTACAAGACGCATTTTTACTCTATCTAATGCTGCAGAAATAAGACCGAACTGCGTTGCGTCATAACAGAAGATAAAATGTGAATGCGGTTTTAAAAGTTGTGAAACCTTTTTAAAAAAAGCATCTATCGGTAACGATGAGTTATATCTGGCATATGTAAGCATTGTATCTTTGGACTTCTGTACCCCGTCGGGATAAAAAGGCGGATTTGAGATGATATAGTCATACTTTTGTTTAGTCTCAAAGGTCAAAAAATCTGCTTCGTACAATTTATAATCAATACCATTTGCTTCTGCATTTTTTTTTGCATAAGCAGCTAGAATACTCTGCTTTTCAACAGCTTCAAGTTCTACTTTTTTATTGTCATGTGCGACTAAAAGTCCTACAATGCCACAACCCGCACCGACATCAAGTAGAGTACCTTTAGGGGAAAAGCTATTTATAAAGTCATATAAAAATATAGAATCACTATTGTAGCAATAACCAGATTTTGGCTGATAAAAAAGCATATTTTGATAAAGCCTTTAATATAATTGCGTTATTATATCTTAAAGGCTTTAAATGATAATTATTCCTGCCCGTTTAGCATCATCCCGTTTTCCTCAAAAGGTTTTAGTAGATATCAATGGTCTACCTATGGTTGTTCGAACTGCAAAGAGAGTAGCACACCTAGATGATGTTGTTGTTGCAGCTGATGATGAAAAGATCATAGAGGTATGTCAAGCTTATGGTGTCAATGCGATGCTTACCTCAAAAACACATAAAAGTGGGACAGATCGTATTTATGAATGCGCTACTATTTTAGGACTTAATGACGATGAGCTTATTGTTAATGTCCAAGCTGATGAGCCTTTTATTGAGCCTGATGTTGTAGAAATTTTGATGAATAAACTGCGTGAGCTTCAAAAAAAGAGTGCTGATTTTATCATGGGGAGTTGCTATAACTCTATCAATGCTGAAGCTGCAGAGGATCCAAATCTTGTAAAGGTTGTTCTTGATGCTAAAGATAATGCCATCTATTTCTCGCGTGCCAAAATTCCACATAATCAAAGTGGAGAAGCAGTCTACTTTGGACATATAGGAATTTACGGTTTTTCTAAAAAAAGTCTCAAAGAGTTCTGTTCATTAAATGATGCACCGATTGAAGATATTGAAAAACTTGAACAACTGCGTGCAATCTATCATCAAAAAAACATCGCTATGGTAAAAGTGGCAAGTACCGGATTTGGAATCGATACAAAAGAGGATTTGGCAAGAGCTATTGAGATATTCTTATAAAAATAAAAATTTTTTTACATAAAAAAGGAGAAAGATAAAAATATTTCTCCTCTAAAAGCATAAACCGCTACAGGCTTGCTAAATATTGTCGCGGATACCTAAATCACCAACAAGTTTGCTATAAGCTTCTTTGTCTGTTCTTTTGAAGTATTTCATTAAACGACGACGTTGCCCTACTAATTTAAGAAGTCCAAGGCGTGAAGCGTGATCTTTTTTGAAAACTTTTAAGTGTTCAGTAAGTTCTGAAATTCTTTCTGTTAAAAGTGCAATTTGAATTTCACTAGAGCCAGTGTCATCTTTATTGCGTCCATATTTTGCGATAATCTCTTGTTTTTTCGCCGAATCTAAAGCCATAATAGCCTCCTGAATGGTATAAAATTTACTCCCTTACATAATGCAAAAGAAGTTGAGGTGGAATTGTATCAAAATTATTCTTTAATATTATTTATACTATTTCTTATAAAGAGTTTAAACTTTTTTAGCTATAATTAAGAGCAAAAAAATAATAATATAAAGATTTCAGACAATGTTAATAACACGCGCCAGTGAATATGCAATACTCTCTCTTGTCGTTTTGGCAAAAGCAAAAGACCCGCTAGATAGTGAAACTCTCTCGCGTGAGCTTTTTATATCAAAAAGTTTTTTAGCAAAGATTTTACAATCTCTTGCAAAAGCTAACATTCTTAAGTCATATAAAGGTGCCAAAGGTGGCTTTTCCCTCAATAGAGAGCCGGAAAATATTAATATGCTTGATGTTATGACAAGTATAGAAGGCAAAGCGCCGGCAGTTTTTGAGTGTTCTCCATCGATGCACGACTGCCCTTCAAATAAAGCTCAAATCTGTACTATATGGCCATTTTTACATAAACTGCAAGGCAAAATTGATCTCTTTTTAGCAGAGTTAAGTCTTGCTGATATATTGGAAGATTAAAAGAGTGGAAAACAGATAGTTTGGCAAAAAGAAAATTAACCCTAAGAGGGCAAATAGGAACTGGGCTTAACTTTTTAATAGGTCAACGAGATTTGAGTGTTGTTCTTTTTGTGATGGCAATTTTGGCCATTATTATTGTTCCACTGCCATCTTCTGTACTTGATGTACTTTTAACGGTATCTATCGCTGTATCGGTTTTGATTCTTTTAATTTCACTCTATGTTTTAAAGCCGACAGACTTGACAACTTTTCCAACACTCATCCTTATTCTAACCCTTTACAGGCTCTCTCTCAATATTGCTACAACAAGAATGATTTTAAGCAAAGGACATGAGGGTTCTGAATCTGTAAGTGATATTATTACCTCTTTTGGTGCTTTTGTTGTTAGTGGGAATTTCGTTATTGGGATTATTGTTTTTTCGATTTTAGTTCTTATCAACTTTATGGTTATCACTAAAGGTTCTACAAGAGTTGCAGAAGTTGCTGCTCGTTTTGTATTGGATTCTATGCCGGGTAAACAGATGTCTGTTGATGCAGATTTAAATGCCGGGCTTATAGATGATGCAGAAGCAAAAGCAAGACGCGTAGAAATTCTAAAGGATGCAAATTTTTATGGAGCTATGGATGGCTCTTCTAAATTCATAAAAGGTGATGCAGTTGCAGGGATTATTATTACGCTCATTAACATTATTGGTGGGTTTCTTATCGGTGTTTTTCAACATGATATGAGCATAAGTGACAGTGCAGCCACCTTTACACTTCTAACAATCGGTGACGGACTTGTAAGTCAGATCCCAGCACTTATAGTATCTACGGCTACAGGTATCATGATCACTCGAAGTTCAAGTGATGGGGAGAACTTTGCCGAAGGTACAATCAATCAGATGGTCGGTAATGCAAAAACTGTGATGATTGTTGGCTTCATAATGGTTCTTTTTTCACTTGTTCCAGGTCTTCCGATGGCATCAATGATATTTGTCGGTCTGCTTTTTTCTCTGCTTGGATGGTCTATCTATAAGCACGAAAGGGGTGAGTTTACAATTTTGGATGTTGAAAATATTTTAAGAAAAAAATCCAAAAAAGAACTAGAAGATGATGTAAAGCTCAAACCGAAAAAATCAGATGAGGAGATAGCAAAAGAAGAAGAGAATGCCCTTGAAGATATCTTAAAAGTAGAGATGTTAGAACTCACTCTTGGTTATCAGCTCATCAAGCTTGCAGATGCAAGTCAGGGTGGCGACCTGCTTGAGAGAATCCGATCAATGCGAAGAAAAATTGCCTCAGATTATGGTTTTTTGATGCCACAGGTACGCATTCGAGACAATCTGCATCTTAAACCAAACCAGTATCAGATTTTACTCAAAGGTATCTCTATCGGTAGTGGAGAGATTCAACCCGATAAATTTCTTGCCATGGACAGCAGTATGGCAACAGGTGAGATTCAAGGTGAGCCGACAAAAGAGCCTGCTTTCGGTCTTGATGCCTTTTGGATTACTCCGGAACAGAAAGAGGATGCTATTATTAATGGTTATACCGTTGTGGATCCGGCTACGGTCATCTCAACCCATATGAGTGAGCTTATCAAACACGATGGGGAAGAACTTCTCACGCGTCAAGAGGTGCAGTCTCTTATTGACAAAATCAAAAATGATTATCCTGTTATTGTTGATGATGTACTAAAAGTTGCTTCTATCGGTCTTATTCAAAGAGTGCTCAAGGCACTGCTACATGAGAAAATTCCGCTCAAAGATATGCTGACAATCTTAGAGACTATTGCAGATGTTGCTGAATATACGAAAAATGTAGATTTTATTAGTGAGCAGGTTCGTACAAAGCTCTCGCGTGTTATTACGCAGATGTACGCCGGAGATGATGGCGTTATACACCTGCTGACCTTTGATACCAATGCAGAACAGCTTCTATTGCAAAAATCCCAAGAACAAGATGGCGTGAGAAATCTTATGCTCAATGTCGGTGAGATAAATGCATTGATTCAGACAACAAGTGCAAAAGCGGCAGAGGTACTGCAAAAAGGGATTTCCCCGGTTATTATTATAGTTGATCCACAGATCCGTCGTGGTGTCGCTGAAATTTTCGAGAGATTTACATTAGATGTTACTACTCTCTCTCACGCAGAGATAGATTCAAATGCAACATTTGAAGTCCTTGGCTCAATCTCCATAACAACCCAAACAGAAGAACAAAAGGTATAAAATGAAAAACAGAACAATTCATCATCTTTCACATATTGACTTAGATGGCTATAGCTGCCAACTTGTAATGCTATATACTCCCTATAAAAAATTTAACTACAATGCAAATTACGGGGCTGAAGTAAAACAAAAACTTGGTTTGATGCTTGAGAAGATAAAGGAGCGTAAAGAAGATGCTCTTATCTTAATAACAGACCTTAATCTTACGGCTGATGAGTCTAAATGGCTTACATATGAAGTAAAAAAGTTTAATGAAAACAAGATGAGCGTGAAGCTCCGACTTCTTGACCATCATGGCAGTGGAGAAGAGAGTGCAAAAAAGTATGACTGGTATTATCTTGACACCTCACGCTGTGCCACAAAGATCACTTACGACTATGTAAAAGAACATTTTGAATTTGATGAACCGTCATGGATGCAGAAGTATGTAGATTTGGTTAATGCAGTTGACCTTTGGAGACAAGAAGAGAGAGAAAACTTTGAATATGGCAAAGTCTGTATGCGTCTTGTTACTGAAACGCGAGAGTTAAACCGCATTATGTTTCCAGAGGAAGATTCACAGTATAAACTCTCACTGCTCCATGAAGCAACCAAATACATTGATAAACCTGATGCCCCAATTGTTTTAGATGAAAAAATCTACTTTTTGAAAAAGGCTTTTTTCAAATGTGAACAAAATGATACCTTAGATAATCTAGTAACTAAATATGTTGTAGAACTCCTTGGGCGTGCGCGTAGTGAGAAAACCATCTACTATAAAGGTTATCGTGGATATCTCTCTTATGGAGTCGGTAACACCTCTATCATCGGAAACGGATTTTTAACAAAATTTCCAGAGTATGATTTCATCGTTGATGTAAGCTCACGCGGAACAATGAGTCTAAGAGCAAACAATCAGGTAAGTGTTTCACAGATCTCTAAAGAGTGGGCAGGAGGCGGAGGACATCCAAATGCTGCAGGTGGACGCATTCAAGGCTTTAAGGAACAATTTCGCTACGATAAAGTCAAAGCACAGATTGAACGGCTCATCAGTGAAAAAGAGTCTCGTGCAGGAGATTTGGAGTATAAAAAAGAGACTTAATTAATGGCGTGTGGTTATATAATATTTCTAGAAAAAATAACCAACTGCTTGTTTTTTAGGTTAAGTATGCCAAAAGCCTTGATTTTACCGACTATATTTGACAAACTCTTTAATAAAGGAGTTTTAAAAAATTAATGCATGACCTCTTCAAACTGTAAATTTTCGCTAGAAAATTTTGTGACTTAATGAAAAATACAGGGGTCTAAAAAGTGCCTGAAAGTATGCTATATTGGTAGTAAACAAAGGTTTATTTATAAATGGCTGTAAAAAACTGCAAAAATATCTCCAAGTTGTCAAAAC
>JANEIH010000031.1 GCA_024513425.1 Sulfurimonas sp. | reverse complement strand
AGAGTCCATAGGTTCTTGCATAATAAAAACCATTATTAAACCAACGGAAGCCAGGCATAGTTAATTTTAGGTTGCTCGATAGAGAACCTGCTTTGTTTTTTGAACTCCAAGTATCTACCTCCGCATTAAACTCACTAGAAGAATCTTCTGCTTCACTTGGATCTAGCGGTAGTCTGTATCCTACCGGGCAAACATTGTTTTGGCTTGATTCACTTGCCCATAGGGTATCATCTCCGTTTACTCTCCAATCAGCTTGTTTGATAAAGAGTGGGCTAGTTGGATCATTAGACTTTGTAGTCGTTGTGCCATATTTTGGAGTTCCTGCGGTACTGCTTTTCCAGTTTATTAGCTCATGTCCATCTGCTTTTCTCCCCCATTGAAAGAGTGAACCGTAAGCTCTGTAGTCGGTAGCTGATGTAGCTTGTTGATGAGGGCTAAAGTAACCACTATTAATATCTGCAAACGCTGCTCCTAAGTTATTGTTGAGCCAAACTCTTCCTGTAGCTGATTTTACAGGCATATATACAAATTGATGCTCATATTTGCCGTTTGTTAGTACATTGAAGTTTCTGTCCGGTATTCCGGGTATGACTTTAAGGTCTAACTGCCCTATAGATGAATTACCGTCTATTTGATATGAGAGTGTAGCGGCTGTGTATCCATTTGCGTTTAGATCTAATTGTCTAGCGTGGTAAGTACCGCCGATAGGCACAATCTTCGCATTAAAATAACCATCTCCTGCAGATAAATGTATATTTCTCCATTGAAATCTTACATCAATAGCAGTACCACTTTTTGTATTGCTAGCTTTAATAGTAAAAGGAGAACTTGTAAAATCATTAAGAGCTATATCTCTATTTGAGTGGTAAGAGACTTTAACCACTAGACCGCTTGGTGGTATATTTCCATCTACATCTACACCATAAGTAGTGTTTTTTGTACTTACTAGAGTTGCCGCAGATGCTGTGATAGTAATTCCTACTGGAAGTATAGCAGGAGGAATATTGGCTAAGTTTTGAAAACCGCTTGCTCTATTTGTGGCTGCATTGCTGTTTGTATCACTGCCACAACCCGTCATTCCTATTGTAATAATAGTAGATATTACTAGAAATATGTTTTTGAAATTCATATCTATAACTCCTGTCTGTAAATTAACTCTAAGATATCTGCATCAACAGTAGCTCTATTGGTGTTTTCAAATATTTTAATGTTACCTTAATTTTTAATAAACTAATTTTACCATAATTTGAGAAGTAATCAAAATCTTTGGATTTACATTTGTGTGGAAATCTACAAGTGGTTCTAGCAAATAAAAGTTATTGTTTAGAGAGATAAATCGTTTTGAGAGTTTTTTTAAGATAAAATACCTTATGAATTTACAATTATGTGTAGAAAAAGAGAATATTTCTCTGCCGGACAATTTTTTTAACAATATTGCAAAATATAAAGCGCACCTCTTAAAGTGGAATAAAATTCACAACCTCACAGGTGCAAAAGATGAAGTAACACTCGATAAGTTTATCTTCGATGCACTCTTTCCTGCTAGCTTTTTACCTAGGGTAAACTCTTTGCTTGATATTGGTACGGGTGCTGGATTTCCTGGTATGATTTTGGCTTTTGCTTTTCCAGATACAGAAGTAACACTTGTTGAGCCACTTCTCAAAAGAGCAAGTTTTTTACAGTTTATAAAAGCCGATCTTAATCTTGGAAATGTTCGTATAGTCAAAAAAAGAGTTGAAGAGATGGAGCGTGAGATTTTTGAATTGATCACCTCACGCGCAGTAACAGATACAAAAATGCTCTTAGATCTCAGTATAAAATTACGAGATAAAGAGACGAAGTTTCTCTTCTATAAAGGTGAGCGTGTTTTTGATGAAGTGGAAGCTACGCAAAATATGCCACATAAAATTATAAAGAGGCACAACAGACATTATTTACTATTAGGAGAGAGTCTATGATATTAAAAGCACTACTTGTCGGTGCCGTTATCTACATTGTCTATATTATGTTTTTCAAACAAAAGAGTGTAGAAAAAAACAGCACAACAACTAAGAAAAAAGAACAAAAGCCACAAACAAACGAAATGGTTGAATGTGCGCGTTGTAGTATTTATGTTGAAATTTCAGAGTCTATTTTAAGCAGTGGAAAATACTACTGCTCTGATGAATGTATAAAAAAGAGTGAAAAATAATGCTCATTTTTGGACATAAATTTATTAAGAATGATAATTTTTTCCATATCTTTGATATAGAGAGTCTTCAAAAAACACCTCCCTCTTCTAAAATCTATTTGGAGTTTGAGGAAAAAAATCTTGATATTATTGAGCATCTTAGCAACAACCATATCGTTTTTGGGCTTGGAGTGAAAGATATTACAGAACTTCTCTATGCTGCTGCTTTGGGTGCGAACTATATAGCCGTACATCAGAAGTTGGCAAAAACAGCACAAAGTATAGCAGAGAGTTACCTCTTTGATGCAAAAATCTTGGTGCATATCACTCAAGAAAGTGAGATTGAAGAGATGGCACTTTTAGGGATTGACGGTGTACTTTTTCCAGAATCAATTATGGAGATTTTACTCTAAAATAACTCTTTTGAGATAGGGTTTGAGTGCGGTCAATATCTCATAACTGATACTTCCCGCTATGCGTGCTACCACTCTTGCATCATTAAAAATCAAAAGCTCCTCCGCAACTGATAAAAAAGAGCTGTTATCCATAGAGATTTTACCAAGCAGTCGGATACTCTCAGGCGTTTCATATCTGTTAGAACAAGCTCGTAAAAAACCGTCACCATACCCAAAATCATAATTTCCCACTTGACACTCACGCAAAGTTGTATAGCTAGCACCATATCCTATAGATACGCCCTTGCCTAGATAGCGTGTAGAATTTCTCTTGGCATAGAGCGACAATACAGGTCGTAAGGACTCTGCATCGACATTTTTAGCAATCTCTATACAACCATAAGCAGCGATACCTATGCGTGCCATATCTTCTGTAAAGTTATCTATTTGAAAAAGTGTTGCAGAGTTGGCAGAATGAAAACGAAGCTCTTTTCCTCCAAATGCTTCTACTAAAGCTGTTGCCTCTTTTTTGACCTTCATAAAATTTTTATTTTGTTCATCAAAAATAGATTGATTTTCATCGGCACAACCGTGGTGGGTAAAGATAGCCTCTAGTTTTAACTCTTGTTTTTGTATCAAGAAAAACGCCTCACGCAGTTCATCCATCTCAATGCCGTTTCTATTCATACCTGTATTTACTTTTAATTCTACTTTTGTCTTTTTTGGAAACTTTGAGATGGAGTCTAAATCATTTATCGTATAACAAATTTTTACACTCTTTTCTTGTGGAGTATCTGCCAAAACCAAAATATAATCAAAAAATTCCTCGATCTCTTTTGCTTCAACACAGGAGCGGACAACAGCTTTGGAGATGCCGTACTCTTTTGCCATAGTTGCCATCTCACGCAAGCCATGACCATATGCATTATCTTTTAAAACAAGTGCTATTTTATCTTTGCCTTTGCTTCGTTGTGCAATAATATCCAAGTTGTTGAAAAAATGTTGTTTATTCAATGTTATATAAGCCATAGGGAATTATACAGTATGTTTGAGAAAAAGCGATTAATCGCAGAGTTTGAAGAACAGAGTTTCACGCAGATCATCTTTCCTCATGAACAAACAGATTGGGCACCCTATCTGCGTGAGGCACAGAACTGTTTTGTAGATATTATTAACGCGATAAAAGAGTTTCAAAACTGTCTCATTATCTGTTCAGACAAAGAAGTAACACAAAAATATTTTCCATCACATAAAAATCTTTTTTTTATAGAGTACACAACTGATGATACATGGGCAAGAGACTGCTCTGCTTTATGCGTGAGAGAAAACGGCAAGACAGAACTACTTGATTTTATATTTAATGCGTGGGGAGAAAAGTTTGAAGCAGATAGGGACAATGCCATGTCTCAAATGATCAAAGATACCTATGCGGTACCTATGCAAAAAGCAGATTTTGTTCTAGAGGGCGGTGCTGTTGAGAGCAACGGAAGAGAGACTATTTTAACAACAACAGCATGTATGCTCAATCCCAATCGAAATTCAAAGCTCAATAACATCCAAATCACACAGAAGTTAAAAGATTATTTTGGAGCAGAGCATATACTCTATCTTAACCATGGGTATCTTGTCGGTGACGATACCGATTCACATATCGATACACTTGCCCGTTTTATCAATGAAGATACTATTATGTTTGTACAGTGCAGAGATAGAGAAGATGAACACTATAAAGAGCTATATTTGATGAAAGAAGAGCTCTCAATGATAGCAAAAGAGAGGAGACTTAAACTCATAGCTCTACCGATGCCCGATGCACTTTACTATAAAGGAGAGCGACTACCTGCGACCTATGCAAACTTTTTATTTGTCAATGGTGCCGTAGTTGTCCCACTCTATAATGTACAACAAGACAGGGAGGCTCTTGATGTTTTTAAAAAAACATTTCCAAAAAGAGAGGTTATCGGCATTGATTGTTCTGTACTTATCCGCCAATATGGTTCACTACACTGTGCAACAATGAACTTTGCAAAAAGTGTTTATTTACAGATGTAAGATATTTTTCTCTTATTAACACTTTATTAACACTCCTTTTACTATTATTTTAGTAAAGAAATCTTATCTTAAAGATTTAAAATTATTTTTTAAGATAAAAACAAGGAAATTGTTATGAAAAAAGCACTTGCTCTCTTGCCTTTAGCTCTCTCAGCTCTCTGTTCTGCTGATGTAGCTTTAGAGTCCATTAATGTTGAAGCAACGGTTGTAACCGATGTTGCACAAAAAGCACAAACTTCTGCCGACCTTGCTCAGGCACTCAGTGACAATCTACCGGCTATTGATATGTCGCGTCGCAGTGCCATTGCCAATGATATCCTCATTCGTGGACAAAAGCGTGATAACATTACAGTCGAGGTTGATGGAACAAAGGTTTGCGGTGCATGTCCAAATAGAATGGATCCCCCTGCTTCTCACATTGTAGCAAATCAGATTGACAAGGTAGAAGTTATCGAAGGACCATATGATGTTACCTCTTTTGGAACACTCAGCGGTGGTGTAAAAATAAGCACAAAAAAACCCTCAAAAGATTTCAAAGGTTCTGTTAATCTTGGTTTTGGTTCATGGAGTTATAAAAAATTCGGAACAACATTTAGTGGAGGCAGTGATATTATTCGTATGGTTGCGACACTCTCTACGGAATCAGCTAATCAGTATCATGATGGACATGGCGACTCTTTATCGCAACAAGTTGATAAGTACATAGCAAAAAATCCCTCTTTAATAGGTGGAAAATATGATGCAAGAGTACAATCAGCTTATCGTGATATGCCAGCTTATACTAAAAAGAGTGCAATGGCAAAAGCTTTTATTAAAATATTTAAAAATCAAGAACTGCGTCTAAGCGTTACGGCAAATAGAAGTGATAATATTTTTTATGCAAACTCCAAGATGGATGCCCTTTATGATAACTCAAATATCTACAATGTAGCGTATAATATCAACAGTATCAATGATATATACAAAAATATTAACTTGCAATATTATCACTCTGATGTTGACCATCCAATGGGTACAGACTATAGAATGTCTTCATTCAACACAGGTATAGCAGTGACAAATCGACTCACCACTAATGTAGATGGAATTAAACTTAAAAACAGTTTTGATATTAACTCCTATCAACTTCTTTTTGGTCTTGATGTAAGTAGAAGAAAATGGGACGGAGGTTATGAAAAAAATGGCTTAGCAGCAGCAATCGGTTATCGAAAAAGTATTGACAATACAGTAACAAAAAATAGTGCACTTTTTGCAAAACTTGATAAAGAGTATGCTTCTTTTAATCTCTCTCTCGGCGTGAGAGTTGATGATACGAGCATTACAAATAACAGCTATCAAAACAACAGTTATTACTCCGTGGGGGCAAATATTTTAGGGACATACAATATCAATAAAGAGAATAAGATACTCTTTGGTATCGGACAGGCTTATCGTATGCCTGATGCTAGAGAGCTCTATTTTTTAAGCTCTAAGGGCAATGAAGTGGGTACTCATGATTTAAAAGATACGAAAAATCAAGAGATAGATTTAGGCTATGAAGCAAATAGTGCTGACTTTCAATTTAAAATAAAAGCTTTCTACTCAAAACTCAAAGATTATATCTATTATCACAAAGGTGTAAATCTGCATGCGTTTGAAAATATAGATGCTTATATTTATGGCATAGAAACAACCGCTTCTATCTATCTCACAGATGATATGAGTTTTGATATGGGAGTCTCTTACAAGCGTGGCAAAAAAGATAAAGCACTTGCTAAGCAGACAAATACAAACTTAGCAGATATGGCACCACTGCGTGGAAATGTGGCACTGAACTATGAATATGCAAATAACTCTATCGCAACATTTGAAATGCGTGCAAGTGACAAATGGAGTGCAATCGATTATGAGAATGGTGAGCAGGTTCTTGCTAGTTGGGCAATCTTAAATGCAAAAGTAAAACAGATGATCAATAGAAAATTTAACCTGACAATAGGTGTAAATAATATGCTCAACAAGAGATATTCACAGAGCAATACATATGCAGACCTTATCTTAGTCACTGGCGGTACAACAGATGTAATGTTGCTAAATGAACCGGGACGCTATGTTTATACTAATTTGGACTTTAAATTCTAACTCTCCACTTTATTTTGTATTCAATGTCTAAAATTACTTTTGCCTCTAAAGCCATTTTTCATATAAAAAAAGATAAAATCATCTTATGATAAATAGATACCCAACCAAAAAAATTTATGTCGGAGATGTTGCGGTCGGCGGTAATGCGCCTATCTCTGTTCAGTCTATGACCTATTCAAATACACATGATGTTGCAGCAACAGTGGAGCAGATAAATCGTCTCCACTTTGCAGGCTGTGATATTGTCCGAGTAGCAGTACCCAATATGGAAGATGCACTTTCACTCAAAAGCATTAAGGAGCAGATCTCTCTACCACTTGTTGCGGATATCCACTTCAACTATAAACTTGCGCTTATTGCCGCAGAGTCAGTGGACTGCATCCGTTTCAACCCTGGAAATATCAGTGATAAAAGCAAGATAAAAGAGATAGTAAAAGCCTGCAAAGAGAGAGATTTGCCGATTCGCATCGGCGTCAATTCAGGAAGTTTGGAAAAAGAGTTCGATAACAAGTATGGTTCTACGGCAGAAGCAATGGTGGCATCAGCTGAGTACAATATCAAATTTTTGGAAGATTTAGGTTTTGATGATATTAAAATCTCGCTCAAAGCAAGTGATGTACAGCGTACAGTTGATGCCTATCGAATGCTACGCCCTCGTAATAATTATCCTTTTCACTTGGGAGTTACGGAAGCAGGCACCATCTTTCACGCAACAGTAAAAAGCGCCATCGGCTTAGGTGCACTTTTACTTGATGGTATCGGTGATACCATGCGAATCAGTATCACCGGTGAGCTTGAAGAGGAGATAAATGTCGGTCGTGCAATTCTCAAAGATAGTGGAGCGATGCCTGATGGGCTCAATATCATCTCCTGTCCTACCTGCGGTCGTATAGAGGCAGACTTGGTGAGTGCGGTTGCTGAGATTGAACAACGCACAAAACATATTAAAACTCCGTTGAATGTCTCTGTGATGGGATGTGTTGTCAATGCTATCGGTGAAGCAGCTCACGCAGATGTTGCTATCGCCTACGGCAAAGGAAAAGGGCTTGTTATGGTTAAAGGGAAAGTTGTAGCAAACCTTGATGAAAAAGAGCTAGTTGATTGCTTTGTCGGTGAAGTGGAAAAAATGGCAGAAGAATAAAATGCAAGATAATCTCTATAATTTAGCCTTTGAGCGTTCAATTTTAAGCTCTATTATTTTCGAGCCAAGTCAGTTTGATGAGCTAAGTGTCATACTCAACAAAGATGACTTCTATCTTCCTGCGCACCAAGATATATTTCAAGCGATGCTAACTCTTTTACAAAAAGATCAGCCAATCGATGAAGAGTTTATAAAAAAAGAGCTGATTCGTGCGAAAAAGTTTGATGAGCAGGTAATGCTTGAGATTTTGGCTACAAACCCTATCTCAAACACAAAAGCCTATGTTGATGAGATTAAAGACAAATCATTAAAACGCCATCTCTTAACACTCACAACAGAGATAAAGCGAGTAACCGTAGAAGAGGAGCTTCCATCTGTAGAAGTCATTGATATTGTAGAAAAAAAGCTCTATGAGATCACGCAGGACAATCAGACAAACGACTTTAAAGACTCTCCAAAGATAACCTTCGATACGATGGAGTACATCAAAGAGATGAAAGCACGCGGTAATTCTGTGCTTGTCGGAGTAGATACCGGTTTTAAAGAGTTGAACAAAATGACAACCGGTTTTGGCAAAGGTGACCTTGTTATTATCGCTGCACGACCGGCAATGGGGAAATGCCTTGGACGAGGTACAAAAGTTGTTATGTATGACGGCAGAGTTAAAAATGTTGAAGATGTAGTTGTCGGTGATAAATTGATGGGTGATGATTCAACACCAAGAAGAGTTCTTTCACTTGCCCGTGGTCGTGAAAAAATGTACTGGGTGCGTCAAAACAGAGGCATAGACTATCGTGTTAATGAGTCACATATTCTCTCACTTAAATGCTCACGCAATGAAGGAGAACACAAATATGGAGATATTTTAAATATCTCGATCAAAGAGTACAATAAAAATAGTAAAAAATTCCACTCAAACTATAAAGGCTATAAAGTAGCTATTGATTTTCCAAAAACGCAACTCTCTGTTGATCCGTACTTTTTAGGTATTTGGCTTGGGGGTGGAACTGTAGATAATATTGATATCACCACGCAAGATAGAGAGAGCTCTTTAGAAGAGAAACTGCGTGATTTGGATCTGCTCAATTATAAACATATTCCACATAACTATTTGCGAAATTCACAAAAAAACAGATTAGAACTTTTAGCCGGTCTTATCGACGGCAACGGACATTATGATGAAAAACATCATCTGTTTGAAATTTTACAAGAAGATGAGAAACTAGCCCAACAAATTAAATTTTTGGCTGATTCTCTGGGTTTTCGTGTTTTACTAAAGAGAGAAAAAGCCAAAATTAAAAAAATAAACATTATTGGTCATCTTGATACTATACCGACTAAAATTTCCCATAAAAAAGCAAGTAAAATACTCTCAGGAGAACACCTTCAAACGGGCATAAAAGTTGAATATGATAAAGTCGATGAATATTATGGCTTTGTTCTTGATGGGAACCACCTCTTTTTGCTTGAAGATATGACGGTAACACACAATACATCTTTTGTTTTAAATACAGTAAACAACCTTATCAATCAAGGTAAAGGTATCGCCTTTTTCTCACTAGAGATGCCGGCTGAGCAGTTGATGTTGCGTCTGCTCTCCATTCAGACATCTATTCCTCTACAGAAATTGCGTGTCGGTGATATGAGTGATGAACAGTGGAGCTCACTCAACGGCGCTATTGACAAAATGAACTCTGCTAAACTCTTTGTTGACGATCAGGGAAGTGTCAATATCAATCAACTTCGGAGCAAACTTAGAAAACTCAAAAACAAGCATCCGGAAATTGAGATAGCCGTGATTGACTACCTCCAAATTATGTCAGGAATCGGCAACCAAGACAGACACCTTCAAGTAAGTGAGATCTCACGCGGACTTAAAATGCTTGCTCGTGAGCTTGAGATGCCTATTGTTGCGCTCTCACAACTTAACCGTGGGCTTGAAAGCAGAAACGATAAACGCCCGATGCTTAGTGATATTCGTGAGTCTGGTTCGATTGAACAGGATGCTGATATTATCCTTTTTGTCTATCGTGATGATGTCTATCTCTACAAAGAGGAGAAAGAGAGAGAAAAGGCAGCGCGCACAGAAGGAAAAGAGTTTACCTCAACCTATGTTGAAAAAGAGGAAGAAGAGGCTGAGATTATCATTGGAAAACAGAGAAATGGTCCAACAGGACATGTAAAACTGATATTTCAGAAAAAACTTACCCGCTTTGTCGATGCACCAAGCTTTAATCAGGCTGTTGAGACAACCTATGAAAATATCGATACAAAATCAGCTCATGTTGCTATCTCAAAAGTTGAGATGCCACCGATTTAGATGGCTTCTTTAGAGAGAGTTAATCTATTAGGCTCAAGAAAGGACTATCTCTATCTTCTTGTTCTCTTTATTCTGCTTCTTACGGCTTCTCTCTCTTATGAATATTACAAATACAAACAGCTCACAAAATTTGACTCTCAATTAGTAGATGCGACAATTCTCAAACAATACACAAAAACAAAAGTTACAAAAAAAGGCAAAACAAAAACCTATCAGGTACTAAAGTTAAAAAGTTTTGATGGTTTTGTTTTTTATTCAATAGCCTCTAAAAATCTACCAAACTACAAAGACAAAAATATTCTCCTAGAGGTATGGGCAGGGAAAATTACTTTTTTAGAGTATCTCAAAGGCTTTTTTGCTTTTAGTAAAATTTTGAAAATTGATACAACAAGTTCTATGCAAGAAAACATTGCCGCTGCTATTGCCAAAGCTCACGCAGAGAGTGATATAAATGCTATCTATCAGGCACTCTATCTAGCAAAGTCACTACCGTACCATCTTCAGCAGATTTTTTCAAATCTCGGCATATCCCATCTTATCGCCATAAGCGGCTTTCATCTTGGTGTACTCTCGGCACTTTTATATTTTTTTATTAAATACCCTTACAGAGTGTTGCAAAATAGGTATTTTCCCTATAGAAGTGCACAGCGTGACACTTTTTTCATTATCGCTTTTATTTTACTTGCTTATATGCTCTTTTTAGATATACCGCCCTCGCTTCTGAGGGCTTTTACAATGCTCTGTATTGGGTTTATACTCTATGAGAGAGGTATTAAAATCATCTCACTACAGACACTCTTACTGACTTGTTTGTCACTCATTGCTCTTTTTCCAAGATTGCTCTTTAGTATTGGCTTTTTCTTAAGTCTCAGTGGCGTTTTTTATCTCTTTTTATCTCTTATCTATTTTAAACAAAAAAGTAAGTTGTGGCAATTTCTTCTACTCCCTTTTTGGGTCTATCTGATGATGTTGCCCTACTCTTTGGTCATCTTTGGAAACTTCAGCCTATACCACCCACTCTCAATTCTTTGGACATCACTCTTTACTCTTTTTTATCCACTCTCTATTTTTCTTCATTTGATTGGATCTGGGGATCTGCTTGACTCACTGCTTATCTCTTTACTGCAACTCAATCCTCACGCAGTGAAAATAGCAGTTCCAGATATAGTTTTATATGGGGAGATTTTTCTCTCGATTTTGGCCATTTTTAAAAAAGAAGTGCTTTATCTACTCTTTTTCTATTGTCTCTGTCTGTTTATATACTTGATCTATTATGCAACATTCTCTTAATCAAGTCCCATTTTTGCAGGGTTTAAGATGTTATTTGGATCAAAGGCTTTTTTAATCGATTTAAAAAGTTCCATCTCAGCATCAGAGAAAGCCATTTTCATATATGGTGCTTTTGCAAGCCCTATTCCATGCTCACCCGAGAGTGTTCCACCTAGATCAACTGTTGCCTGAAACACCTCTTCAATCGCTCTATAGGCGATTTTTACCTCTTCTGGATTACTGCCGTCAACCATAACATTTGTATGGACATTTCCATCGCCCGTATGTCCAAAACATGGGATTTTTACACTGTATTTATTAGCTATGGCATAAAACTTCTCTAAGAGCTCCGGTAATACTGCACGCGGAACAGTTACATCTTCATTTAGTTTTTTACTTCCATAAATTGAGAGTGCAGGAGAGGCATTGCGACGAGCAAACCAGATAGCAGCCGCCTCTTTTTCATCTTTGGCACGACGAAACTCAGAACATCCATTTTCTTCAAAAACCTTTTCAATCTGGTCAAGTTGGAAGTTCAGATCATCTTCCAAATTGCCATCAACATCAGTAACCAAAAGAGCACCGGCATCTACCGGCAATCCTTTGTGGAAGGTTTGTTCAACCGCACGAATTGTTAAGTTATCTAAAAACTCCATAGCAACCGGTGTAATTCCGCTTGCCATTGTTTTATAAACCGCCTCCATTGCATCTTTTACCGTTGGGAAGATTCCCATCGCCGTTTTTGTTAGTTTTGGTTTTGGAATAAGTTTGAGGGTTATCTCTGTTAAAACTGCCAAAGTTCCCTCAGAAGCTATTAAAATACCTGAAATATTATAGCCTGCAACATCTTTAATAGTTCGCTTTCCGGCTTTAATAAGATCACCGTTTGGGAGTACCGCGCGTATTGCCATAACATAATCTTTGGTAATTCCATACTTTGCAGCACGCATACCGCCGGCATTTTCACTTACATTACCGCCTATAGTTGAATAATCCTGAGATGCTGGATCCGGCGGATAAAAAAGTCCTGCCTCTTCAACTGCACGCTGTAGATCCATATTGATAACACCTGGTTGTACGATAGCAACCATATTTTTCATATCAATCTCAAGGATTTTATTCATATGTTTTTCAAAGCCTAGCACAATACCACCGGAACTCGGCAGTGCTCCACCGGTAAAACCTGAACCCGCTCCGCGTGGAACAATAATGATTTTATGCTCATTACAGTACGCTAAAATTTTACTGACATCCTCTTCATTTCGAGGAAAAACTACAGCATCAGGTTCAAAATGCTCGCATGTTGCATCATAAGAGTATGCGATGAGATGTGCTTTGTCACTGTAGATATTCTCATCGCCTACAATGGTTTTAAAATACTCTAAATGTTCTGCTTCAATCATACTATTTTCCTATCTTAAATTTGGCAACTAAATCTGCTAACTCTTTATGACTTTTTACTATCCTGTAGAGTGCTTTGTTTTTTCTGTTTTTCTGTACCAAAAGCTTATAATAGTACAAAGCATAACTCTCCATCTCATCACTCCCTTTACCCCACAAGTTTGCATCTATTTTTGTTATACGCGTATAAAAAGGTCTCTGCTCTTTCTTGACTTCAAGAGGGGTATCTGTAATATTTAAAATTCTAAAACTCCTAATATCAACTGTATAGACTTTTTTATCTAAGTAGATAAAAAGCAATCCAACACTTGTAGTATTTGCAAAACTCGCAAAATCTTCTTGAAGCGGTGTCGGATGCCCGGCAAAAGAGAGTAGTGCTGCAAAAAGGTCTGGATGTACCCACTGAATATGTGTACTTTTTGAGATTTTATGATATATCTCTTCATCTGGAGCGATTAAGAGCCCACGCGAGTACCCAAAAGCAAGCTCTACCGTATCGCCAATTTCTGGTTTCCACTTTCCATATGGCAGAGAGTTGTTTCGGAGCGCATTAAATTCACTCATCTTAATTGTTGCAATTTTTTTGGCTTTATCATATGCCATAACTGTTGCTTTTTTTAAAATGGAGCTATGCTCAGGTGTGATATGATGAACCACAAAGCCACTCACTCCTACATCAATATGGTCAATCTCTATCGTAGCAAGTGCCTTATCGTTATCAACAGTAAGAATTGGAGCTTTTATCACAGCTGCCATCATCTGTGAAACCATCAAAATGAGTAAAATCGTATATTTCATTATTCAACTTTCTATTAATATAGTGTGATTATATCAAACAAACCTCATATTAATCAAAAATTTGATAATCTTCGTGCATTATTTCTTTTAGGCGAATATTAATGATACGATTTTTCATACTTTTTCTACTGACAACATCTCTCTTTTCTTCTATTGTAGAGAGGCATAGATGGATAAACGGGGAGACATATCTGATCTTTTTAGAGAATCACAAGCTTCCACTCAAAGAGCTCTATTACGATCTTGACAAAGATGACCAAAGACTTACAGAGGAGATGCGTGCCGGAGTGCATTATCAAATTTTAAAAGATGATAATGGTCTAATAGAGCAGATACTACTTCCGCTCAATGATGAACTGCAAATCCATATCTATAAAGATAAAAACTCTTACAAATTTGAAGCCATTCCAATTATCAGTACTGCCAAAACAGAAGCCTTTAGCACAATCATTACAAGCTCCGCAATGTACAATATTTTAAAAGAGACAGGAGATAAAAAACTTGCTCAAATTTTTATTGCAAGTTTTAAACACTCACTTAATTTTAAAAATGACATTCGCAAAGGCGATAGACTTGTGATGATCTATAAACAAAAGTACCGCTTAGGTCATCCTTTTTCCATGCCTACACTCAAAGTTGCCATGATAGAGATGAATCATAAACGCCACTATATCTATCTCAATGATGATGGACGCTATTATGATGAAAAAGCGCATGAGGTTGAAGGATTTCTACTTGCTCGTCCTGTTCGCAATGCGCGTATTTCATCCTATTTTACCAAACGAAGATGGCACCCGATTTTACACAAATGGAAAGCCCATTTGGGTGTTGATTATGCCGCTAGAAGAGGAACTCCCGTAATAGCTGCAGGAAGCGGGAAAATTATCTATGCTGCACGGCTTGGCACCTATGGAAATCTTGTCAAAATAAGACATAATGATGGTTATGAAACACGCTATGCGCATCTAAAATCTTTTCGTAGAGGGATACATCGCGGTAAATATGTTAAGAAGGGACAAACTATTGCCTATGTAGGCAGTACCGGTCGTTCAACCGGTCCACATCTGCATTTTGAACTTAGAAAACGCGGTCGTGCCATTAATCCACTTCATGTTGTGCAGATTACAACAAAAAAACTCAGAGGCAAAGAGAAAAAAGCATTTTTACATCTAAAGAAAAAATATGACAAGAGTGTTGAGCTTCACCTTAACAACCAAACACCTTTTCATAAGCTCCCACCATTTGAAAATATCTCTTACATTCATTTCATAGATGAAAACAATGGATCAAAACGGTTTTTTGACACAAAACTCAAGTAAACTCTATAGGATCCATATCTACTTCGGATAATGCGTGCTTACAACTTCTTACTGCACTAATGATATCTGTGCTTTTATCAGCTCGAAGCAGTATCTCAAAACGGTACTTATTGGCCACTTTTTCTATAGCGCATTTTTTTGCACCTACTATTTCAACTTTTGGAAATACTCTTAGTTTTCCTTGCATCTCACGCATTGCATCTTGTGCTTTTACTCCGTTTTTATGAGCAAAAAGAATACGGCAGAGTTTTTTATAAGGAGGATAGAGCTCTTGACGGAAAAGTTTTTCATCTTCTAAAAAATCTTCATAGTTTTCAATATAGTGTTTAAAAAACTCTTCATTAAATGTCTGCACGACTACCTTTGCATCTTTGGCACGACCGCTACGCCCTGCTACTTGAATGAGTGATGAGAGTGCTTTTTCACGCGCTTTGTAGTCGGGCATACCTAAAAGATTATCCATTCCGAGAATAACTGCTAAGGTTACATCATGATAATCATGCCCTTTGCTAAGCATCTGCGTGCCGACTAAGATATTGCTCTCTTTATCATTAAAGCGTTTCAATACTTTTTTTAACTTAGCCGCCGTAGTAATGGTATCTCTGTCAAACTGTTCAAGTTTTGCATTTGGCAAAAGTTCTGCTATGATATTCATAGCCTCGGCAGTTCCAAGTCTTGAACTGACAAGATGAGAAGAGTGGCACTCAGGACAAACTCGTGGTATTGCCTGTGTAAAATTACAGTAGTGGCATTTAAGTGCATATGAGTTTTGATGCAGACTCATTCCAACAGAACAGAATGCACACTCAAAGGTATGCCCGCAATCTCCACAGATAAGATATTTAAAATTTGCACGAGTGGGTAAAAAAACAATAGATTGCTCTTTTTTTTCATAAACCTCACGCAAGTGACTCTCAATTAGAGGTGTAATCTCTTGTGTACGCTTTTCGTAAATAAACTTTTTTTTTGAATCAAAATACCCACCTTTGAGCCTAATGTAAGGAAATTTCACATAAGAACCAAGCGATGGTGTTGCACTTCCAAGCACTACGGGTATATCATAAATCTTTCCCATATAAATCGCAATATCGCGTGCATTGTAGCGTGGTCGTGAAGATGATTTATAACTCTCATCATGCTCTTCATCTACCACAATAAGCCCTAAATCCCCGATAGGTAAAAAGAGAGAAGAGCGTGCCCCTGCAATAATCTTTGCTTTACCGCTTCTTATCTTCTCTTGAGCTTTGCTTTTTTGTAGAGGAGTGAGCTTGGAGTGCCAGATAACAAAATAGTCACCGAAATGTTCTTGCAATCTGTTAGACATCTGTGGCGTCAGAGAGATCTCAGGCATTAAGAAAAGTGCTCTCTTACCCTCACGCAAAACCTCTTCAAAATATTTCATATAGAGTTCTGTCTTTCCACTGCCCGTGTCACCAAAGAGCAGAGCCACCTTATGTTTTTGAAGAGACTCCAAGGCTTCTACCTGTCTTTTTGAGAGTACTATTTTGCTTATATGAGTTGCGTGAGAAGTATCTCCCTTTTTATTTCCCTCACTCAAAAAAGGGGTCATTAAAGCAAAAACATCACCTAGTGAACAGATGTAGTATGAAGCGATAAAGTGTGCCAATTTTAACTGCTTTTGAGAAAAACAGCTATCTGTAACTTCTAAAATTTCTAAAGTCTCAAAGGCAGGCTTCTCCGCTTCCTCAAGCACAATAGCCTCTTTTTTGCGATTGTTAAATATGACAATAACAAGAGAGTTTAGTGAGATATTTTTAGATGAGTGGTAGCTAAAAGACTCTAAAGGAGAGCCTATGATAGAGAGCTTGTAGTAAAACAATTTTACAAATTTAGTTTCTTAAATTTTTACAGATGCTTGAGTTATCATCAA